>CAZEPO010000001.1:0-10890 GCA_964514125.1 uncultured Lachnospiraceae bacterium
ACGCAGAACTACGGAGTGTTCTGCATGATACAGAATTGTGAACAGATGGGACGCAATGAGCTGAATGGGATTTTTGAACAGTTTTTATTAGAATTTCCTCTGCGTCGGGTGGTGTTTCAGATTCCGAAATGGGCAGAGACACTCGATAATACGCATTGGCTGAAACAGGAGCTTTTCCAAAAGGTAAGGACCTGTATGCAGTCTCTGCATACGGTGCGCGATCTGTATGAAAATGATATGATTCCTGACTGCGCATACATAAAAAAAGCCAAGGTAGAACAGGTGGATCTATCGAATGGCGATGCAGAGATTTTGGTAAGTATGCAGGATGCGCTTTATTATACGATCTTGAGCGAAATGACAGGAACAGACATTAAAAGTGAATATCAGCTGATTTCGCTTGTCAGAGAGATGTCGCAGCTGAAGCAGCAATACCAGGCGGTTGCATCCGCGGTTGCGTCGGTTAAGCAAACCGGGTACGGCGTGATCACACCGACCAGACAAGAAATTCAGATGGAAGAACCGGTCGTGATCCGGCAGGGGAACAAATATGGTGTGAAGATCAAGGCAGTATCACCTTCGATCCATTTGATCAAAGCAGAGATTGAGACCGAGATTGCTCCGGTTGTAGGAAGCGAAGAGCAGGCAAATGATCTGATCACCTATATGAAAGAAAAAGGAAACGATGAGGATGGCGGGGCACTGATCTTTGGCAAATCAGTAGAACAGCTGGTGGAAGATGGGATTCAGACGAGACTTTCTCTGATTGGAGAGGAATGTCAGCAGAACTTGCAAAACACGATGAAAAAGATTGTGAATGATTCGAAGGGCAGAATCATCTGTATCATATTTTAAACGCTTTTATTTGACAAATCGTAATAAGTAGCATATAATATGAATTAAATGTTACAAAAGTTTAACAAACAATGTTAAATTTGTTATTACAAAGGAGAGAAATTATGGGTAAGCGACGCAGGAATAGAAAAAGAGTTCTTCTGGCAGGACTTTTATTTCTCATGATGTTTTCTGTCATGACAGTCAGTGCGCAGGCTGCGTGGAAGAAGAACTCCAACGGTACATATTCCTACTACAGCAATGGAAAACTTGTAAAAAATAAATGGATCAGTGGAACATACTATGTGAACTCCAAGGGCGTACGTCAGACGGGGTGGCTGTACAAAAACAGCAAGTGGTATTTTTTCACAAAGTCCGGCAAACTGATCAAGAATCAGTGGATCCGTTCCTCCGGCAAGATGTACTATGCCAGCTCAACGGGAGCCTTGTTGGTGAACGGCCGTCGCAAGGTTGGTGAGAATACTTACTATGCATTCGACAAAAGAGGCGTTCGTCTGACCGGCAGCCGTAAATATGGCGGCAAGTATTATTTCTTTGGAACAAAAACAGGCAAGATGCAGACCAAGTCCTGGATCACTGTAAATAAGAAAAAATATTATTATGGTGAGGATGGAACCCGTGTCTATAACAGCTGGGTCGGCAGATATTATGTAGGATCCAATGGGACACGTCTCACAAAGACCTGGAAGAACAACAAATATCTGGGCAGTGACGGCAAGGCAGTTTCTGGTTTGAGGAAGATCGGCAGCGTCTACTATTATTTTGATACCAAAACCTACGCAAAGGTTACGAATACGACCGTAGAGGTAAATGGTACGACGTATCAGTTTGACAGCAATGGAAAAGGTAAGATTGTTTCTTCGTCCAAAGTACCGGCTGCATCCGTCAGTGTTGAAAAAACATATTATTCTGATACTTATCTCAAGGATGAAGAACTGTTGGCTTCGATCATTTACTGCGAAGCAGGCAATCAGACGTATGAGGGTAAGCTTGCAGTAGGTCTGGTCATTCTGAATCGTGTTTACAGCAAGAGCTTTCCGTCTACGATTCGGGAAGTAGTCTATCAGAAGAATCAGTTTACGCCGGCGAGAAATGGTGCTTTGACAAAGGCACAGAAGAATTACAAGACACAGGTTACCGCAGAGTGTAAAAAAGCAGCAGCAGAGGTTTTGGAGCAGTTTAAGAATTACAAGACCGGGAATAAGGTTTATCTGATGCTGAATGAGAAAAAGACAGAATTCCCACATTTGTTCTTTATGACAAAGGCTGCATACAACAGCTGTGGGCGGACTGCAAAGTATGTGCAGATTGGTGCGCATGTATTTTTCAAAACTTGGTCCTAAGCAGACAGAAAAGGATAAAATCGAACATATGGTTGATTTTGTCCTTTTTTTATGTTAAAGTACATAATTATTAATTCTGTTGTCTGGATTTAGAAAGAGGAAATTATGATCGCGTATTTAAATGGAATCGTAGAATCGGTCTCAGAGACACGGCTGATTCTCGATGTGAATCAGGTTGGTTATCAAATCTTTATTTCTTCTCGCGATGCGGCGGAGATGCCGGGACGGGGAGAAATGGTCAAAATATATACTTATTTGAATGTCAAAGAGGATGCACTGCAGCTGTATGGATTTTTGTCACAGGATGATCTGGATGTATACCGACTGCTTTTGAATGTCAACGGAATCGGCCCGAAGGCTGCGCTTGGTATTCTTTCTGTGCTCACTGCGGATGATCTTCGCTTTGCGGTGCTTTCCGATGACGTGAAGGCAATTTCTAAGGCACCGGGAGTAGGCGGCAAGACTGCGCAGAAGCTGATCCTGGAGCTGAAGGACAAGCTGAAGCTGGAGGATGCATTTGAGAAAAAACTCGCTTCTTCCAGTCTGGCGGCAGAGACAGTCAGCAGCGATGCTCGATCAGAGGCAGTACAAGCACTTACAGCGCTGGGCTATTCGAACAGTGATGCACTGCGTGCAGTCCGCAAGGCAGGTATTACAGAGGATATGGATACGGAAACCATACTGAAGCTCGCACTGAAACAGCTGTCATTTCTATAAGAGAAGGGCAAAGGGATAGATATCCTGCGCTGTGCGAGTTTTGAGCAAACTGTGAGAGCGTGTCAGAAAAAGGGGAAAGAAATACATGGCAAAAAGAATTATCACAACCGATACGACGGAGGAGGATATTCGGATTGAACCGGGTCTTCGTCCGCAGTATTTGAATGAATATATCGGTCAGGAAAAAGCAAAAAATACATTGAAAATTTTTATCGAGGCAGCCAGACGACGCAGTGATTCACTGGATCATGTATTGTTTTACGGACCGCCTGGTCTGGGCAAAACAACATTGGCTTGTATTGTTGCCAACGAGATGGATGTGAATATCAAGATCACATCCGGGCCGGCCATTGAGAAGCCGGGTGAGATGGCAGCGATTCTGAACAATCTGCAGGAAGGAGATATTCTCTTTGTAGATGAAATCCATCGCCTGAACCGACAGGTAGAAGAGGTACTCTATCCGGCGATGGAGGATTTTTCGATTGATATTATGATCGGCAAGGGAGCGGCAGCACGTTCCATTCGACTGGATCTGCCGCATTTTACGCTGATTGGCGCTACGACGCGTGCCGGTATGCTGACCGCGCCGCTGCGGGATCGCTTTGGTGTGGTCAATCATCTTGAGTTTTATACGGAAAAGGAGCTGCAGACGATCGTAACGAGGTCTGCAGGAGTGCTGGGTGTGGAGATTGACACGCGCGGTGCGCTTGAGATTGCCAGACGCTCCCGTGGTACACCGCGTTTGGCCAACCGCATGCTCAAGCGTGTTCGAGATTATGCACAGGTACGTTATGACGGAAGGATCACGGCGGAGGTTGCGGCCGAAGCATTGGACCTTCTGGAGGTAGATCGCTATGGACTGGATGCACTGGACCGTAGCATTTTGGAGATTATGATCGACAAGTTCGGCGGAGGACCGGTCGGTCTGGATACGCTGGCTGCTGCGATCGGCGAGGACTCCGGTACGATTGAGGACGTATATGAGCCGTATCTGATCAAAAACGGTTTTATCAATCGGACACCAAAAGGACGTGTCGCAACGGATTTTGCATACAATCATCTTGGAAGAAGCAAATAAATGTTGTAATTCTCTGCATTTTGATTTATGATATTAGAAATATGTACTGGAAGGAAGGGCATTTATGTCATCCAAGAATAAAACACAAGTGATCATAGCAGGCAAAATCTATACGCTCAGCGGTTATGAAAGTGAAGATTATCTGCAGAAGGTAGCAGCGTATCTGAATTCAAGAATCACAGAATTCAAGAGCATGGACGGATACCACAAGCTTTCACCGGATATGCGGAATATTCTGCTTAATCTGAATACAGCAGATGATTATTTCAAGATGAAGAAAAAAGTAGAAGATCTGGAGCGGGAACTTTCGGAGAAAGACAAAGAGATGTATGAGTTCAAGCATGAACTGATCTCGACACAGATCAAGCTGGAAGAGACAGAGAAGGAAGTGAAGTCTCTGGAGGATATGAACGCGAAGCTGCAAAGAGAAACATTCCATTTGGAACTGCAGCTGAAGAATAAGAATAAACATTAGAGAACGGTTGCAGTCATTTGCATATACTTTCGTCTTGTAATAGAAGGAGTTATGGAGAGATTGCAGCCTGTTTTTTATAAACCAGTTCAGACATTAGCTGTGTAAGCAGCGGTCTGTGGCTTATTGGCTGAACTGGTTCATGTACCCTGGAAGAAACATGCCAGAAAGATCAAGGAGGAGATTATGGTAGAATTACTTGCACCGGCAGGTTCATCGGAGAGCCTGCGTGCTGCGGTCAATGCCGGAGCTGATGCAGTATATATAGGAGGCAGTATGTTCGGAGCAAGAGCTTATGCGGACAATCCGGATCAGGCTGCTTTGATCGACGGGATTGAATTTTGTCACCTGCACGGACGGAAGCTTTATATGACGGTCAATACACTTTTGAAGGAAAAAGAGCTTCAGAACAGCCTGTATGAATATCTGCTGCCTTATTATGAAAATGGGGTGGACGGGCTGATCGTTCAGGATTTTGGTGTTGTTCAGTTTGTACAGGAGCATTTTCCGGGGCTGGAGGTTCATGCCAGCACGCAGATGACTGTGACCGGTGCTGAAGGAGCACGTCTGCTGCAGCAGCAGGGTATCACCCGTGTTGTGCCTGCACGAGAGCTTTCTTTGCAGGAAATACGGCAGATCATTGAGCAGACCGGAATCGAAGTAGAGACTTTTATCCATGGTGCAATGTGCTATTGCTATTCCGGACAATGCCTGATGAGCAGTATGATCGGCGGCAGGAGCGGCAATCGTGGCCGCTGTGCACAGCCGTGTCGTTTGCCGTATACTCTGACAGAAGGACAAATGAACCAAAAAGAAAATCCGTATCTTCTGAGCATGAAGGATATGTGTACACTGGATCTTCTGCCGGATCTGATCGACTGCGGAATCGCATCCTTGAAGATAGAAGGACGAATGAAGCGGCCGGAATATACTGCCGGAGTGGTGAGTATCTATCGAAAATATATTGATCTGTATCAGCAGAAGGGACGAAAAAATTATCGTGTGCAGGAAGATGACCGGCGTCTGCTCATGGATCTTTATAACCGCGGCGGTTTTTCAAAGGGATATTATCAAGTACACAATGGACCGGAAATGATGTCAATGAAACGGCCGAATCACTTTGGCACCGAAGCAGTTCTGATCAAACAGGCTGCGAAAGGCAAGGTCAAAGGCATTGCATTGGAACCGCTTCACAAAAAGGATGTGCTGGAACTTGCTTCCGGCGCGGAGCTCACAGTCGGTCAGGATGCTGCGAAGGGTGAGCTGCTGACTTTTTCTGTAGGAAAAGAGTCTGTTCGACCGGGTGCTGTTTGGCATCGTACAAAAAGTGAATGGCTGCTGCAGTCTCTGGCTGATCAGTTTTTGAAAGAAAATGTCAAAGAAAAAATTAAGGGGGATTTAAGGATTTATGCCAATCGCCCTGCTATACTGAAAATAACATATGGCGAAATTAATATAGAAGTTTCAGCAGAGCTTGCAGAGCCGGCACAGAACAATCCGACTCCGCTTGCTTCTATTGAAAAGCAGTTGAAAAAGACGGGAAATACGCCTTTTGTTTTTGAGCGGCTGAATGTTGAACTGGATGAAGGGCTGTTTGTTTCAGTGCGCCAGCTCAATGAATTGCGCCGCAGAGGGCTCGAGGCACTGCAGGAAGCGATTCTGAATGTTTCACGAAAGACTGCAGCAGACGTGCAGGCTGAACTGGCCGGCAGTTTGAGCGGATTGCCGGAAAATGGTGAGAGCGGTATACAGTCAGAGGATTTGGAACAGCAGGACAGAGGGAAGGATCGTTCTTCCGTTCAAATGAATATTCTGGTCACAGACAGAGAACAGCTGAAAACAGTATTGGAATATGCGCCGCCGATGACAGATACGGTTTATCTGGATTCTATGGTGTTTGCCGGAGCAAATTTCGGCAGTAAATGCGGCAGCAGCCAAGCGGGGCAGCAGGATTGCGGCAGACAGATTGCAGATCAGATTGAAAAGCTGCATTCCAGAAGTATCCGATGCTTTTTCAGTTTTCCTCCGGTGCTGCGGCAGAAGGAACGCAGTCTGATGGAACAGCTGGAGGCTGACGGTGTGCTGGATCAGTTCGATGGATTTCTCCTTCATACGATTGATGAGCTCTCCTGGGCGAAGGATTATATAGAACGGAAAAAAACCACTGATCAAAGCGTACCTCCAATCCTGGCGGCAGATGACAATTTCTATACTTACAATCGCACTGCGGCACAGTTTTTGAAAAAACTTGGTATCGAGCGGATCACACTGCCGGCTGAACTGAATTATCGGGAACTGTCGGTGCTGGATACGAAGGGGACTGAGCTGAACGTATATGGTTATCAGGCCTTGATGCAGTCAGCACAGTGTGTGACAAAGAATACAAAAGGATGTACAGGAAAGCCAGAGCTGCTTCATCTGAAGGATCGAAAACGGGCAGAGTTTCCGGTATTGAACCGTTGTAATATCTGCTGCAACACAATCTACAATTCAGTTCCGCTGCAGCTCGGTGACTGCAGGGACGAAATTGAAAAACTGCAGACTGCCTATGTCAGAGTCACGTTTACGATCGAATCGGCGCAGGAGACGAGACGTGTACTGCAGCAGTATACAGAGAGCCTGTTTGGCAGCAGAACGAAGACAGGCACTGATCTGGAAGGTACAAGAGGGCATTTCAGAAGAGGAGTTGAGTAATACATGACGAATTTGATCATTCAGGTTTCAAAATATCTGATCATTGTTTTGATGGCACTGTATACCTTTCAGTGCTATACCGTCTTTCAGAAAAAGGACGAAGATGCAAAGAGCTACCTGTTTCTGCGTCAGAATATGCTGATGTTTTTTATGCATTTTGTGGCTTTTACAGTGCTTTATCTGGAAAAAGCCGAGAATGAGATCCTGATCTTTTATGGTGCGCAGGCAATCTATCTGGCGGCAGTCCTGATCCTGTTTAAGAATCTGTATCCGCTGGCATCCAGACTTTTGATCAACAATATGACGATGCTGATCTGCATCGGATTTATCATGATCACGCGTCTGAACTATGATCAGAGCGTGAAACAGTTTAAGATTGCAGTTTTGTCAACGGTCATCGCACTGCTGATCCCGCTGCTGATCCGTAAGCTGCGCTTTATTACCAAGATGTATTGGGCTTATACACTGCTGGGAATCGGCATGCTTGCATTGGTTGCGATTGCGGCACAGGTGACAAATGGTGCAAAGCTTTCCTTTACAGTCGGCGGTGTTTCTGTGCAGCCTTCCGAATTTGTCAAGATCATCTTTGTCTTTGCGATTGCCGGACTGCTTTCCCATGCCAAGGATTTCAGACGTATTGTGATCGCAACCGCATTGGCGGCAATCCATGTTCTGATTCTTGTAGTTTCTAAGGATCTCGGAAGTGCGCTGATCTTCTTTGTTACTTATCTGGTGATGCTTTTTGTTGCGACCAAAAACCCATTTTATGTGCTGGCAGGTATTCTGGCAGGTTCGACAGCGGCAGTCGGTGCATATTTCCTGTTCAGTCATATCCGGGTGCGTGTGCAGGCATGGCAGGATCCGTTCCGGGATTATCAGAGCGGCGGCTATCAGATCTGTCAGTCATTGTTTGCAATCAGTGCCGGAGGCTGGTTTGGTACCGGTTTGTGTCAGGGTTCTCCGAAGGCGATCCCTTATGTAGAGCAGGACTTTATGTTTTCTGCGATTGCGGAAGAGCTTGGTTCTATTTTTGGTATCTGTCTGATCCTGGTATGTATGAGCTGCTTTATCATGTTTATCAACATCGCGATGCAGCTGACGAACCGATATTATCGTCTGGTGGCAGTCGGTCTTGGCTCTACTTATGCAGCACAGATTTTTCTTACGGTCGGAGGCGGTATCAAACTGATACCGATGACTGGTGTTACACTTCCGCTGGTAAGCTATGGCGGCAGTTCGATGCTGTCTACCCTGATCATGTTCTCAATTGTACAGGGACTTTATATTCTGCAGCGTGACGAACAGCGTAAAAATGCAATGAATGAAATGCGGCAGGATGGCGGGCGCTACTATGAATATAGCCAGACAAATATGAATGGTTATGATTATGGAGATGCTTATGGTCAATCATATGAGGAATATGAGGGCTATGATCCGTATCAGAATCAGTATTATGAGGAAAACCAGAATGGCCGCTATGATTATGATCCGGACAGACAGTATGACTATGAACCATATGGTCAGAATAATCACTATAGTCAGGAATATGAGCTGCCCTACGACAGAGACTGGAACGAGGCCTATGCTCATAATAGAAATTACAGAAGAAAAGACGGTTATGGAGGTGAGAGGGACTAGCTTATGAAAAAGATGAGAGTAAAAGAAGTGCATTTTGAACAGGAGCCGGAACCAGTCACCGGGAAAGGCCGCAATACAGAGCTTGGCATTGTGACTTATACTTTTGTGTTTTTGTTTTTGCTGATGGTCGGTTATCTGGTTTATCTGAATGTATGGAAAGCAGAAGAACTGAATGCGAACGCATACAATACAAAGCAGGATGCGAATATTGACAAATATATCCGAGGCTCGATTGTGGCATCAGACGGGAATGTACTGGCGAGGACAGAGGTTACAGACGGTGGAGAAGAGTACCGTGTTTATCCTTATGCCAATGTCTTTTCACATGTGATCGGTTATTCATCCAATGGAAAATCTGGTCTGGAATCAAGCTGTAATTCAGAACTTTTGGATTCACACGCATCTGTTTTGACGCAGATCAAAGAGGAAGATAATGACCAGAAGCTGCGCGGAGATTCTGTGATCGTGACTTTGAATACTGCTTTGCAGCAGTCTGCTTATGATGCGCTTGGGTCTTACAATGGTGCCGTGATCGCATTGGAGCCGGATACCGGCAAGATCCTTGCGATGGTTTCCAAACCGGACTATGATCCGAATCAGATTGAAGCAATCTGGGAAGAACTGATCACAGATACCAGCAGCAGCGTGCTGCTGAATCGTGCGACACAGGGACTCTATCCGCCTGGATCGACGTTTAAGATACTGACAACACTGGCTTATATGAGACAGCAGCCGGGTGCATTTCAGAATTTCCAGTATGACTGTACCTCCCAGCTTACGGTTGGAGATGTGACGATCAATTGTTATAATAACAAAGTGCATGGACAGGAGGATCTGAAAACAGCGCTTTCCAGATCCTGCAATACAGCTTATGCAAGTATCGGACTGGAGCTGGACAACAGTGATTTCCGTTCGTTGTGTGAAGAATTTGTATTTAATAAGGCACTTCCGACTGCATTGATGCATAGTACCTCGCAGTTTGCACTGGATGCAGATTCTTCTGACGGAGAAGAGATGACGACAGCAATAGGACAGGGCAATACGCTGGTGACACCGCTCCATATGGCACTGGTGACTTCGACTGTGGCGAATGGCGGCATTTTGATGAAGCCATATGTGGTAGACCGTGTAGAGTCTTATGATGGAAATGTGGTCTCCAAAACGAAACCATCCAAATACAAACGGCTCATGACCACAGAAGAGTCCAGGATTTTGACAGAATATATGACGGAAACAGTGCTGAGCGGTACCGCTACTTCGCTGGGCTGGTATGATTTCTCGGTTGCAGGCAAGACTGGCTCTGCAGAATATGTGTCGAATGGCTATGCCGGCACACATTCCTGGTTTGTGGGATTCTCGAATGTGGAAGATCCGGATCTGGTTGTTGTCGTCCTTGCAGAGGATGGCGGAACCGGAAGTGAGACTGCAGTGCCGATCGCGGCGCAGGTGTTCCAGACTTATTATAATAGTGTAGCAGTGCGATAATTTAAGAAACAGTTCAGAAACTGCGGTACTTTTTTGGTTGCAGGATTGAGCAAAAAGAGTTATACTGTTTGCAGTCATATGAGTGGCACAACGCGAACAGGAGGGATTGCAATGATCGAGGCAACAAGCTGTGGCGGTGTGGTGATATTTAGGGGAAAGATACTTGTCTTGTACAAAAGTTATAAGAACAAGTACGAAGGCTGGGTTCTGCCAAAAGGTACGGTGGAGGCCGGCGAAGATTTTAAGGAAACTGCTGCAAGAGAGGTTTTGGAAGAAACCGGTGTGAAGGCATCTATCATCAAGTATATCGGCAAGAGTCAGTATACCTTCAATGTACCGGAAGATACCGTGTCGAAGGATGTACATTGGTATTTGATGATGGCTGACAGCTATTACAGCAAACCACAGCGAGAGGAGTATTTTGTAGACTCAGGATACTACAAATATCATGAAGCGTATCATCTGCTCAAGTTTTCCAATGAGAAGATGATTTTGGAAAAAGCGTACAATGAATATTTGAGTTTAAAAAAGAATAATCTTTGGGGAAGCCGAAAATACTTTTGATCCACGAAATGCCGGGGTTCCGCGACTGCGGAATGTCGGCATTT
>CAZEPO010000001.1:10990-28342 GCA_964514125.1 uncultured Lachnospiraceae bacterium
AATACTTTTGATCCACGAAATGCCGGGGTTCCGCGACTGCGGAATGTCGGCATTTGTCCATTTCAGCAGTGGTCATTGTATATACATTGTGCAAAGCTCCGCGACTGCGGAATGTCGGTATTTATCTATTCAATGTGTAATTCATAAAAAGAAGGTAACCATTCAGAACCAACCTCGAAAATATTTTGTATGGTTCAGAACAGTTACAAATGGAGAAAATGGAATGAACTGGTATCAGAATCTGTATGTTGGGAAAACTGCTCATAAAAAGAAGCAGGAAATGATCGATAAAATAGAACAGAAGCAGGAGCTTTTGCGTGCGTATTTGATCACGATCGCTCCGGATGAGCGGAATCAGCTGGAAATCGTCACGCCGACGATTTATTGGAAGCAGGCAGTGCGCAATGGAGAAGAGCCGATGGTTGTCGGGCTGGCATGGGGGATGCGCGAGGCTAAGGAGATATTGGTTGAGATGACAGAAGATGTGTATCGAAGTCTTGGAAAGCTGGATTATCGCAGTTATTTTCGGATACATGGATAAAAGACAAATAGCAAAAATTCTGTTATAATTAAGGAAATCTTTTGGAAGGGGGTGGCAGAAAAAACACATGCTGCATATTATTTTGGGCATACTGAAGCTGATAGGGCTTTTGTTTGGTATATTGCTTCTGCTGATCCTTCTGATCGCAGCGATATTTCTTTTGGTTCCGGTGCGGTATCAGATCATGCTGGAGAAGACAGAGACTGTGATGAAAGGACAGATCAGACTGACATGGCTGCTGCATCTCATTTCAGCTCGGCTTTCCTATGATGTACGAGTGCAGGAACGGCAGATTGAGATTTGCATTTTGGGGATTTCGCTGGAGAAGTTTAAGGCGATACAAAGCAGGCGACGAGAGAAAAAGCTGCAAAAGCAAAGAGCGAAGCTCCAAACAGAATTGAAAACGGAGCAGCCTCAGAAAAAGAATATATCGTTGGAAAAAGTAGATACCGAAGAAAAGAAACTGCTGCAGGAAGTGCGTTTGGAAGATCGGGCGAGGAGCGAATCGAAGACTGCCCCGGAGACAGGAAGCATTGCTGCAGAGCGAACTGTTATTCATACGTTTTGGACGAAACTAACAGGAATCTATGAGAGAATAAAAACAATCCCGACGAAACTAAAAGCATTGATTGACCGGATCTTGCAATTGGCGGGCAGTGCGGTGAAGCTGATTGAGGGAATTGCCGCAGGGACAGTGAATCTTTATGAGAAGCTGAGTGCGGTGCCGGAGAAGATTGATGCAGTGCAGCAGACACTGGAAGAATATGAGGTGAAGGCTGCGGCAGGTGATCTCAAACACGAATTGAATTATATCTGGAAGCATTATGGACTGCGCCGTGCAGAAGGATATCTGCATTTTGGGACGGGAGATCCGGCGCTGACGGGTCAGCTGACCGGAGTGCTGTATATGCTGCTTCCTGCAAAAGCAGGGAAGGTTGCGGTACAGCCTGAATTTTCCGAACAGATATTGGAAATGGAACTTACAGCAAAAGGCCATGTCAGAAGCTGTCATATTATACCGGTGGGCTGGCATTTGCTGCGAAATAAAAGATTAGTCAGACTGTTCAAAAAGATCAGAACACTTCGCTGACAGTACAGAATAAAGCTGCGGATAAGGCAGAGGAAAGGATGGAAACTATGGCTGAGAATTTTCAGGGTACAGTGGAATCATTATTTAAAGGAATGGAAAATTTTATTACGACCAAGACAGTAGTCGGTGATGCGATCACAGTCGGTGATACGATCATTCTGCCGCTGGTGGATGTATCGTTTGGCGTAGCTGCTTCTGCCAAAACAGCAGACAAGAACAGCAACGGAGGCGGCGGTATGGGCGGCAAGATTACGCCGAGCGCGATTCTGGTGATTCAGAATGGTACGACCAGATTGGTCAATATCAAGAATCAGGACAGCCTGACCAAGATCATTGATATGGTTCCGGAGTTTGTCAACAAGTTTACTTCCGGTAAGGGTACACCGGCATCTGACCCGAAGGTGGATGAAGCGATCCACAATGTTTCTGATGAGGAAGAAATTTTTTAACAAAAGAGTTATTTGAACAAAAATGCTGTCTGCTGTTTGAGCAGGCAGCATATATTATATAATAGAAGAGAATTTTTAAATGGCAAAAGAGGTGTGTTATGTGCCGTTTGATCGGATATACCTTATTCTGGGTTGCCCTTGGGATTTTGGTCGGGATGTTTATCGAGAGTGTCGCAGTCAGTATTATTCTGATCCTGTTTCTTGTTATGATCAGTTATAATCTGTTTGTATGCGGAAGATAAGCAGCTTGCTGCATATGGATGGGAGAATAGGATGAATGGGATATGTGTTTGTGGGTCGGACATGAAAAAAGACAGGCTATCAAATGATAACCTGCCTTGTATTACCTAAAACTAAGCTCTTTCAACTTTTCCGGATCTCAGGCAAGATGTACAAACGTACATTTTTCTAGCAGCTCCGTTAACCTTAACTTTTACATGTCTCACATTGGCTTTCCACATTTTATTGCTTCTTCTGTGAGAGTGACTCACGTTGTTTCCGAAATGAACAGCTTTATCGCAAATAGCACATTTAGCCATAATAGCACCTCCTTGACAATAGATTACAAGTCTACTACACGATATAGACTCACAGCATTGATATTCTATCAGATGTATCAAGATTTTGCAAGTAGAAAATGAAAAATATAATTAAATTATTTTGGCTAAAAAAGCATCTTTGCAATTTAAGGCTTTTCTGTTAGAATATATATGAATTATGCTCAGTTATAGTATTAGTTCACAAATATAACTGTTTTAGGACAAAACGAATAATTCAAATATAGATGGAGGTTTCTGTTTATGAAAGGACGCATGAGTAATGAACTTGGTTCAATCGTAATTGACCCGCATGTGATCGCTACCTATGCAGGAAGCGTTGCAGTAGAATGCTTTGGTATCGTAGGTATGGCAATCGTGAATGTAAAAGACGGTCTGGTACGTCTTCTGAAAAAAGACAGCCTGGAACGTGGTATGAATATCAAAATTGAGGACAACAAGATTACAATCGATTTTCATGTAATCGTTTCTTATGGTGTAAATATCTCTGCAGTTGCTGATAATCTCTTCGGCAATGTGAAGTACCGTGTGGAAGAATTTACCGGCATGGAGGTTGAGAAGATCAACATGTACGTTGAAGGCGTAAGAGTGATTGATTAAGGAGGAGTTATCAGTGAGTACAAATAAGATAGATGCATCTCTTGTTGCAAAGATGTTCCTCGCGGGTGCGAAGAATCTCGAAGCAAAAAAAGAATGGATAAATGAGCTGAATGTATTCCCGGTTCCGGATGGAGATACGGGTACGAATATGACGCTTACGATCATGGCAGCTGCACGTGAGGTAGTAGCGATTGAGCAGATGACGATGGAAGCATTTGCCAAGGCGGTATCATCCGGTTCTCTGCGCGGAGCACGCGGTAACTCCGGTGTTATTCTTTCCCAGCTCCTGCGTGGCTTCACTAAGGTTCTGAAAGAGGAAAAAGAGATTACGTCGGCGATTCTGGCAGCATCATTCCAGAAGGCAGTTGAGACTGCATACAAGGCAGTTATGAAGCCGAAGGAAGGTACGATCCTGACAGTAGCCAGAGGCGGAGCAGAGCGCGCAGCCGAGCTGTTGGAGGAGAATCCGGATATCACACTGGAGGATCTGATCAATCAGGTGATCGACCGTGCAGAAGAGGTGCTGAACCAGACACCGGAGATGCTTCCGGTGCTGAAGGAAGCAGGCGTAGTCGATTCTGGCGGACAGGGACTTCTGGAGGTGCTCAAGGGAGCACGTGATGCGTTCTACGGCAAAGAGATTGCTTATGAGACCATCGAGGCAGCCAAAAAGCCGGCCGTTTCACAGGCAAAGGGTGCTGCTGTGGAAGCAGATATCAAGTTCGGCTACTGTACCGAATTTATTATTAATGTAGAAAAAGAATACAACGAAGAGATTGAATTGGAATTCAAAGCATTCCTGGAATCCATCGGTGATTCGATCGTCGTTGTTTCAGATGATGATATTGTGAAAGTGCATGTACACACCAATCATCCGGGTCAGGCGATTGAGCGTGCACTGACTTATGGTTCTCTTTCACGTATGAAGATTGACAACATGCGTGAGGAGCACAATGAGCGAGTGATGATGGAAGCAGAGAAGCAGCAGGCAGCAGCTCAGACACCGAAGGCACCGGTTGAACTGAAAGAGACTGGATTTATTTCCGTATCGATCGGTGACGGTATTGGTGACATTTTCCGTGATCTTGGAGTAGATTATCTGATCGAAGGCGGTCAGACTATGAACCCGAGTACAGAGGATATGCTGACAGCGATCGAGCACGTACATGCGAAGAACATTTTTATTCTTCCGAACAATAAGAACATTATTCTTGCAGCTAACCAGGCAAGAGATCTGACTGAGGACAAAAACATCATTGTTGTGCCGACCAAGACGGTTCCGCAGGGTATCACAGCAGTGATCAATTATGTTCCGGAGCGTTCTCCGGAAGAAAATCTTGCTGCGATGGAAGAAGAGATTGCACGCGTGAAGACTGGACAGCTGACATATGCTGTGCGCGATACACACATCGATGACAAGACAATTCATGCAGGTGATATCATGGGTGTCGGTGATCATGCAATCCTCGCAGTCGGCAAGGAAATCGATCCGGTAGCGGTTGAGACAGTAGGGCTGATGGTAGACGAAGAGTCAGAACTGATCAGTATTTATTACGGTGAAGATATGAACGAAGAAGAGGCAGAACAGCTTCGCGGTCAGATCGAAGAACAGTATCCGGATTGTGATGTAGAACTGAATTACGGCGGACAGCCGATTTACTATTATATTATTTCAGTCGAATAATATGAGATAAGGAATAAGCTGCATTGCTTTTGAAGGGCAAATGCAGCTTTTTCCTGTTTCGCTTTACCGTAAAAGCCTGATTGGTTTTGAAGCGTTACACATTATGACAGGAAGGGGAATGTGATGAATCTGGAAGCATCACTCGATTCGTTGAAAGGGATCGGAGAAAAAACAAAACAACTATTTGCCAAGGCGGGCATTGAGAATCTGAACGAACTGATTTCCTATTATCCGCGTACCTATGAGCGGTTTGAAGCCCCGGTTTTGATCGAGACGCTCTCGGATGGTGCAGTAGCTGCGGTACAGGCACGGCTGACTTCAGTGATCTCCAGCCGATACATTCGAGGCTTGTCAATCTCCAGTGTGCCTTGTTCTGATGGGAGCAGCGAAGCGATACTGACCTGGTTCAATATGCCTTATCTGAAAAATACACTGCGTACAGGTGTTACCTATATCTTTCGCGGCAGGATCAAGAAAAAGGGTCAGCGTATCACGATAGAACAGCCTGCTGTGTACAGCCCGGAGCAGTATCAGGCGCTGTCTAGTGAACTGCGTCCGGTCTATACGCTGGTCAAGGGTCTGACGAGTCAGATGATCCAGAAAGCAGTCGTTCAGGTTCTTTCACAGAAGGATCTGCTGAAGGAATATCTGCCAAGAGAAATGAGGGAGACATACCAGTTGGCAGAATACAATTTTGCGATCGAACAGATTCATTTTCCAAAGTCGGCACATGAACTGGAGCTGGCGAGAAGGCGACTGGTATTTGATGAATTTTTCTTCTTTCTGCTGCAGCTGAGAAGCCTCAAAACAGTCCGGGAAAAGTCGGAGAATCATTTTCAGATTCACAGATCTGAGCTGGTTCCAAAACTGCTGGCCAATCTGCCGTACTCCCTGACTGGAGCACAGCAGAAGGTGTGGGCGACGATCGAGCAGGAAATGCAGCAGAACAATGTGATGGCAAGACTGATCCAGGGAGATGTAGGTTCCGGCAAGACGATTGTATCGATATTGGCACTGTTGATGACAGCAGAAAGCGGATATCAGGGTGCACTGATGGTTCCGACCGAGGTGCTTGCCAGACAGCATTATGATTCCATCTGTGAGCTGATGCAGCAGAATGGATTTCCATTCGAAACAGTTCTGCTGGTTGGATCGATGACGGCCAAACAGAAGCGGGAAGCCTATGCGAAGATCGAATCAGGGGAAGCGTCTGTGATCGTTGGGACACATGCGCTGATCCAGGATAAGGTTATTTACAAAAATCTTGCGTTGGTCATCACTGACGAGCAGCATCGTTTTGGTGTGAGGCAGAGAGAAATGCTGTCACAGAAGGGGAAGATGCCGCATACGATAGTAATGAGTGCTACGCCGATTCCACGTACACTGGCTGTCATCCTGTACGGTGATCTGGATATCTCTGTGATCAATGAGATGCCGGCAAATCGCCTGCCGATCAAAAACTGTGTGGTAGGTACGAATTATCGTCCGAAAGCATATGAGTTTATCCAAAATCAGGTCGAACAGGGGCATCAGGCATATGTGATCTGTCCGATGGTCGAGGAGAGTGAAGCAGTTGACGCGGAAAATGTAGTGGAATATACGGAGGTGCTGCGAAGCAGTCTGCCGTCTTCCATCCATGTGGAGTATCTTCATGGCAAGATGAAACCGTCCGAGAAAAATGAGATCATGGAGCGTTTTCTGCACAATGAGATACAGGTTCTGGTGTCGACGACAGTAGTAGAGGTGGGTGTTAATGTGCCGAATGCGACGGTGATGATGATCGAGAATTCAGAACGCTTTGGTCTGGCACAGCTGCATCAGCTCCGCGGCCGTGTCGGACGAGGCGGGGCACAGTCGTACTGTATTTTCCTGCATACGATGGAGGGCAAGGCGATCAAAGAACGGCTGGATATCCTGAACCGGTCGAATGACGGATTTGAGATTGCCAACCGTGATATGCAGCTGCGCGGTCCCGGAGACTTGTTTGGGGTACGTCAAAGCGGCATGCTTGATTTTACGCTGGCAGATATCTATGCGGATGCGAAGGTGCTGGAACAGGCGAATGAGGCGATCGGTGAACTGCTTTCGGAAGATCCGCAGCTGACACAGGAAAAGCATGCTCAGCTGAAGCGACGCTTCGATCTTTTGCTTGTTCATCAGTCAAATCAGCTAAATTTATAAGCTGTTTTTTGTGAAAAACGGCCAAATTATTCGGATATTCAGGGCTTTTTTTGGCTTGCAATGTCTCAAAAATTGGTATATCATGCAAATAGTAGTAGCTAAAGCTCTGCGGATTGGTGGGTTATTCGATCGTCAGAGTGATTAGGCTGACTGTTTTTTAGGAGGAATTTATGAAGAAAGTAATCAAAGCAACAGAAAAAATGACTGCAGCAAAAACAGGCGAAAAGGCTGTGAAGGCTGTTACAGAAACAGTAAAAGAAACCGCAAAAAAAGTAGAAGAAGCTGCAGCTAAGAAAGTAGAAGAAGTAGCAGCAGATACAAAGAAAGCAGTGAAAACAACAGCTGCGAAGAAGACAACAACCAAAAAGACAGCCGTAAAAGAAACTGTATATCTTCAGTATCTTGGCAAGGAGATCGACAAAGACGATCTGATGAAAAAAGTAAAAGAAGTATGGACAAAGGAACTGAAAAATAAAGTTGGCGATATGAAGTCTGTTACATTGTACCTCAAGCCGGAAGAGAACAGAGCTTATTTTGTGATCAATGGTGATGTGACAGGAAGCGTAGAGATGTAATAAGCCTGAAACCAAGAAACTGCATTATCTGACGGTAGAGAGTGTTGTGAAAATCATTCTGTATTGGTCAAATAATGCATTTTTTTTATAGAAAACACTTATCAGATGAAAATACAATCGAGCGATAAGCAGGATAGATCCTCAGCAGATTCCTACAGCAGCATAGGAAGGCAAAAATAAAACCAACCCTCCGCACTGGAAGGGTTGGTTTGTTTTTGAAAACTGTAATTAAAATTCATCTGAGCGGACATGCAAACGCCAGTCAAGGTCACCGCGTGAGAGACCGAGTACGAGGGATTCAGCAGTCGCAATATTCGTAGCGATCGGAATATTGTACTGATCGCAGCAACGGGAAATCGCGTAGATATCCGGTGCATTGGGACTTGTCAGAATCGGGTTGTAGAAGAAAATAACCATATCCATGCAATTGCGTTCAATCATATCCATGAACTGCTTATCGCCGCCTACGCTGCCTGGGAGAAATTTGTATACCTTCAGATTCGTAACTTCCTCAATGTGTCTGCCTGTGCTTCCGGTCGCATATAGATTATGCTTGGAGAGAATATACTTATAGGCAAGACAGAAGTTTTCAATCAGAGTCTTCTTACTGTTGTGTGCGATAAAACCGATGTTCATTTTACAGACATCCTTTCATAATCAAATTGTACCAACTACATTATAGCAAAAATTTCTAAAAAATCAAACATTTTTTATATTTTTTTATAGATAATGACAGGCTGCTGCGGAGGGGATTTTTTTTGTAAAAAAAGAATAGCTATTCCAAAAAAGTTGTACTATAATGAGTCTATTATTTGAAAGAGGGAAAAGAATATGAGAACAGGATTTGATAATCAGAAATATCTTCATATGCAGTCCGAAAAGATCAAAGAACGTATTTCCATGTTCGATAACAAGCTTTATCTGGAATTCGGCGGAAAGCTTTTTGATGACTACCATGCTTCACGTGTTCTGCCCGGTTTTGAACCGTCCAGTAAGCTTCAGATGCTTCTGCAGCTTGCAGATCAGGCAGAGATCATCATTGTAATCAATGCAGAAGATATCGAGAAGAACAAAGTTCGTGCAGACCTGGGGATCACCTATGATCTTGATGTTCTGCGTTTGATAGATGTATACCGCAGCTATGGTCTGTATGTAGGCAGCGTTGTCCTGACTCGTTACAGCGGTCAGGGGCTTGCAAATGCGTTCAAGACGAAGCTTGAAAATCAGGGAATCCCTGTCTACTGCCATTACTGTATTCCGGGTTATCCGAAGAATATTTCACTGATCGTCAGCGACGAAGGCTTTGGTAAAAATGATTATATTGAGACGACACGGCCGCTGGCAGTCGTTACAGCTCCAGGTCCGGGAAGCGGCAAAATGGCTACCTGTCTGTCCCAGCTGTATCACGAGCACAAGAGGGGTATCCGTGCCGGTTATGCGAAATTCGAGACATTCCCAATCTGGAATCTGCCGCTGGATCATCCGGTTAATATGGCTTACGAAGCGGCGACAGCAGATCTGAATGATGTCAATATGATCGATTCCTTCCATCTGGCTGCTTATGGTGTGTCTACGGTCAATTATAACCGGGACATCGAGATATTCCCGGTTCTGAATACGATGTTTGAGCGGATCTTTGGCACCAGTCCATACAAGTCTCCGACGGACATGGGAGTCAATATGGCGGGCAACTGTATTTTTGATGATGATGCGTGCCGCGAGGCCTCCTGTCAGGAGATCATTCGCCGTTATTATGAATCGCTGATCCGAAAAGCAGATATGGAAGCAGGAGAGGATGAGCTGCCGAAGATTGAATTTTTGATGCAGCAGCTTTCCATTACGGCAGCGAGCCGTACCTGTGCAGCCGCAGCGAATCAGACTGCGAAAGAAAAGGGTGTTGCTTGTGCAGCGATCGAATTGATGGACGAGCGTATCGTCACAGGTAAGACATCAAAGCTGCTCGGACCGTGCTCAGCGGTAATCCTGAATTCACTGAAAGAAATCGCAGGTATTCCGCATGAACTTCCGCTAATCTCCAGTAAGGCACTTGAACCGATCCAGAAGCTGAAAACACAGTATTTCGGCAGCCGCAATCCAAGGCTTCATACAGATGAGACGCTGATCGCACTTTCAATCAGTGCATCAGAGAATGAAAATGCCCAGAAAGCACTTGATGCACTTGCCAGCCTCAAGGGCTGTCAGCTGCATTGCTCATCACGCCTTTCCAAAGTGGATCTGAATACACTTCGTAAGCTTGGTCTGCAGGTGACGATGGAACCGGTTCGTGAACGTCACAAGGAACTCAACGTATAAAAAGATAAATAGAGATACAGACAATGAGAAAAGGACCGGAAGATTCGCTTCCGATCCTTTTCGTTTGCAGTTTTCCTGTGCGGTATTTGACACAGAACTGCATTTTGTTGTTACATCATGCCGGATGAGGACTGGCTCATGCCGGAACCGGACATCTGACGTTCCTGTGCCTCAATCATTTTTTTCACCATATAACCACCGACAGATCCGTTCTGCTTTGAGGTGAGATTTCCGTTGTAACCATCTGTAAGCGGGACACCCAATTCATTTGCGACTTCGAATTTGAAGCGGTCTAATGCACCCTTTGCTTCCGGTACTGCGGTTGTGTTAGATGAACGATTTGACATATAGTACGCCTCCTTTGTTTTTTAGATTCTCTCTTTTGTTTTTGGTTTGTACAGCTTGTTATGCTGTACTTCTAGTATGCGCAGAGCATTGAAAAGTAAACTGGTAA
The DNA here is from genome assembly GCA_964514125.1 of uncultured Lachnospiraceae bacterium. Lineage (GTDB taxonomy): Bacteria > Bacillota > Clostridia > Lachnospirales > Lachnospiraceae > Choladousia. The sequence goes on from CAZEPO010000001.1 coordinate 21,435, forward strand.
ATCTTTCAAAAAAATATTGAAAATGCGATTTTTTGTTGACAGAAAACAAGGAAAAAATTATACTATCATAGAGTATGCCCTGGAGTTATGCGGATTTTGTATGCTGCAGGGTGATGGATCAGAAATGAATCAAATTACAAAGGAATGAAAAATGAGAGTAATTGCAGGCAAAGCGCGGAGACTTCCGCTTAAGAGTGTTCCTGGTATGGACACGCGTCCTACTACGGACCGAATTAAAGAAACCTTGTTTAATATGCTGCAGAATGAAGTGCCGGGTGCACGGTTTCTGGATATCTTCAGCGGCAGCGGCGGTATCGGGATAGAAGCACTGAGCCGGGGAGCCAGAGAGGCTTGCTTTATCGAATCCGGCCGGGCAGCAGCACAGTGTATCCGTGAGAACCTTGCGTTTACGAAGCTGGCTTCGGATGCGACGGTATATCAGATGGATGTATTGGCGGCACTTGCACGGATGGAGGGACAGAAGCCCTTCGAGATCGTATTCATGGATCCGCCGTATGGAAAAGAGCTGGAACGGACGGTTCTGGAATATTTTGCTTCCCATCGTCCATCCTATATCAGTGGAGATACGATGATCATTATTGAGGCAGCCCTCGGAACAGAATTTGATTATGCAGAAGAACTTGGATTTCGGGTTACCAGAATCAAAGAGTACAAAACAAACATGCATGTCTTTCTTGCCATGCAGGAATAGGAGCACTTATGAAGAGAGCAGTGTATCCGGGAAGCTTTGATCCGGTTACGAAAGGACATCTGGATATTATTGAACGAGCAGCGGATGTAGTAGATGAACTGGTAGTCGGCGTGCTGAATAATAATCAAAAAACACCGTTGTTTTCTGCGGAAGAACGTGTTAAGATGTTACTGGATGTGACGAAACACATCCCAAATGTTAGAGTAGAAGCCTTTTCTGGGTTGTCAGTAGAGTTTGTCCGCAAGTCTGATGCAGCGTTTATCGTGCGTGGTCTCAGGGCAGTCACTGATTTTGAATACGAACTTCAGATGGCACAGACGAACAGAAGTATAGATGGAGGAATTGATACACTTTTCTTTACAACGGCGCTGAATTATGCTTACATCAGTTCGACGATCGTAAAGGAAGTGGCTTTTTACGGAGGGGATATTTCCGGATTTGTTCCGCCACAGGTTGCAGATCTTGTGTATGCCAAGATCGCAGAACGACAAAAGGGAAAAAATAGTTAATAAGAGTGTAAGGAGAAAACATTATGAGCAGTAGAATTGAACAGATTATTGAGGAAATCGAAGAATTTATTGACAGCTGTAAATTTCAGCCGCTTTCTTCTACCAAGATTGTTGTAAATAAAGAAGAATTGGAAGAGCTCCTTCGTGAGCTGAGAATGAAGACTCCGGATGAGATCAAGAGATATCAGAAGATCATCAGCAATAAGGATGCGATCCTGGAGGATGCACAGAGCAAAGCAGATGCGATCATTGCAGAAGCACAGGCGAAGGCACAGCAGATTGTCAGCGAGAGTGAAGTAATGCAGACTGCACTGGAGCAGTCCAATCAGCTGATCGAGCAGACCAATGCACAGGCACAGGATATTCTGGACAAGGCAACAGAGGACTCCAATGACATTCGTATGAGCGCAATCCGCTATACCGATGAGATGCTTGAGAATCTGGAGAAGATCATGAGCCATACAATCGATGCAGCAGGCACGAAGTACAACAACTTCCTCAATTCGATTCAGTCCTGCTACGATATTGTAAGCAAGAACCGTATGGAACTCAATCCGCAGGCAGCGCCGTCCAGCTATGCGACAGCACCGTCAGAGGAAGAGGCAGAATAAAATAGAACCACAGGAAACGAGAACAGAAAGCAGGGTGATCAGCACCCTGCTTTTTATATAGTGCAGCAGTGCGTGACGGTTCATAGAAGTGATGCCGGCCGTCTGCATCAGCGCACACAGCCCGCCGAAGCAGCAGAGCGCATTGACCAGGATATAACGAATTGAAAAGGGCAGCGCAGAATCTGCGATCAGGTGAATCCCACCGGTGACTTCAAGGATTGTACACAAAAACAGTGTGAGCATGTGATCGTCAGGCAATAGGATGCGGAGCATAGATCCGAACAGAGAGAACATCATGATATAAATGCCGAGCCGGACGATACTTTGTACAGTTGAACTGATACAGTCATCAATCACAGGAAAGAGTGTGACCGCATCCGGACAGACAGAAGCAGCTGTGGAATGATGAAAGGTTTGTCTGCATCGAAGCGATGTGAGTATGCCAAAGAGCAGAGCGGATCCAAGGACATTTGCAGGAAACAGAAATTGTCCGGAAGAAAAATCCATTTGCTCGCATGCAGTATAAGAAAGCAAAAATCCAGGGCTTAGATTATTGACAAAGCCCATCAGCCAGTCGGCTTCTGACTGGCTGATTTTTTTTTCTGCAAGAAGATCATGCGTAATCTTTGCGCCCATCGGAAATCCGCAGAGAAATCCGGTCAGAATCGCAAAAGCGCCGTAAGGCGAACAGCCGGTCAGCAGATGGATCGGACGATAAAGCACTGGCAGATACTCATCAAGCAGTCCAAGCCGAAGGACGAGTGTGCACAGCAGCATAAAGGGCAGTAAAGAAGGAAGAATCGAATGATACCAAAGCAACAGACCGTCTCGGGCGGAATTCAGCGCAGACTCCGGAGCGATCAAAAGATATCCAAAGAAGATGACGAGAAAAAGAGAAGACCATTTTTTCATGACAGACCTCACCGGAGTGTTTGCCTCATCTTATGAAGCAGCCATCGAAAATATGTATTGCTGATTCTAAAATCGGGCTTGAAATGATATATATGAGAAAAAAGCAGCGGATTTGGTATGAAACATTCTTGGTTTGAGATTTTGTTGTTTTTGCTGTTTCTTCTGCTAGTTCAGTCAAATCTGACCGGAATACTGTATGAGCAGTCGCTGGCAAAAGCACTTCGGGATACCGCACTGAAAGAAGATGATTTTCGTGCAATGACCGTTTCGGAAATCTGTATTCAGCAGGCGGAGACATTGGTTCGGCAGACGAATCTGACAACGGGAGAGATACTGTCGATATTTCATGCGAAAAAAATGGCTCATCGCAGACGATCGAGTACTGTATTTGATGCGAAGGAACTTCTTCATTGGAAGCAGTTTCTGACAAAGTACAATGCAGAAGGATACACGGCATTTATGGAGGCATATGGTGCTGTTTGGGATGACCTGATCTGCTTTCCTGTTGCAGAACAGGGAATGACTTTTGAAAATTCGTGGATGTTTGAGAGGAATTATGGAGGCAAACGAGGGCATGAGGGAACCGATATCATGCCGCCGGAAAATATCAGCGGTTATTACCGTGTGGTCAGTATGACAGACGGAGTGGTTGAACAGATCGGCTGGCTGCCCAAAGGAGGCTATCGGATCGGAATCCGGGCTCCGTCCGGTGGTTATTTTTATTATGCACATCTGGAAACATACAGCAGAGCATATCAGATCGGCGAAACGGTCACAGCCGGGGAAGTACTCGGTACGATGGGAGACACCGGTTATGGAGACGAAGGAACACACGGGCAGTTTCCGGTCCATCTGCATCTTGGCATCTATATCCGAACGAAAGAGCATGAGGAACTCAGTGTGAACCCGTACTGGATCTTGCGATACTTGTCTGACGTAAGCTAAATAAATGCTGTACAAAAACAGCTCTTAGCCTGAGCGTCATGTAAAAATTTTCCGTTCGACCGAATAAGACAAAAGGCTTCGTTGCATCTTGGGGGAGGATATGTTAAAATGATATTTATTTATCAAACAGGAGAAGTGCTAAATGGAAATACAATTATGGCGTGAGATCCTGAATCCGTATGATTTGGCGGTAAAGGAGCTTTTAGTAAAATTTGAACACTTGATATACGAGCACAGAAGCAGCGGATTGTATTCACCCATTGAACAGGTCAAGGGCCGGGTCAAGACAATTGCCAGTATTCTGGACAAAGCACAGAAGAAAAATATTCCGGTAGATAAGATTCAGGAAGAACTTTTGGATATTGCAGGAATCCGCATTATCTGTCAGTTTGTAGAGGATATCGAGAAAGTGGTTGAGATTATCCGCAATCGTACAGACATGGAGATCGTGACAGAACGAGACTATATCAAGAATATGAAAGACAGCGGATACAGAAGTTATCATATCATCGTTCGATATGAGGTACAGACATTGGAAGGCAGCCGGAAGATTCCGGTGGAGATTCAGATCCGTACTTTGGCGATGGATTTTTGGTCTACGATCGAACATTCACTCCAGTATAAATACAAGATGAACATTCCGGAACATATCAGTGAGAAACTGATGAATTCGGCGAATGCGATCATCACACTGGACAATGAAATGTCGGCAGTCCGAAGTGAGATCATGGATGCACAGAATTCTCAGCAGATACATACAAGACTGGTGTCAGATATTTTAAATAATATTCAGAACCTCTATCGGATTGCGAACAAACGAGAAGTTTTGAAGATTCAGGATGAGTTTTATCAGATTTATGAGCTGCATGATATTGACCGACTGCAGAAATTCAGTCGTGAGCTGGACATCATTGCAGAAGGTTATCGTGCACAGGCGCTGGCAAAGATCTGCTGACAGACAGCAGGTCAGGCGGAAGGAGAAACGGTTATGATCAGATTGCCGGAAGAATTTACAGAACGTATGAAAGAACAGCTTGGAGATGAATATGAAGCATTTCAGGCATGTTATGAGTCAGAGGGTTATGCAGGACTGCGGATCAATACAGCAAAGGTGTCAGCGGATGAATTTCGTTCGCTGACATCATTTCCGCTGGAGGAAATTCCCTGGACTGAGAAAGGGTTTTATTATAATCGCAGCGAGGCAGTGACCAAGCATCCCCATTATTATGCGGGATTATATTATATACAGGAGCCAAGTGCGATGCTTCCGGCTTCGCGTCTTCCAATCGAGCCGGGAGACGTTGTGCTGGATCTTTGTGCGGCACCGGGCGGCAAGGCAACGGAGCTTTCGGCAAAACTGGGCGGCAGCGGTCTGCTGATCGCAAATGATGTCAGTCCGAGCCGGGCCAAAGCATTGTTTAAGAATCTGGCGGTCTGGGGCAGTCCGAACTGCTGTATCACGGGAGAGACGCCGGAAAAATTGTGGGAGACATTTGGCTGCAGCTTTGATAAAATACTGGTAGATGCACCCTGCTCCGGGGAAGGAATGTTCCGCAAGGACGAAGGATTGATCACTTCCTGGAAAGAGCGCGGTCCGAAGTATTATGCACAGCTGCAGAAAGAAATACTGACCAGTGCAGTGCAGATGCTGAGGCCGGGCGGCATGCTTCTCTATTCGACCTGTACATTTGCCAGAGAGGAAGATGAGGATGTGATCGCCTGGATACTGGAACAGTTTCCGCAGATGCATCTGGTGCAGGCCGAACCATGTGAAGGCCTGGCAGCGGGATACGAGCCTTATGAAAAATGTCTCAGGGTATGGCCGCACAAGGTAAAAGGAGAAGGTCATTTCCTTGCACTGCTGCAGAAAGACCCGAACGGTGCGATGCCAGAGAAGACAGGACTGGCGTCCGTTTCAGAAAAAGAGATTCAGAACAGCCATAAAAAAATGCCGGAAGAGCTGAAAGCGTTTCTGGGCTATCTGCCGGAGCGGATCTGGAAAGGCTGTCTGTATGAAGAAATCAAGGAGCAGTGTTTTTTGCTGCCGCCGTACAAGCTGCCGAAGAAGCTGCGCTATCTGCGGACCGGCGTACAGGCAGGTACGATCAAAAAAGGCAGATTTGAGCCATCGCAGCAGCTGGCAATGCTGCTTCGGGCAGAAGACTTTCCGCAGTCGCTTAGTCTTCCGTCAGAAGATATGCGTCTGATCCGTTATCTGAAAGGCGAGACACTGGAGCTGACAGAGGAAGAAGATGCACAGCTGCAGAAAGCTTCCAAGAAGACGGGAGGCTGGATTCTGGTCTGTGCAGACGGCTTTGCACTTGGCTGGGGTAAATATGCAAACGGAAGCATCAAAAATAAATACTATCCCGGATGGCGGTTGCAGTAGCGGTCAGAACAAAAACAGGAGAACAGAGAATGGCATTGGTACGATTAGATAAATTTCTCACGATGAATGGGTGTGGTACACGCAGTGAGGTCAAAAAACTTTTGAAGACTGGCACAGTAACCGTGAACGGTGTTCCGGTCAAAAAACCGGAGGTTAAGATTGATCCGGACGGAGACTGCATTATGGTGGCTGGCCGTCAGCTGGTATATGAGCCGTTTGTCTGTCTGATGTTCCACAAACCGGCCGGCTGTATCACAGCGACTGCTGACCGAAGCCAGAAGACTGTGATGGATTTTGTCGATCATGCGCGCAAAGAGGAGCTGTTTCCGGTGGGCAGGCTGGATATTGATACGGAAGGACTGCTTTTGATGATGAACGACGGTGACCTGGCACATCGGATGCTTTCACCGAAGCATCATGTAGAAAAGACTTATTATGCCCGCGTGCAGGGAATCGCCGACGAGGCAGATATCAAGGCCTTTGCAGAGGGAATCGACATTGGAGAAAAGCAGCCGACGCTTCCGGCGCAGCTGCGGATCCTTCAGGTGCATCAGAATGGATTTTCAGAGATTGAACTGACGATCTGTGAGGGCAAGTTCCATCAGGTGAAGCGTATGTTTGCGGCAAGAGGCAAGCAGGTGGTCTATCTGAAGCGGATCTCGATGGCGGGAATCCAGCTGGATGAGCAGCTTGCGCCGGGACAGTGGAGACTTCTGAAGGAAGACGAGCTTATACGGCTGAAGCAGCTGTAAGGCAGGATTCCAAATGGAATTGAAAGGTACAGAGATGATATTAGAAAAGAAAAAAGCAGTGATTTTTGACTTAGATGG
>CAZEPO010000001.1:28442-48916 GCA_964514125.1 uncultured Lachnospiraceae bacterium
AAGGTACAGAGATGATATTAGAAAAGAAAAAAGCAGTGATTTTTGACTTAGATGGAACACTTGTAGATTCCATGTGGGTCTGGCATGATATTGATATTGAATATCTCGGACGGTACGGATATGAAGTGCCGAAGGAGATGATATTGGAGATTGAGGGAATGGGCTTTACAGAGGTAGCCCATTATTTTAAGGAACGTTTTCAGATTCCGGAGTCTCTGGAGGAGATCAAAGCGGAATGGAATCGGATGGCATTTGAAAAATATGCGACAGAGGTTCCGCTGAAACCGGGGCTTGCCGGATTCCTTGCACAGCTGAAAAAAGACGGTATCCGGATCGGCATTGCCAGCAGCAACAGCAGAGAGCTGATCATGGCATGCCTGGAGCATCATCAGATTGACGGATACTTTGACCGTATCATTACCTCGTGTGATGTAGCTAAGGGCAAACCGTCGCCTGATGTTTATCTGCGTGCAGCTGAGCTGCTTGATGTGCAGCCGGAGGAATGTCTGGTATTTGAAGATGTTCCGATGGGAATTCTGGCAGGCAAAAATGCCGGAATGCAGGTCTGTGCGATCGAAGATGCACATTCAGCAGCACAGCGCGAGGAAAAACGAAAACTGGCAGATTTTTATATCCGTTCTTATGAGGAAATCAGCGACGGAACATATGAGGTACTTTCATGAATACACAGTTTTTACCAATGACAAAAGAAGAAATGGCTGCACGTCAGATTGAGCAGCTTGATTTTGTATATGTGAGCGGAGATGCCTATGTGGATCATCCGTCATTTGGACATGCGATCATTACGAGACTGCTGGAATCCCACGGTTATCAGGTGGGAATCATCGCACAGCCGGATTGGAGACAGAAGGAGAGTGTGATGGCACTTGGCAGACCGCGTCTGGGCTTTTTGGTGTCAGCCGGAAATATGGATTCCATGGTGAATCATTATTCCGTTTCCAGAAAAAGACGGCAGAAGGATGCCTATACACCGGGCGGCGAGATGGGCAAGCGCCCGGATTATGCAGCTGTTGTTTACTGCAATCTGATCCGTCAGGCGTACAAAGATGTGCCGATCATCGTGGGCGGCATCGAGGCGAGTCTGCGCCGTCTGGCACATTATGATTACTGGTCTGATTCCCTGAAGCGATCCGTACTGATGGATTCCGGGGCAGATCTGATTTCCTATGGTATGGGCGAACGGTCGATCGTGGAGATCGCAGATGCGCTGAACACAGGAATGAATGTAAAGGACATCACGTTTGTAGATGGAACCTGTTACAAGACAAAGCGGATTGAAGACGTTTATGATTTTGAGATGCTTCCGTCTTATGAGGCACTCTGCAGGAGCAAACGAAAATACGCAGAGAGTTTTTATGTGCAGTACTGCAATACCGATGCTTTTTCCGGACGCCGTCTGGTAGAACCTTACGGTTCGGTCTATGTAGTGCAGAATCCTCCGGCCAAACCGCTTTCTACGCAGGAGATGGACGATATCTTTGATCTTCCGTACTGCAGGACGTATCATCCGTCCTATGAAGAGGCAGGTGGTATTCCGGCAATCGAAGAGGTGAAGTTCTCACTTGTCAGCAACCGCGGCTGTTTCGGCGGCTGTAATTTCTGTGCGCTGACCTTCCATCAGGGCAGGATCATACAGGTGCGCAGCCATGAATCCATTCTCAAAGAGGCAAATGCGATGGTGGAGGAACCGGGCTTCAAGGGCTATATCCACGACGTAGGAGGACCGACTGCGAACTTCCGTCAGCCTTCCTGTGAAAAGCAGCTGACAAAGGGCGTCTGCAAAAACAGACAGTGTCTGTTCCCAGAGCCATGCCGCAATCTGAAGGTGGATCACAGCGACTATGTGGAACTGCTGCGCAAGCTGCGCCAGATTCCGAAGGTCAAAAAAGTGTTTATCCGTTCCGGTATCCGATTTGACTATCTGATGGCAGACAAAAATGATCTGTTTTTCCGGGAACTTGTCAAATATCACATCAGCGGTCAGCTGAAGGTTGCACCGGAGCATGTATCGAATCCGGTTTTGAAGATGATGGGCAAACCGGAGCACAGCGTATATCGGAAATTTACAGATGCTTATAAGAAGATGAATGATCAGTGCGGCATGAATCAGTTTTTGGTGCCGTATCTGATGTCCTCTCATCCTGGCTGTTCGATGAAGGAAGCGGTGGAGCTTGCCTGCTATCTGCGTGATCTGCATTATATGCCGGAGCAGGTACAGGATTTTTATCCGACACCGTCTACGATCTCGACCTGTATGTATTATACAGAGCTTGATCCGCGAACCATGCAGCCGGTCTATGTAGAAAAAAATCCGCACCGCAAAGCGATGCAGAGAGCGCTGATCCAGTACCGCAAGCCAAACAACTATGAACTTGTGACAGAGGCACTTAAGCTGGCAGGCCGTGAGGATCTGATCGGATTTGGGCCGCAGTGCCTGATCCGTCCGCGGCAGTCACGTTATGGAGCAGGTGCGCAGGGCAGTTATCGTGCAGGCAGTCAAAACGGACGCGCGCAGAACGCTTCCCGTACAGGCGGTCATTCTTCCCAAGGCAGCTCCCGCAGCGGTCAGAACGGATACAAGCTGAGCGGCAACGGCTCAAAATCGAATGGCAACGGTCAGAAAACAGGCGGTAAGAAGCGGACAATCCGAAATGTGCATAAAAAGAAATCATAACGAGAGAGGAAAAACCGATGAAGAATATCAAAAAAGGAACGTATGGCTACATTAAAAATCAGAAGCTCAAAAAGATCCTGATCGCGTTTGTACTGTTTTTGATCCCGATGATCATTTATGTGAGCGGTTATATTTATCACGGTACAAAAGAAAATATTCTGACAGTCGTAGCAATCGTGGGCTGTCTTCCGGCATGTAAGGCGATGGTCAGTGTGATCATGATCTGGATGCAGAAGTCGATGGATGCAGGCTTATATGAGCAGGCGAAGACAGCAGCAGGCGATCTCACTGCCGGCTATGAGCTGGTGTTTACTGCATATGAGCATACAACGCCGGTCAATGCGCTGATCGTATGCGGCAATGAGATTATCTGCTATACACCGGATGCCAAATGTGATACGGCATTTTTGGAAAAACATATCACAAAGATCATGGCAGCCAACGGTTACCATGAGATTCATGCAAAGGTTATGAAAGAGTTCAAACAGTATCTTCAGAGAGTGGAAACGATCCGCGACAATCAGGAGCGTTATCGGGAAGGGCTGACATTTCAGCCGGATGAGCGTTATCCGGGACTTTCCAGAGATGAAGTGATCTATCATACCCTGCTGGCGATCTCGCTGTAACGGAGGAGAGCAAAGGATCATGAAACAGATTACAGTATCGGACAACGAAGCTGGTCAGCGTCTTGATAAGCTGCTGGCAAAAATCCTGCGGGAAGCGCCGAAGAGCTTTCTCTACAAAATGATGCGCAAAAAAAATATCACCGTGAATGGGAAAAAGGTGCAGGGCAATGAGATGCTGCAGGTGGGTGATGAAATCCGTCTGTTTTTCTCCGATGAAACGCTGGAAAAATTTCAGGGCAGTGCACCGGTGCAGCCTGTTCCGAAGGCGAAGACTTCCGTGAAGCTGGATATCATCTACGAGGATGATCATATTGTACTGATCAATAAGCCGGCAGGAATGCTTTCTCAGAAAGCGAAACCGTCAGATATTTCTCTGGTGGAATATCTGACTGCTCATCTGCTGGATAATCAAAGTCTCACAAAAGAACAGCTTGCAAGTTTTCATCCTGCAGTGTGCAATCGTCTGGACCGGAATACGAGCGGTCTTGTGGTCGCCGGCAAAAGCCTGGCAGGACTTCAGACGATGAGCAGACTGCTCGGGGAGCGTTCCATGAAAAAATTCTATCGCTGCATTGTGGCGGGGACGATCACTGGGACGCAGCATCTGAAAGGTTATCTGCGAAAAGATGAAAAGACGAATAAGGTGTATATCTGGAAGGAAAGGCAGGCGGATACTGCGGAGCGTATTCCGGACGATGCCAAATGGATCGAGACGGAATACCGTGCGGTGGCATCTGCCAATGGTCTGACGATGCTGGAGGTACATCTGATCACAGGGCGCAGTCATCAGATCCGCGCACATCTTGCCTCGATCGGTCATCCGATCATCGGAGATACGAAATACGGCGATGCGAAGCAGAACCGCATATATCAACAGTCTCACGGTGTCAAGGCACAGCTGCTTCATGCATACCGTCTGGAAATGCCGGAGCAGATCGAGGGCAGACTGGCCTATCTGGCAGGGCAGAAGTTTGAGGCACCATTGCCGAAGATTTATCAGAGACTTGGGTTTGGCCGCTGAGTGAAAGGAGAACGAGATGGCAACCTGGAATACACGCGGTCTGCGCGGTTCCACACTGGAGGAATTGATCAACCGCACCAATGAGGTTTATCTGGAGAAAGGGCTGGCACTGATCCAAAAAGTGCCGACGCCCATTACTCCGATCAAAATAGACAAAGAGAATCGGCACATTACACTGGCTTATTTTGACCAGAAAAGTACCGTAGACTATATCGGCGTTGTGCAGGGCATTCCGGTCTGCTTCGATGCCAAGGAGTGCAGCACTGATACATTTGCACTTCAAAATATACATCCGCATCAGGTAACATTTATGGAGCAGTTTGAGAAGCAGGGAGGGATTTCTTTCCTGATTCTTTTTTATAGTGCGAGAAATGAACTGTTTTATCTGCCTTATGCACACATGCGAAGCTTTTGGGACCGTGCACAGCAGGGAGGCCGCAAAAGCTTTCGTTATGAAGAACTGGATCAGGACTATTATATCCAGCCGAAAAACGGCATTCTTGTACCGTATCTGGAACCACTTCAGCTGGATCTGAATACGAGGGATTGACAAGCAGGTGTGAATTGCGTATAATCTTGTAATAAATTTTATGTGGTAGCGAATTATCACTGCACAACGATAAAGCAAAAGAAGTACAGTGAAAGATGCAGGCCGGTTCAGGCCGCAGCAGGCAGCTGCAGAGAGGGATGAGATAATGCAGAAAATCTTACATACACCCGACGGCGTACGGGATATTTACAGTACAGAATGCGAACAGAAGCTTGCACTTCAGGAAAAACTCCATACGGTGATCAAATCATACGGATATCGCGATATCGAGACACCGACCTTTGAATTTCTTGATGTGTTCGGCAAAGAGGTCGGAACAATCCCAGACAGAGAATTATACAAGTTTTTTGATCGAGAGGGCAATACACTGGTGCTCCGGCCGGACTTTACGCCTTCGGTTGCGCGGGCAGCATCGCGCTATTTCCTGAATGAGAATATGGCGATCCGGCTGACATATCTGGGCAATACCTTTATCAACAGCTCCAGCTATCAGGGGCGTCTCAAAGAGACTACACAGATTGGAGGTGAGCTGATCGGGGATGACAGTGCAGATGCGGATGCAGAGATCATTGCACTGACGATCCAGATGCTGCTGGCTTCCGGACTGAAAGAGTTCCAGATCAGCGTGGGTCATGTAGGATTCTTTCAGGCTCTTGCAGAGGAAGCCGGACTGGATGAACAGACGGCACTGGAACTGAAGGTGCTGATCAGCAGCAAGAATACGTTCGGCGCAGAGAAACTCCTTTCAGGACTGAAGCTCAGCGAGGAGCTGAAGAACTGTTTCAAATCTATGGCGAATCTGTTCGGGGCAGACGATGTGCTGGATCGGGCGGAACGATTGACAGCGAATCCGCAGGCATTGGCAGCAATCAGCCGACTGCGTGAAATCTGGGAAACACTGCAGCTGTACGGTGTCGAAAAATATGTTTCGCTTGATCTTGGAATGCTGAGCCGATATATGTATTATTCCGGCATTATTTTCCGTGGTTATACCTACGGAACGGGAGATGCCGTCATCAAAGGCGGCCGATACGATGGTCTGCTGAAGCATTTTGGCAAGGATGCACCGGCGGTCGGGTTTGTGGCAGTGACGGATCAGCTGCTCAGTGCACTTTCCAGACAAAAGATCCGACAGGAGATTACGGGAAGTCACTGTATGATCATCTACGGAAGTGAAAAGCAGGCAGAAGCGATCCGCAGAGCATCAGAGCTGCGCGGCAGAGGCATCGATGTGGAGCTGGTGCGTGTCACGGACAAACGCAGCAGAGAAGACTGCCGTGCGTATGCGGAACATGCCAACTGTGTGCTGGTAGTAGAATTGTAAATGTGCTTGCAGAAAAGAGGAGACTTATGGAGACAGGAACGAGATACCTGACCTTTGCACTGGGCAAGGGAAGGCTTGCAAATAAGACACTGGAGCTTTTTGAAAAAATCGGCATTACCTGTGAAGAAATGAAAGATCCGAAATCAAGAAAGCTGATCTTTGTAAATGAAGAACTGAAGCTGCGCTTTTTCCTGGCGAAGGGACCGGACGTGCCGACTTACGTGGAATACGGTGCAGCAGATATCGGAGTGGTAGGAAGTGATACGATCCAGGAGGAGGGACGCAAGATCTACGAGGTACTGGATCTTGGATTTGGCAAATGCAGGATGTGTGTCTGCGGTCCGGAATCAGCCCGTGAGCTGCTCAACAGTCAGGAACGGATTCGTGTTGCGACGAAATATCCGAACATTGCAAAGGAATATTTTTATGATCAGAAGAATAAAACTGTAGAGATCATCAAGCTGAACGGATCGATCGAGCTGGCTCCGATCGTAGGACTTTCGGAGGTGATCGTGGATATCGTAGAGACCGGTTCCACGCTTCGGGAGAACGGCTTGGTTGTTCTGGAAGAAGTGTGTCCGCTCTCAGCACGCGTGGTAGTGAATCCGGTGAGCATGCGGATGGAAAATGAACGGATCATGAAACTGCTGGAAGATCTGAATCGTGCGATCACAGAAGCGGAACAGTAAAAAGGCTGTATTTTATTTGCGAAGGAGAAGAAGAACATGAGGATCGTAAAACTGACAAAAGAGACAAGAAATAATATTCTGGAACAGCTTTTAAAGAGAAGCCCGGACAACTACCAGGGATTTGAAGAGAAGGTAGATGCGATCATTCAGAATGTAAAGCAAAATGGAGACCAGGCAGTATTTGATTACACCAAGCAGTTTGACGGTGTAGAGATCACTGCAGAAAATGTACTTGTCACAGCACAGGAGATCGAGGAAGCCTACGAACAGGTGGATCAGACGCTGCTGGAAGTCATTCGCAAAGCACTGGTCAATATTCGCAGCTACCATGAAAAACAGAAAAAATACAGCTGGTTTGACAGTACAGAAAACGGTACGATGCTCGGACAGAAGGTGACCCCGCTTGGTACGGTCGGTCTGTATGTGCCGGGCGGCAAAGCGGTATATCCGTCTTCTGTTCTGATGAATGTAGTTCCGGCCAAGGTAGCCGGTGTGGGACGGATCGTGATGACAACTCCTCCGGGCAAAGACGGAAAGATTCCGGCATCTACATTGGTGGCAGCGCATGAGGCCGGTGTCGATGAAATTTACAAAGTGGGCGGTGCGCAGGCCATCGCAGCGCTTGCGTTCGGCACAGAGAGTATTCCAAAAGCAGATAAGATCACAGGACCCGGCAATATCTATGTGGCACTTGCCAAAAAGGCAGTCTATGGACATGTGAGCATTGATTCTGTGGCAGGACCGAGTGAGATCCTTGTTTTGGCCGATGAGACAGCGACGCCGCGTTATGTCGCAGCAGACCTTCTTTCACAGGCAGAGCATGATGAGATGGCATCTGCAATCCTGGTGACGACGAGTGAAACGCTGGCCAAACAGGTATCAGAAGAGATCGAAGGATTTTTGAAAACACTTTCCAGAGCTGAGATTATCCGCAAGTCACTTGATCAGTATGGCTATATCCTGCTGGCAGAGACCATGGAAGATGCCATTGAGACGGCGAACGAGATCGCATCAGAGCATCTGGAGATCATCACAAAAGATGCTTTTGATGTGATGACGAAGATCAGAAATGCAGGAGCCATTTTTATAGGCGAATACAGCAGCGAACCGCTCGGCGATTATTTTGCCGGACCGAACCATGTGCTTCCGACCAATGGAACAGCCAAGTTTTTCTCTGCACTTTCTGTCGATGATTTCATCAAAAAATCAAGCATTGTCTATTATTCCAAAGCAGCTCTGGAGCCAATTCATAAGGACATCATTGCATTTGCAGAGGCAGAGCAGCTGACTGCACATGCTAACTCCATTCGGGTGCGCTTTGAAGAAAAATAATAAGGACGGGTGAAACAATGAGAACAGCAGAAGTTGTGAGAAATACAAAAGAGACACAGATCCGGATCTGTCTGAATTTGGACGGAACCGGCAAGGCAGAGATTCATACCGGGATCGGATTTCTGGATCATATGCTGGACGGTTTTGCAAGGCATGGTCTGTTTGATCTGACAGTAGAAGTGACAGGCGATCTTGAGGTAGACTGCCATCATACAGTGGAAGATACCGGAATTGTACTTGGTCAGGCAATCCGGGAGGCAGTCGGTGACAAAAAAGGAATCCGACGCTATGGCAGCAGAATACTGCCGATGGATGAAGTGCTTGTGCTGTGTGCACTCGATCTGGGCGGAAGACCCTACTATCGCGCGGATATCACGTTCCCGACGGAGCGGATCGGGACGCTGGATACAGAAATGATTCGGGAATTTTTCTATGCGGTATCTTATTCAGCGGCAATGAATCTGCATTTCCAGATGCTCGCAGAGGGCAACAGTCATCACATGGCGGAAGGAATGTTCAAGGCATTCGCAAAGGCGCTGGACGAAGCAGTCAGCTATGATGAACGTATCACAGGTGTACTTTCAACAAAGGGAAGCCTGTAAAGACGGTGGAAAATACAGAATAAAGAACAGAGGAGCTGTTCTTGGGAGGAATATATGGAAAAGAAGGAATTGCTGGTGCCGCTTTATCTGAAAAACGGAAAGGCAGTCAGCGGATTGACAGATGATACACTTTGGATGGACGGAGATGCTGTTCGACTCGCATCGGTATACAGCAACGCAGGAGCAGATGGAATCGTACTGTTTGATCGTTCAAACGGTGATGCAGAGCATGAAGAAGCGATCGGAATCATTCGCGAGATTACAAGAGCGGTGGATATCCCGGTTTACGGAGGCGGCAATATCCGACGGATGGAGGATGTCAAAAAACTCATCTATGCCGGATGCCGCAAAGTGTTTTTGAATTATTCCAAAAACGAAAATATAGAATTGACTGCTGAGGTTTCCGGACGGTTCGGCAAAGAGAAGATCCTTGCGTGTCTGGGTGTGCAGGAGGAAATCGATTCTGCAGCGCAGCAGGCAGAGCAGCTTGGAGGCGTCATTTTGCTGGATGAATTTTTGGATCCGTCTGTGCTGGTGCAGGGGCAGGCTGCTTTGAAGGTATACCTTTCACTCGGACAGTTCTGCGAAGAAGCTGCTGTGATCGTGCTGGGGGCACCGTTTGTATCCGGTATTTATGCACCGGCATTTATGGAACAGGCGTATGACCTGATGGAACTGAAACATCTGCTGAAAGAGAAAGCGATACCGGTCAATACCTATGAGGCTTCGCTTGACTGGAATGAGATCAAAACATCAGAAAACGGACTTCTTCCTGTAGTCGTACAGGATTATAAGACACAGGAGGTTCTGATGGTGGCGTACATGAATCAGGAAGCGTATGAAACGACGATCCGTACCGGCCGTATGACCTACTGGAGCCGCAGCAGACAGGAACTCTGGGTCAAAGGACTGACTTCCGGACATTTTCAGTATGTAAAAGAACTCTGCATTGACTGTGACAATGATACGCTGCTTGCAAAAGTGGCACAGGTGGGTGCAGCCTGCCATACCGGAAATCGCAGCTGTTTTTACCGCAGTATCCTGAAGAAAGAGTATGACGAAACCAATCCGCTGAAGGTGTTTGAAGATGTATTTGCAGTGATCGAGGATCGGAAACTGCATCCAAAGGAAGGCTCCTATACCAATTATCTGTTTGAAAAGGGAATCGATAAGATTCTCAAAAAGGTAGGAGAGGAAGCGACTGAGATTGTGATCGCAGCCAAAAATCCGGATCCGGAAGAGATTAAATATGAAATCTCCGATTTTCTGTATCATGTGATGGTACTGATGGCAGAAAAAGGTGTGACATGGGAGGACATTACGAAAGAGCTTGCACAGAGATAAAAAGTTTGAGACAATGGAGTGAGATTAGGAGGGTTTTATTATGAATAGGAAAAAAACAGCAGCCCTGCTTTGCGCAGCACTTCTTATTGGAACATCCCAGACAGTATCAGAAGCAGCTTTTGAGGCAAATCTGGAGGCGGCCTACAACACAGCAGTTCAGGGACAGGATGCACTGGATGGACTTGATGTGACTGTACACGAAAAAACAGTTTCTGCCAGTACAAATGTATCAGCAGTCAAAGACGTGAATCTGAAGGTATCAGGAATCCGAAACAGCGTACTCAAGGCAGACATTCAGATGACGACCGATGAAGGCAGCAGTGCAAGCTACTATCGGGACAATGCATGGTATACGGAAACATCCGATGGCAAGGTCAAACGAGAAATGGAACGATCCGATATCTGGCAGATGATCAACTCGCATATTTATCTGGATATGACGAGTAATTATCTGAAGATGCTCTATTCCGAAACAGCAGAAGACGGAACCGTGGTCTATACCTTCGTGGCGACAGAGGAGACGCTTGGCGATTATGCCAAAAAACTTCTGGCCGGATCAGACAAAAATCAGGGACTTGTCATAGATTCTCTGCATGGTACGATGGAAACGGACGCAGAAGGGCATGTACACCGCAGGACGATCCAGATGGTCTACACTGTGGAAAACGGAGCTGTGTCAGAAACGTTTCTGGTAAGTTCTGAAGCTGTTTTTGCACAGAATGGCGAAACAGTCACCGTTTCACTGCCAGATCTGAGTGCATATAAGACAATGGATACTGCAGAACCTGCGGAGACGATCACACCGCTGCTCCAGACTCTGTATACGACAGAAGATGTCAATGTCCGTGCATCAGGTGATCTGAATGCGGCAATCCTCGGTGGATTGTATGCCGGCTGCGGCGTGACAGAGACTGGCTATACAAGTGACGGATGGATCCAGATCCAGTACAATGGAGTGACCGGTTACATCTGGGGTGAGTATACCAGCACAGAGGAGCCTGTCCTGACGAAGTCTTCCACCGGAACGATGTACGCGACGGCAGATGTCAATATCCGAAGCGGCTATTCAGGTGAGCATGCGGTGATTGGTGTTCTGAAAGCCAGACAGGGAATCGAAGTGACCGGAATGACCAGCAACGGCTGGATCAGAGTCAATTATCTGGGCAATACCGGATATGTATATGCGGATTATCTTTCCTGGTCTGAACCAGTAGCAGATACTTATGTTCAGAACGGTTATATCAGCGGTATTGTGACAGATGCTTCGTTTGGCACACTCGTGATACGACGCGATGATGGACAGGGCAGCGCAGCTTTCAATACAGTTTATGCACAGATGAATCTGCGTGATACGCTTGCGACAGGCGACTGGGTAGAGATTTGGTATGACGGAACGGGTGCACCGTATACTGCATCGAAAGTCAATGATTATACGAGACATCAGGACGCAGAGGAGACAAGCATATCAGCGGAAGGTGTTATATCGAAGCTCATGCCGGATCAGATGGAAGTCTCCTGTTCGGACGGAATCTGCCGAAGCTTTGATATATCCAACTGTGATTTTGAAATGGCAGAAGATCTGTACGAGGGCAAATATGTGACGGTTACCTGGTTGTCCAGAACGAACGGTACAGAGACACGAAATATTGAAGCACTTCGAATAAAAGGCGAATAAGTGGATTGTATAAGAAAAAATACAAAATACAAGCAAAATAAACACATTTGTTCTTGCAAGATGCACAAAAGAGTGCTATAATCCAATCAATTAGTGCACTGCTTTAACAAAGTAAACAAGTGCAGAGAAAAAGGAGGAAACAAACATGAAGAAGTTAGGCGTACTTTTGATGACTCTGGTTATGTGTCTCGGTATCAGCACATGTGCTTTTGCTGAAGAAGATAACTGGAAAATCGCGATCCTGACAGGAACCACATCTCAGGGAGAAGAAGAGTTCCGTGCAGCAGAACGTGCTGCAGCAAAGTATCCGGACAACATTATCACAGATACATATCCGGACAACTTCACAGCTGAAACAGAAACAACAATCTCCAAACTGCTTTCTTTCGCATCTGATGAAGATGTAAAGGCAATCATCATGTGCCAGGCTGTACCGGGTGCAAAAGCTGCATTCGATAAGATCCGTACAGAACTCGGTCGTGACGACATCCTTCTGATCGCAGGCGTTCCGCAGGAAGACCCGGCTGTTATCTCTGAGTCAGCTGACCTGGTTCTTTACAGCAACGAAGCAGCACAGGGCGACCTGATCGCTGAAACAATTGCTAACTGGGGATGTGAAGTATTTGTTCATTACTCCTTCCCGCGCCACCTTGCAATGGAAACCATCGCAGCTCGTAAGGCTGTTCTGGAAGCTAACTGCGAAGCACTCGGAATCGAGTACGTAGAAGCAACTGCTCCGGACCCAACAGGCGATGCAGGTGTATCTGGTGCACAGCAGTTCATCCTTGAAGATGTTCCGGCTAAGATGGAAGAGTATGCTGGCAAGAAAGTTGCTTTCTTCTCAACAAACTGCTCTATGCAGGAGCCGCTTCAGACAGCAATCCTGGCTCAGGAAAACGCTTACTATCCGCAGCCGTGCTGCCCGTCACCGTATCATGCATTCCCGGCATCTCTCGGACTTGAGATCGCTGTAGGTGGAGATGACACAGCAGCTCTGGAAGCTATCGCAGCAAAACTTGCTGAGACAGATGCAGTAGGACGCTTCTCTACATGGGCATCACCGGTTAACATGGCTCTTATCGATGTAGCAGTTGAGTACTCTATCGATTGGATCAACGGTGAGATTACAGACCGTGCTGATTACGATGCATTCACATCACTGTTCCTGGAAGCTTGCCCGGGTGCAACTGTTGATTACTATCAGAATGCTGATGGCACAACAATTGATAACTACTTTGTAACACTTCTTGCACCGGTAGATTTCAACGACTACCTGAAATAAGAAATTGTAACTGATTGTAGATATTGAAAAGTCGGACCCGCTTCATTTTGGTGGAGCGGGTCGTTTTCAGGATATAAAAAGGAGGAAAAAAATTGGCTGCAGAATACATTCTGGAGATGAAAAATATCACCAAACGATACGGTGAGAATACAGTCCTTTCCGATGTATCGCTAAAGATCCGTCCGGGTGAGATTCATGCACTGCTGGGTGAGAATGGTGCAGGAAAGAGTACATTGATGAATGTTCTTTTTGGTATGCCCGTGATTCATGCAACCGGCGGTTTTTCCGGCGAAGTTCTGATTGACGGAGAAAAGACGGCGATTGCCTCTCCGCATGATGCGATGCTGAAGGGAATTGGTATGGTACATCAGGAGTTTATGCTTCTGCCTGGATTTACCATTACTGAAAATATCAAATTGAATCGTGAGATTACCAAACCGAATATTGTGTCACGCGTAATGGGTTCCAATCTGGAATCTCTGAATATGAAAGCAATGTCAGAAGATGCACGAAAGGCACTTGACAGTGTAGGTATGGGTATTGATGAGTATACACTGGTCAGCGGACTTCCGGTTGGCTATATGCAGTTCGTCGAGATTGCACGTGAGATTGATAAAGAAGGTGTGCGCCTTCTTGTTTTTGATGAACCGACTGCTGTACTGACAGAGAGTGAAGCAGAGCAGCTTTTGAAAGTAATGAAGAGTATTGCAGCAAAAGGAATTGCAATTATCTTTATCACACACCGTCTTGATGAGGTTATTGAGGCGGCAGATAATATCACGATCCTGCGTGACGGTCAGCTTGTGACCACCTGCGCAACAAAGGATACCAATGCAGTTAAGCTGGCAGAGATGATGATCGGCCGTCAGGGCGAGTTTTCATTTGTAACAGCAGAGCCGCGTGAGTTTGCAGCAGATGCACCGATTGCACTGAAAGTAGATCATCTGAAGGTAGCGATGCCGGGAGAGGTAGTCAAGGACGTATCCTTCCAGGTTCGTGAAGGTGAGATTTTTGGTATCGGTGGACTTGCCGGACAGGGTAAGATTGGTGTGCCGAACGGTATCATGGGCGTTTATGAGGCAAGCGGAGATGTAGAACTGTACGGACAGAAAATACCGCTCAATGATGCACGCAATTCACTGGCTAGTGGTATGGCTATGGTTTCGGAGGACAGACGAGGTGTCGGTCTTCTGCTGGATGAATCCATTGAAGACAACATTGTATTCAATGCAATGCAGATCAATGGCGATTATCTGAAAAAATTCCTGGGTATGACTCAGAAAGATACAAAGGCGATCCGTGCACATGCAGAGGATATGATCAAGGAACTGGATATCCGTTGTTTCTCACCACTTCAGCATACAGGTACGCTTTCCGGCGGTAATCAGCAGAAAGTATGTATCGCTCGTGCGCTTACAATGCATCCGAAGCTTCTCTTTGTATCAGAGCCGACTCGTGGTATTGATATCGGTGCGAAGAAGCTCGTGCTTGAGACACTGGTCAAGCTGAATCGTGAACTCGGCATGACTGTTGTTATGATCTCTTCTGAGCTGATGGAGCTTCGCTCTATCTGTGACAATATTGCGATCGTTTCAGAAGGAACCGTTGTCGATGTACTGCCGGTTAACAGTTCCGATGCAGACTTCGGTCTGGCAATGTCAGGCATCAAGCCGGAAAGAGGAGGTGCATCACATGCGTAATTTAAAACTGAAAAAATCACAGATTATTGCCAGCATCCTGATTGTTGTTCTGGCTGTGATCAGTGGATGTATCGGTATTTATGGTCTTACTTCCCGTTCTTCAGAAAGCGGAAGTGTGATCCTCAGTGATATGCGTCTTCAGGCGATTCTGGATACAGCCGGAACCGGTGCTGTAGATGCTTATGTAGCTGCTGCCAAAGCAGAGTCTACTGCCAAGATCCGTGAGGAAGGCGGCGGAATGGCAGAAATCCGTGAGGCATCTGCCAAGGTAGAAGAAGAAGCCCGTGCCCTTGCAGAAGAGCAGGGAATCGGCTCAGTGGACCTTTCTGATGTAGATACTGCACCGCTTGCAGACGCTCTGAATGTGCTTGCTGATTCACAGAAAGCATATTTTGCAGAGGAAGCTGCAGCTCAGGCTGCTTATATTGAAGCCAATGCAGATGCAGTGACAGTGGAAGAGACAGAGGCAATGGAAGCTTCAGCAGAAGATGCGATGGCTGATGATGCTTCTGACATGGAGATGGAAGAAGAGACCGTTGACCTTTCCGGATTTGTGGCAACAGAAGAAATGCTTGCACTCCAGGGAACGGTTGATGAGGCTTATCTGGCACTGTGCGAAGAAATCAAGGTAGTATTCCCAGCTCTGACTGACGATATTCTGACAACTCTGAAAGAGACGATCACAAGTATCGTAGCACAGTCTGGAGATACCTTTGAGACACAGTATGACCGTGCACTTGCGATGAGTGGTATGAACCCAGGTATGAACGGCAAGATCATGCGTCAGGGCAAGACACTTACAACTGTAGCAGTAGGACTTCTGATCCTTGCACTTGTTGTTGTGTTCTACACACCGCTTGTAAAGAAACTTGGTTTCCCGCGTCTGGTCATCAGTATGTTCTACATTCTGCTCTGCCTGCTCGCATTTATTTATAACCTGTCTGTACCGGCTCAGATCGGAAATACACTGGTTCGTCTTGGTATGAATGGTGTTCTGGTTCTGGCAATGCTTCCGGGTATTCAGTGTGGTATCAGTCTGAACCTTGGTCTGCCGATCGGTATCATCGGTGGTCTGATCGGTGGTCTGCTCTGTATTGAGCTTGGATTCAGCGGCTGGTTCGGATTCCTGTTTGCAATCGTAGTCGGTGTGGCTATCTCTGCAGTGACAGGTATTCTCTACGGTATGCTTCTGAACCGACTGAAGGGCAGTGAAATGAGTGTTACCACTTATGTTGGTTTCTCAATCGTATCCCTGATGTGTATTGCATGGCTTGTACTGCCGTTCCAGAGCAAGATCATGAAATGGCCGCTTGGTAAAGGTCTTCGTACCACAATCGGTCTGCAGACTACATATCGTTACCTGCTGAACAATTTCCTGGCATTCGAGATCTTTGGTATTAAAGTTCCGACAGGTCTTCTGCTGTTCTTTGCACTTTGCTGTTTCCTGGTATGGCTGTTCCTGCGTTCCAAGACAGGTGTTGCTATGTCAGCAGCCGGAGCAAACCCAAGATTTGCAGCAGCGACAGGTATCAATGTAGACAAGATGCGTATCATTGGTACAATGCTTTCTACAATGCTTGCAGCAGTAGGTATCATTGTATACGGACAGAGCTACGGCTTTATGCAGCTGTATCAGGCTCCGCGTCAGATGGGCTTCCTTGCAGCATCTGCAATCCTGCTTGGTGGTGCGACTACATCCCGCGGACGAATCAGCCATGTTATTATTGGTACATTCCTGTTCCAGGGTGTTCTGACACTTGGTATGCCGGTTGCAAACGCACTGGTGCCGAACAGTACAATTTCAGAGACATTACGAATCCTTATCTCCAATGGTATCATTCTGTATGCTCTGACAAAGTCAGGAGGTAGCAGCCGTGGATAAGAAAAAATTAGGTGTATTTGTACGAAATAATATTGTAACGATCATGTTCATCATACTCTGTGCAGTATGTATGGCATTCTCTGGTTACGAAGGTTCATACGTTCTTTATGAGCTGTTTGGCCGTCTTTCCAGAAATATGTTTATTGTACTTGCGCTGATCATTCCGATCATTGCAGGTATGGGTATCAACTTTGCGATTACAATCGGTGCGATGGCGACACAGATCGCTTGTTTGCTGGTACTGGAGTGGGGCATCAGAGGCATCGGCGGATTCCTTCTGGCAGCACTGATCACAGTTCCGCTGGCAGCACTGTTTGGTTTCCTGGTTGGTAAACTTTACAACAAGATGAAAGGTCAGGAGATGATCGGCGGTCTGATCGTTGGTTATTTTGCAAATGGTCTCTACCAGCTGCTTTTCCTGTTCATCTTTGACAGCATTATCCCGATCAGCAATCCGGATCTTACGATCAAAGGTTCCAAAGGTATTGCCAACACAATGGACCTTTCCAAAGGCGGTATCGCAGGTACACTCGATGGTCTGATCCGACTTCCGTTCCATCAGGCAGTCATCTTATTTGCAGTATTGATCGCTGTGGTACTTGTGATCGGCTATGCAGGCAGTCACAAGAAAAATGCGAAAAAACTCGGTATTGAGATTGCAGCACTTGCTGTAGTGGCAGTGATCTGCCAGCTTGGACCGGTTAAGAAGCTGTTCAGCATGGTTTCTATTCCGGTGGTTACTTATGCGGTTGTAGCACTTCTTTGTCTGTTCAATGTTGCAATCATGAAGACAAAACTTGGACAGCAGTTCCGTGCAGTTGGACAGAACCGTACTGTAGCGAATGCTGCCGGTATCAACGTAGACCGTACTCGTATTATTGCGACAATTATTTCTACTGTACTCGCAGGTTGGGGTCAGCTGATCTTTGTTCAGAATATGGGTGCATTCCAGACATACGGTGCACATGAACAGGTAGGTCTGTACGCAGGTGCAGCGATTCTGGTCGGTGGTGCTTCTGTAGTACGTGCAACCAATACACAGGCATTGATCGGTACTGTATTGTTCCATCTTATGTTCATCCTGGCTCCGGCAGCTGGTAAGAACCTGTTTGGTGATGCAGCGATCGGTGAGTACTTCCGTGTATTCCTTTGCTACGGCGTAATCGCACTGGCACTCGTAATGCATGCATGGAGTGAAAATAAGAGAAAGAAAGACGCTTCCTTTATCGAGACAGACAGAAGCTGATATCATTCATAGAAACAGCCAACACGAGCTTGAAAAAGCAGTGCTGGCTGTTTTTTGTATAAATTTATATTTTATTTTAGCGAGGACATGCAGGTTCGAACGCTCATTTGTAAAAAGTGCTTATATTATTTCATATTTTTTATAAGAAGTTTATTGAATATTTGCAGTAAAAGAAGTATACTGGAACTAATTGAGAAAGGAGGACTATTCCAATGAAACGTAAGGTATTAGCTTGTTTTCTGGGTCTTTCATTAGCTGCGACAGCACTTTCAGGCTGCGGCAATAACAAAGAGAAAGAGACCGAGAAAGTAACTGAGGCAGTGACAGAAGCACCGACTGAGAAGGTAACAGAGGCTGAAACAGAAGCACCGACTGAGAAGGTGACAGAGGCTGAAACAGAAGCACCGACCGAGAAGGTGACAGAGGCTGAAACGGAAGCACCGACTGAGAAGGTAACTGAAGCAGCGACAGAGGCACCGACCGAGAAGGTGACCGAAGCGGAAACTGAAGAAGTTACCGTGACAGAGGAAGCAGAGGTAGAATCTCAGGCTGTGGCTGAGCAGGCAACGGAAGCAGAAACTGAGATTGAGACCGAAGCAGTAACAGAAGCAGAAACTGAGATCGAGACTGAAGCAGTAACGGAAACAGAAACTGAGACCGAAACGGAAGCAGTAACAGAAGCAGAGACCGAAACGGAAGCGGTAACAGAAGCAGAAACCGAGATCGAAACAGAAGCGGTTACAGAGGCTGAGGATATCGCATATGAAGTAACAGTTTCAGCAGAGTCAGCGACTGGTACACTGGAAGACATGAATGTGGAAGAAGATGACGTTGTTATTCTCTTTGAAAGTGACGTTCATGGCGGCATCAGTGCGGACGCAGATTATTCAGGATCTTCAGACAGCCTTGGTTATGCAGGTCTGGCAGCAGTCAAAGCAGATACGGCAGCTATTACAGATCAGCTGACGATGATCGATCTGGGCGACGCAATTCAGGGATCCGTTGTGACAACGGAATCCAGTGGTCAGGATGCAATGAATCTGATGGAAGAGATTGGATATGATATCTGCATCCCGGGCAACCATGAATTTGACTACGGCATGGATGTATTCCTTGAATATGCAGAAAATGCAACAGCTGATTTCCTTTCCTGCAACTTTGTCAATACAGAGACTGGTGAAGCTATTTTTGATGGTTACAAAGTAGTTTCTTATGACGTAAACGGAAAAGAATTCCAGGTAGGTTATGTAGGAATCTGTACACCTGAGACAATTGCCAAATCCACTCCGACTTATTTCCAGGATGAGGACGGCAATTTCATCTATGGATTCAGCGTAGAGACAGACGAACAGCTGTATGAAACCGTTCAGGCATCAGTCGATGCAGCAATCGCAGACGGTGCAGACTGTATCGTGGCACTTGGACATCTGGGTGATTCCGGTGTAGAAGAAGCATGGTCATCCCGCAGTGTTGTTGAGAACACAACAGGTATTGATGTGATTCTTGACGGACATGCACATAATACGATCGCTGGAGAAGTCATTACAGACAAAGACGGCGAGGACGTTCTTCTGGCAGCAACAGGAACAAAACTCGAGAACATCGGTGTTGTGAAATTCTCTGTTGAAGAAGATGGTGCAGTAGCAGTGACAAGTGGTCTTGTAAATGAACTGACTGAAGATCAGACCAAGTCTGAGGCTTATACAGCAATGGATGAAAAGGTTCAGGAAATTCAGGAACAGTATGCTTACCTGTTCGTCAAAGTCGGCAGCGTAGATTATGATCTTGTGATCTATGATCCGGCAGATGGCGAAACACGTCTGGTTCGTACAACCGAAACAAACATGGGTGATTTCCTGACCGATGCATACCGTATTCAGTCAGGCGCAGACATCGCATTCCTGAACGGCGGAAGCATCCGTGCCAATATCTCAGAAGGCGATATTACTTATATGGATCTGATCACAGTGATGCCGTGGAATTCAGAGACAGGCATGATCGAAGTAACCGGACAGCAGGTTCTGGATTGTCTGGAGATGGGTGCTCACCTGTATCCGGAAGAGTGCGGCGGCTTTATTCAGACTTCTGGTCTGACCTATGCGATCGACACAACAATGGAATCCTCTGTCAATGTCAACAGCGACGGTGAGTTCGTTTCTGTAGACGGCGAATACCGTGTCAAAGATGTCATGGTTGGCGATGAACCGCTTGATCTCGAAAAAACATACACATTGGCGATCAACAAATATTATTCCGAAGAATGTGGTGATGGTATGACCATGTTCAAAGGCTCCAAGGTTCTTTCTCCGGCAGAAGGAGAAGAATGGCTGATCGACCATGATGTAATCATTGATTACCTGGCAGCAATCGGCGATAAGATCGGTGATGAGTATGCAGATCCGTATGGACAGGGCAGAATTACATTGATCACAGCCGATACGACAGCTTCGGCAGCTGTAAAAGAAGAAAAAACAACGGAAGCTGAATCTGAAACAGAGACTGAGGC
>CAZEPO010000001.1:49016-50598 GCA_964514125.1 uncultured Lachnospiraceae bacterium
ACTGAGGCTGTAACAGAAGCAGTCACAGAGGCTGAGACAGAAACTGCTGCAGAGACCGAGGCAGAAACAGAAGCAGTTACAGAAGCTGAGACAGAAACTGCTGCAGAGACCGAAGTAGTCACAGAAGCTGAGACAAAATAACAGAAACAATTTGTCATTTGTACGAAAAGCAAAATAGAATAACGTGAAAAAGGTACGGAGGATTATTCTTCCGTACCTTTTTTAGAGCTCTTTGTCAAGAGTTGAGGTGAAAGTTTTTCGGTAAATATAATGATAGATTTTTGATAGGTTCAATGGTCTGCCTAATGATAAGTAAGTTTAGTTATAACAGACTACCGGATATCCATAGCCGGTTTCCTCGTAAATCATTTTGGCAGCATCGGTCGGCAGGTTGACACATCCGTGAGAGCCATTGGTCAGATAGATATCATCGCCGAATGAACTGCGCCAGGAGGCATCATGGAGACCAATATTGCCGTTGAAGGCCATCCAGTAATCAACTGGGGATGCATAGTCGGCTCCGCGCAGCACAGCAGGAGACTGACGGTAATAGATACTGTATACACCGCCTGGCGTCTGACGGTCAGTGCCGTAGGTTCCGGTGACACAATCGGTTTCCAGAAGCTGTTTGCCGTCCTTGAACAGCCAGACTTTTTGGTTGGTCAGGTCAATCTCCACATAGGAATCGCCGATGTCATTTTCGGAATCAAAGGAGGCGCCTTCGTGAGTCCAAATAGGGGAGAATGCACGAGATGAGCCAGATGATTGTACCGCACTTAACAGCCTATCGGTGGTTTGTTCTGTATCCATTTTCCAACCGAAATTCCCCTGGTAAAGTGTGATCGTACTTCCTTCGGCTGTAGTGAAGCTGCGTGGTTTCCCCTGTGTTTCATAAGTATCAGCAAGCTGTGTTACATAGGACTGACAGGCGTCTTTACTAAGCGTGTTGGTATGATCTTCTTCTGTGATCCAGTCAGAAACGATACCTGCTGTCAACATTTCTTTGCGGGTGCCGAATCGTATGGAAAGACGCAGGTTTGCATATTCGCCATTTTCTTCATATGGATTATAAAAATCTGTGTCAGCATAAGCTTCCGAACTGATTCTGGTACGGCGCAGCTGCCATTTTTGTGTCATTTTGCCGGAAAAAGGCTTGAGTGTAAGCGCTGCTCCAAGATAAGCATGGGAATCATCAACCGTAAGATAGCAGCCATCTTGGGAAAGATAGCAGAATCCGTCACCTGCATCTTCGAGCGTCCAATTGAGCTCAGCAAGCTGCTGCTGTTCTTTGGCCAGATCAAAATCAATCAGTGAGGGAGAGGCAGCCTGTGCTGTCTCAGAATCCACTGCAGACAAATATTGGCCTGAATTCAGTGTACTGATACGGTATTGGCCGGTAACAAGCTGATCGATATAGAATTTCTGCTGATTGACATTGCAGGAAGTAAAGAGCTGCAGTGTATTCAGAGTTGAAGCATCTGTTTGGGCATCTTCCTGCGTACAGGTGCGAAGATCGATAAGAAAGTCGGAATCAAGCGCTGTGACAAACTCATAGATTCCGGGAATCGTTTCAGCAGAAGTG
>CAZEPO010000002.1:0-39923 GCA_964514125.1 uncultured Lachnospiraceae bacterium
CGCTGGATTTAGGTTCCAGTGGGAGACCGTGCAGGTTCAAGTCCTGTTAGCCGCAGTGTAACCTCCTTGATTTTCAAGGAGGTTTTTATTTTTCACAGATTGGCTGTCAGCAAGTATTGTATCAGCAGAGGGCTTTATGTTATTATTTTATGAGACGATGTATTTTATGGAGAAGATATTAGAAGGACAGAGGAAAATTCATGAGTGATTTAAAAAAGGCAAAAGCGATTATTTTTGATATGGATGGAGTAATATTAAACAGTGAACCAGTGCATGAAGAGGCTCGTCAGCAGATGTTTCAGGAGATGAATATTGTATTGGATGCAGATTTTCCGGATCCAGTGGGCAAAGCAACGGATGAATTTTGGGAGCTGATTTTAAACAAGCTTGGGCTTCCAGGGAGCAGCCAGCAAAAGAGCGTGGAGCATTACCGACGAGTAGCAGAATTGGTGGAGCAAAAACAGCTTGGCCCGAGTGAAGGTTTGCTGGATGTATTGGAATGGGCAAAGAAAAATCAAATGAAGATTGGTATAGCATCCTCATCGCTTCGTTATCTTGTGGATGCGGTACTTCGTATTCTAAATATAGGACAATATTTTGACTGTACTGTGGCTGGTGATGAGGTAGAGCACAAGAAGCCAGCGCCGGATATTTATCAGAAGGTGCTTTCTGAAATGGGGATTTCACCTGAGGATGCCATAGCAGTGGAAGATTCAAAAGCAGGCGTGAAGGCAGCCAAAACAGCTGGAATTTTTTGTTTTGGATACCAGAACCCGACCTCAGGAAGTCAGGATCTGCAGCAGGCAGACTGTCAGATCAGACATCTGAGAGAAATTACAACGAATTGATCCATTCATTATAATGACAGGAGGCAATGGTATGAATTATACAGAAAGAAAACGAATTTTGTTTTTTGGTCTTCCGTGGACCTTTACGACGTATCATATTTCGGAAGAATTGATCACGATGAAGCAGGGATTTTTAAAAAGAGTAGAAAATGACTGCTACATGTACAAGGTGATCGATGTGCGGCTGGAGTGCAGTCTGCTGGAGCGACTGTTTGGTCTTGGAACAGTGCACTGTTTTGGCTCTGATGTGACACATCCGGATATGGTGATACGTCATGTGAAGCATGCGAAGGAGATTAAGGACAGCATCTTGCATTATTCTGAGGATCAGCGTATGAAACGAAAGACACTGAATACGCAGAATATCAGCGGAAGACCGGATCTTGAGGATCTGGCAGAGCATGACCCGTGTATGTTTTAAACAAAGATTCGACTCCTCTTTCTAATGAAAGAAAATGAGAAAAAATGCCGAATTATTGAGAAAAATGTTTGACAGAATACTCGAGTTAAACTATACTAACTTTAGTTAGCAATATAATGACAGCAAAATGGAAAGAGGAGATCAGTAAATGACATTAAAAGATCTTGAGATAGGAAAATCCGGCAAGATTCTTGCCGTAGGCGGCGAGGGCGCACTGCGGCAGCATTTTCTGGATATGGGTGTAATTCCGGGGGCGGAAGTGACATTGGTGAAATATGCACCGATGGGCGATCCGATTGAGCTGCGGATTCACGGTTACGAACTCACGCTGCGTCTGGCAGATGCAGAGAAGATTGCGATAGAGCCGATTCAGGCGATACAGCAGCGAAAAGAGCAGAACGCAGACGGACGTGAAAAAGCACAGGCGAAGCATCCTGGACTTGGTGAAGGCGGAAAGTTTCATGTGAAGGCGGATGAGCATCCGCTTCCGACGGGAGAAATACTGACTTTTGCACTCGCAGGTAATCAGAACTGTGGCAAAACAACCTTATTTAATCAGCTGACCGGATCAAATCAGCATGTGGGTAATTTTCCAGGTGTTACGGTAGACCGCAAAAGCGGTGTGATCCGCGGACATAACCTGACGGAGATTACAGATCTTCCGGGCATTTATTCGATGTCACCGTACAGCAGTGAGGAACGTGTGACGAGAGAGTTTATCATTCACGAGAAGCCGAAGGGTATTATCAATATCGTAGATGCGACGAATATTGAGCGAAATCTGTATCTGACCATGCAGCTGATGGAGCTTGATGTACCGATGGTATTGGCTCTGAATATGATGGATGAAGTGCGAGGCAATGGAGGATCGATCCGAATTAACGAGATGGAAGAAATGCTTGGAATTCCGGTTGTGCCGATCGTAGCAGCCAAAAATGAAGGTGTGGAAGAGCTAGTGCAGCATGCCCTTCATGTTGCACAGTATCAGGAACGTCCGGGCAGAGCAGATTTTTGCGGTAAGGACGATCATAATGGAGCAGTGCACCGCTGTCTGCATGGTATTATGCATTTGATCGAGGATCATGCGGCGGCAGCAGGCATTCCGGTACGGTTTGCAGCGACGAAATTGATCGAGGGAGACCAGGTGATTCAGGAACAGCTGCAGCTGTCACAGAATGAGACAGAGATGATGGAACACATTATCTGTCAGATGGAAGAGGAACGCGGTCTGGACCGTGCGGCAGCGATCGCGGATATGAGGTTTTCCTTCATTCAGAATCTGGTAGATGCGACGGTAATTAAACCGCAGGAGAGCAAAGAGCATGCCAGAAGTCGTAAGCTGGATCAGCTTTTGACAGGAAAATATACTGCGATTCCGATGTTTGTCGGTATCATGGCAGCGATATTTTATCTGACCTTCAATGTGATTGGTGCATGGCTGCAGGGAATTCTGGAGATGGGAATTACCTGGCTTACGGAACTGCTGGACGCACAGATGACTGCCTGGAATGTGAGCCATGCGGTACATTCTCTGGTGATTGATGGTATTTTCAATGGCGTTGGAAGTGTACTCAGTTTCCTGCCGATCATTGTGACACTGTTTTTCTTCCTGTCACTTCTGGAAGACACTGGCTATATGGCACGTGTCGCATTCGTGATGGACAAGCTGCTCAGAAAAATCGGTCTTTCCGGCCGAAGCATCGTACCGATGCTGATCGGATTTGGCTGTACCGTACCGGGTGTGATGGCGAGCAGAACGCTTCCGTCGGAGCGTGACCGCAAGATGACGATCCTGTTGACACCGTTTATGAGCTGTTCTGCCAAATTGCCGATCTATGGATTTTTTACCGCAGCGTTTTTCCCGAAATACAGCGGGCTGATCATGGTAGGGCTGTATTTCTTCGGTATCATAATTGGTATATTGACGGCACTTGTTTTTAAAAATAGTCTGTTTAAGGGAGAAGCGGTTCCGTTTGTTATGGAGCTGCCGAACTATCGTATGCCGGGCTTCAAAAATGTAGCGCAGCTGCTTTGGGAAAAAGCGAAAGACTTTCTGCAGCGTGCATTTACCGTTATTTTCCTGGCAACGATCGCAATCTGGTTCCTGCAGAATTTCAGCCTGCAGCTGAAGATGGTCAGCGATTCACAGGAAAGTATTCTGGCAGTTGTATCCGGCGTGATCGCACCGATCTTTGCACCGCTTGGTTTTGGCGAGTGGAGATTTTCGACGGCACTGATCACTGGATTTATGGCAAAGGAAAGCGTTGTTTCTACATTGACCATTTTGTTTGGAAGCACAGAAAGTCTGATGAGTGTGCTGACTCCGGCAGGAGCGGCAGCGATGCTGGTATTCTGTCTGCTGTATACGCCTTGTGTAGCAGCAATCGCTTCTGTGAAGCGTGAGCTTGGCGGCAAATGGGCAGCTGGCGTGGTATTCGGGCAGTGTGCGATCGCATGGATCTGTGCATTTGCGGTGCATTTACTTGTATAAAACAGAACAAATCAGAAAGATCGGTTTGCATACCGGTCTTTCTTTTTGCAAAATCAGCCGAATAAATATACATTTTTGATTGATATTTATTTTTTTGCAGGCTGCTGAGGTTGTGTTTTGAAGGCAAATGTAGTAGAATGTTCAAAAAGCAGAGAGTCAGGCAGCGGAAACCGCAAATGATTAAAAATAGACAGAATGGCCGGGACTTACAGGAGGAGTGCACGATGAATTTAAAAGGAAGAGATTTTCTGACACTGAAGGATTTTACACCGGAAGAGATTGCAGGGCTGCTTGATCTGGCAGCAGACCTGAAAGCAAAGAAAAAGGCAGGAGAACCACAGCCGCAGTTTACAGGCAAAAATATTGCGCTGATTTTTGAGAAGACCAGTACACGTACCAGATGTTCTTTTGAGGTAGCAGCACATGACCTCGGAATGCATGTGACCTACCTTGATCCGTCTGCTTCACAGATTGGTAAAAAAGAGAGTATTCGTGATACGGCAAGGGTACTGGGCAGAATGTTTGACGGAATTGAGTATCGTGGATTTGACCAGACTTTTGTTGAGGATTTGGCAAAATATGCAGATGTTCCTGTTTGGAACGGTCTGACCAACGAATATCATCCGACACAGATGCTGGCAGATATGCTCACGATTCGGGAGCATCTTGGAGAACTCAAAGGAAAGAAGCTTGCATACTTTGGTGATGCACGCTATAATATGGGCAATTCATTGATGATCGCTTGTGCAAAGATGGGAATGCACTTTGCTGCATGCACTGCGAAGGAATATTTTCCGAATGCAGAGCTGGTTGCAGAATGTGAGGCATATGCGAAGGAGAGCGGCGCGACGATCACTCTGACAGAGAGTATCGAAGAAGGCGCAAAGGACGCAGAGGTGATCTATACGGATGTATGGGTATCCATGGGAGAACCGGACAGCGTATGGGCAGAGCGGATCAAAGTATTGCTTCCGTATCAGGTTAATGCCAATGTAATGGCACATGCCAAGGAAAGTGCGATCTTTATGCATTGTCTGCCGGCATTCCATGATCTGGAGACAAAGATTGGCAGAGAGGTTTATGAAAAATTTGGTCTGGATGCACTGGAGGTTACTGATGAGGTATTTGAATCAGCACAGTCAGTTGTATTTGATGAGGCAGAGAACCGAATGCATACGATCAAGGCAGTGATCGCAGCGACGATGTAATCGTCCTGAGTTGCGTATAAAGCGGCGACAGCGGATTGGAGATTCGCTTGACGTATTCGCGTTATTGACAAGGAAACGATGAGAGAGCGGACCCGATTCTCAGAAGATGAGAAGTAAGTGTCCGCTTTATCTTTCGGATGGAGAATGAGATGAAGAAAATCAGAGAAGAAGAGACGCAGGGAATGGAAATTTTCTGTGTGATCACATCACTTTTGATCATTGTATTATGCGTGATATTTTTGTTTGATCTGTGGCAGAGCGGATGGTTTCTGAAGTTTATTCTTGGTTTGGGGATTTTACTGCATCTGGCATTAACTTGTTTGTATCTGATTTGGCAAAAAAATCTGCATGCAGTGTGGGCAGGACTGTTTTTATTGTTTTATGCAGGTGCACTTACATTATTGAAGTAAACATAGCTGTTCAGAACCGAAAGGGATTGAGGAAAGAGAGGGGAACAGAATATGAAGAATCAAAAACTTGCCGCACTTGGGCTGAATGTGTTATCTTATGAAAAGATTGATTCGACCAACAGTGAACTGAAACGGTTGGCGGAGCAGGGCGCGTTGGAAGGCACACTGGTACTTGCAAAGGAGCAGGAGGCTGGCAGAGGGCGCAGAGGACGCAGCTGGCTGACACCTGCAGGCAGTGCAGTGGCGATGAGCCTTTTGCTGCGGCCAAGGATCGCACCGGAACATGCGTCGATGATCACGCTGATCATGGGGCTGGCTGTTGCGCGTGCATGCAGACAGCTGTATCAGTTGGAGGTGCAGATCAAATGGCCCAATGACGTTGTGGCAGACGGCAGAAAAATCTGCGGTATTTTGACTGAGATGAAATGTGAAGGATCCCAGATTGATTATGTAGTTGTTGGAGTCGGGATTAATACGCAGGTGGAGGTATTTCCGGCAGAATTGGAAAAGACGGCGGTTTCCCTGCATCAGCTGATCGGCAGAGCACCGGATCAGGAGGAATTGATTGTTTGTTGTATGAAGGAGTTTGAACGGTATTACGAACAGTTTCTGCAGACACGGGATCTGTCTCTTCTGACAGAAGAATATAATGAACTGCTGGCTGGCAGATGCGGCAGTGTTCGTGTGTTGGAGCCGGGCAATGAATATACAGGCATTGCAGAGGGCATCAATGAGCGCGGAGAGCTGCAGGTACGCCGTGAGGACAGAACGCTTGTGTCCGTCTATGCCGGAGAAGTATCGGTGCGCGGGATCTACGGCTACATATAAGGTTCAGAGTCAAGCAAAATTTTATTTGGCGGATATGCCACAGAGAGGAAAATAGAAAGGAAACGACATGAACGATAACACTGTTGTGCTTTGCGGTGCAAATGCATATGAAGAAAAATATTATCTGAATGACCAGTTTAAAGGGCTGCCGTCACAGATTCAGGAAGAACTGCAGATTATGTGTGTATTATATACA
Organism: uncultured Lachnospiraceae bacterium; assembly: GCA_964514125.1. Classification (GTDB taxonomy): domain Bacteria; phylum Bacillota; class Clostridia; order Lachnospirales; family Lachnospiraceae; genus Choladousia. Next base: position 6,403 of record CAZEPO010000002.1, read on the forward strand.
CATGAGATCGGCGGAATCTTTTTAATGGAGTTTGATGAAAATGGAGATCTTCAGTTCAAGACTGAGGCAGCAGAAAATGACTTTTCCTACGATGAGATCGGCAGTGTGCTGAGAATCAAGAAACTCCAGAAGGAAAAAGAAGAACTGCTGCGTTCACTGGAACTGTATTACAAAGCAGTGATCCTGAAGCAGATACCGCTGGAGGATTTGGAGTAAGATGAAGATCGGCAATGTAGTATTGGAAAACAACGTGATACTGGCACCGATGGCAGGTGTTTCGGACCTGCCATTTCGCCTGTTATGCAAAGAGCAGGGTGTTGGATTGACCAGTAGCGAGATGGTAAGTGCCAAGGCAATCTCGTTTCACAACAAGAACACGGAAGCACTGCTTGAGACAGCGCCGCAGGAGCGTCCGGTTTCCCTGCAGCTGTTTGGTTCTGATCCGGATATCATCAGTGAAATGGCGGCTTATATAGAGGAGCGTCCGTTTGATATCCTCGATATCAACATGGGCTGCCCGGTACCGAAGGTAGCCGGCAATGGAGAAGGCTCTGCACTGATGCGGAATCCGAAGCTTGTGGAGGAGATCATCAGCAAGACGGCCAGCCGGATCAAAAAGCCGGTCACGGTCAAGATCCGCAAAGGCTTTAACGAGCAGGAAGTGAATGCGGTAGAGATTGCGCGGATCGCCGAGGCATCAGGTGCAGCGGCAGTGGCAGTGCACGGCAGAACAAGGGAACAGTATTATTCCGGAACGGCAGACTGGGATATCATTCGACAGGTCAAAGAAGCCGTGAAGATTCCGGTGATCGGAAATGGCGATGTGACTTCACCGCAGAAGGCGAAGCAGCTGCTGGACGAGACCGGCTGTGACGGGGTCATGGTAGGTCGTGCAGCGCAGGGAAATCCGTGGATTTTCAAAGAGATCACGCACTATCTGGCAACCGGTGAACTGCTTCCGCGTCCGGACAAAGCAGAAGTGCGGGATATGATGCTGCGCCATGCGCGAATGCAGATTGAATATAAAGGGGAATACATCGGTATGCGGGAGATGCGCAAGCATGTGTCCTGGTACACAGCAGGATATCCCAATTCTGCAAAGCTGCGCGGCGTGATCAACGCGGTGGAGAGCTATGAAGAACTGGAAGCTTTGCTGATGGAACGATTCCTTTGCTGAAAATTCTTAAAAAAACAAAAGCCTAAGAAGAAATACATGTCACAATTATGAAAAAGAGGAGTGAACCATATGAAAACGAAGATTTTTATTGATGGAAGCGAAGGAACAACCGGCCTGCGTATTTTTGAGCGTTTTGAAGGCCGTGATGATATCGAACTGCTGAAGATCCCGTCCGAGCTGAGAAAAGATCCGGAGGAGGTCAAAAAGTATATTAATGCATCAGATATTACATTTTTGTGTCTGCCGGATGCAGCAGCCAGAGAGGCAGTGACGCTGATCGAAAATGATCATGTCCGTATTATTGATACATCAACAGCACATCGAACAGAGGAAGGCTGGGCATACGGTTATCCGGAACTCTCTAAGGCACACAGAGAGGCAATCCGAACCGGCAAGCGTGTAGCAGTTCCGGGCTGTCATGCAACAGGCTTTATTACTGCCGTTTATCCGTTGGTGGCAGGTAAGATTCTGCCGTCAGATTATCCGGTTGCAAGTTTTTCACTGACCGGTTACAGCGGAGGCGGCAAAAAGATGATCGCTGAGTATGAAGGAGAAGGACGTGACGTGGAGCTGGATGCACCGCGGGAATATGCGCTGGGTCAGACACATAAGCATCTGAAAGAGATGAAAAAAATCACAGGTCTGGATCGTGAACCGCTGTTTTCACCGATCGTAGCAGATTATTACAGTGGAATGGTTGTTTCTGTGCCGCTCTATACAGAGCTGATGAATGGCAAACAGACACCGGAGACGATTCATCGATACTTTGAAGAATATTATGCAGGTGAACAATTTATCAGAGTAATGCCGCTTGGCAAAGAAGCAGATTACCGTGGATTCCTGAGCGGAAATGGCTGCTCTGGCTGGGATGGCATGGAAATCTATGTCACAGGCAATGAAGAACGAGTGCTGGTATCTGCACGTTTCGACAACCTCGGCAAAGGCGCTTCGGGTGCGGCAATCCAGTGCCTGAATATCATGCTTGGCTGTGATGAGGCTAAGGGGTTAAATATTTGATGGTTCATTGAACGCAGAACGAGCAATCCGCTGCTTCAAATGTGTAGAGCATTAAGTAGGGGGAATAAGAGCAGGAGGTTCTGCATCAGGCTATGTACATTCTGTAAAAACGGAGGCGATTATGAGTTTTGTATTATCAGTCCGCGGCGGCAACTTTGCGATCATGATGAGTGACGGCAGGGTAAACAGATCCGATGATAAGCGGGTAGCGGGAGAGACTTTTCAAAAGGTATTTCAATTGAATGAGAAAGTATGTCTTGGGATCACAGGAGATCCACTTACTGTTTATTATGCATTGAATGAGCTGAATACCTACAATCTGGAGCAGATGACGATGGAGCGGATCAAGCGTATTTTGACAAAAGCAGTCAAAGAAGCACCGGTAGAGCGTTTCGGTGTAGAATTTCTTTTGAGCGGCAGCAATAAGTCTGGAAGATATGTAACCTACAGTGTGAATACAAAACGTGATCCGGAGGAACTTTTGTTTGACAGTATAGAGTCACAGGGCTTCGGCATTGTCTATACCGGTTCGCAGCTTCCGCAGATCCAGAAGATTGTAGATAAGCATATTCCAGGCGGCAAAGTGTGGGAAAGTCTTGGGGAGATCCGGGATCATATGGAAGCCTGTATCAAGGAGATCGCTTCCGTTGATGACAGCGTCAACGATACCGTTTTTGATGTGATGGTAGTCGAACGGCCGAAAGAGGGCAGGAAGCTCGTCATGATGGACGGAATCTAAGCTGACTCTTGAATAAAAACGCATTTGATAGTATACTTGAGAGAACGGATTTCATTTATTGGAGTGGGATACGAAGATCAATATGAAGGAGGATCCATTATGATTTCATGGAACAATATGGATACACTGGCTTCTTATGCAGCACTTGAGAAGACAGAGAAGGTGAATCTGGCTGAGGCAATGACAGGAGAGAACGGTGCAGATCGTGTGAAGAAATACAGCGTGCCGATGGCGGCAGGTCTTGCATACAATTATGCAGCAAAGCAGGTAAACGATGAGGTGCTGGAAGGACTGGCACAGCTGGCAAAAGAAGCACAGCTGACAGACAAATATGCAGCACTCTATAACGGCGAAGTGATTAACACAGGTGAGAAGCGTCTGGTACTTCACCAGCTGACACGCGGACAGCAGGGAGATGCTGTTGTAGCAGATGGCGTGGACAAGCGTGCATTTTATGTAGAACAGCAGAACAAGATTACAGAGTTTGCCAACAAAGTACATGCAGGTGAGATCACAAACGCAGCAGGCGAGAAATTTACAACAGTAGTTCAGATCGGTATCGGCGGCAGTGACCTTGGCCCGCGTGCAATGTATCTGGCACTTGAGAACTGGGCAAAGCAGAACGGCAAATTCAAGATGGAAGCACAGTTCATCAGCAACGTAGACCCGGATGATGCAGCAGCAGTTCTGAATAAAATTGATGTGGCACATTCTCTGTTCGTACTGGTTTCCAAATCAGGTACAACACTGGAGACACTGACCAATGAATCTTTTGTAAAAGATGCCCTGAAGAAGGCAGGACTGGACGCTTCCAAACATATGGTAGCAGTTACCAGCGAAACTTCTCCACTGGCGAAGAGTGATGACTATCTGGCGGCATTCTTTATGGACGATTATATCGGAGGACGTTATTCCTCTACATCAGCAGTTGGCGGCGCTGTTCTTTCACTGGCATTCGGCCCGGATGTATTTGCACAGTTCCTTGACGGTGCAGCACAGGCAGATGCAACAGCGAAGAATGAAGATCTGCTTCAGAACCCGGCAATGCTTGATGCGCTGATCGGTGTATATGAGCGCAACGTACTTGGCTATCCGTGTACTGCAGTACTGCCGTATTCTCAGGCACTGAGCCGTTTCCCGGCACATCTGCAGCAGCTGGATATGGAGTCCAACGGTAAATCTGTGAACCGTTTCGGTGAGCCAGTTGATTATGTGACAGGTCCGGTAATCTTCGGTGAACCTGGAACCAATGGACAGCATTCTTTCTATCAGCTCCTGCATCAGGGAACTGACATTGTACCGCTTCAGTTCATCGGCTTCCGCAATAATCAGTGCGGCAGTGATGTTGTGATCGAAGGCAGTACAAGCCAGCAGAAGCTCTGTGCAAACGTAGTTGCCCAGATCGTAGCATTTGCTTGTGGCAAAGACGATGAAAACCGCAACAAGAAGTTCAACGGCGGACGTCCGTCCAGCATCATCGTCGGCGATCAGCTGACACCGGAAGCACTCGGTGCACTTCTTGCACACTTCGAGAATAAAGTAATGTTCCAGGGCTTCGTATGGAACCTGAACAGCTTTGACCAGGAAGGTGTACAGCTCGGAAAAGTGCTTGCAAAACGCGTACTTGCACATGAGACAGACGGAGCACTGGCTGTATACAGTGATCTGCTGAATATCTAATATTTTTCGAAATTTTATTTTTTATTGTAAATAGGACGCCAAGAATGGAAATAAAAATACTTCCAGACTGACTAATTCCGAAGTAAGACTTTTAGTACTTCTTCACAGGTCAATCTGGAAGTATTTTTTGTACCATTACAAGTTTCGATTTTTTGATAAAAACTCCGTGGTAAGGTGCCTTGAGCGAGATAAAAGGAATGATACAGATTATGAAAAAAGAAGGGCATTGCTGCCTGTTTTTGCGGAGCTGGCCAAGTGGGGAGAAAATCATCTGGAAAAAGAAGCGTGAGAATGGACAAACTGTAAATTAAAAAAGATTGAAAAATCTGGTATCCTGCCATATAATGACTAAGATTGAAAAAATCAGGAAAATTGAACAGGTTGAGAGTGTATGGAAGGAGACTACAGATGAAAAAGGAAGTTACTTATTCAAGTCCCTACGAGTTTGAGGGACGAATTCCATTGAAACAGGCAATTCCGATGGGACTGCAGCATGTGCTGGCGATGTTTGTCGGCAACCTGACACCGATTTTGATCATCAGCGGTGCATGCGGGATTGCGTCCGGTTCTGCTCTGCAGATTGCGCTGCTTCAGAATGCGATGCTGGTAGCAGGAATTGTGACACTGGTGCAGTTGTTTGCAATCGGACCGTGCGGCGGCAAAGTGCCGATCATTATGGGAACAAGTTCGGGATTTATCGGAGTCTGTAATTCTGTAGCAGGTGTCATGGGCGGCGGTATCGTTTCTTATGGAGCCATCATGGGAGCTTCGATTATCGGCGGTCTGTTTGAGACAGTGCTTGGCTTTTTGATCAAGCCGCTGCGAAGATTCTTTCCTCCGGTTGTTACGGGTACGGTTGTTTTGTCAATCGGTCTTTCGCTGATCAGTGTGGGCGTTGGCTCTTTTGGAGGCGGAAGCAGTGCAGCGGACTACGGTTCACTCGAAAACCTGTTGTTGGGTATACTGGTGCTTGTAGTGATCCTGATCCTGAAGCACTGTACAAAGGGAATTACATCGACCGCATCGATCCTGTTTGGCATCATTGTCGGCTATATTGCGTCTATGATCATGGGTGCAGTGCTGAATCCGATCGGTGTGACAGCAGAAGGTGTGGAATATACCAAAGCGTGGGTTCTGAACTGGGATAAGGTAGCAGAAGCTTCCTGGTTTGCTGTTCCGGAGCTGATGCCGGTCAAGATTGTATTTGATGCAAGAGCAATCCTGCCGATCCTGATCATGTTTATAGTGACTGCCGTAGAGACCGTCGGAGATATCTCCGGTGTAATGGAAGGCGGCATGGGACGGGAAGCGACGGATCAGGAACTCTCAGGCGGTGTGATCTGTGATGGCTTGGGATCTTCGTTTGCAGCACTGTTCGGAGTTCTTCCGAATACTTCGTTTTCACAGAACGTTGGACTGGTCACGATGACAAAAGTCGTGAATCGTTATGCATTGGCAATTGGCGGTGTATTTTTGATCGCCTGCGGTCTGTTCCCGAAGGTGGGAGCGCTGATTTCGATCATGCCGCAGTCGGTACTCGGCGGTGCAGCGGTGATGATGTTCTCGTCGATCGTTGTAAGCGGTATTCAGCTGATTACCAAAAATCCGATGACAGCCAGAAATATATCGATTGTTTCGGTTGCACTGGGACTAGGATATGGTATCGGTGCAAATACTGCGATACTGGCAAATCTTCCGCAGAGTATACAGCTGATCTTCGGCGGTTCCGGGATCGTTCCGGCCGCAGTAGTTGCGATTCTGCTGAATATTCTGCTTCCGCAGGAAAAATAAAATGGAAAAGCGTTGGAAGAACTGGTTTCTTCTGACGCTTTTTTGTAGTATAGTAAGAGAGAAAGACTTTGAGCGCATATCGTGCAAAATCTGTGGTATTGATTTTGTGTAGAATAAGAGACAAGGAAAAAACAGCATGATAGGAGAAGAAAAAATGGAAGGGATTACATTTTGCAGAGGCGGAGGCTGTACGGCCAAGCTCGGAGCCGGTGTGCTGAGCCGGGTTCTGAGTATGCTGCCGCGAGGTCCGTATGATGAAAACTTGCTGATCGGATATGACAGCAAAGATGATGCGGCGGTGTACAAGCTGACTGATGATGTGGCAGTGGTACAGACGCTGGATTTTTTTCCGCCGATGGTCGATGATCCGTATACATTCGGTCAGATTGCGGCGACCAATGCCCTGAGTGATATTTTTGCGATGGGCGGAGAGGTGAAGACTGCGCTGAATATCGTCTGCTTTCCGGAGGATATGAGTCTGAATGTCTTGGGAGAGATCATGCGCGGAGGAGCTGAGAAAGTTATTGAAGCCGGAGGCACACTGGCTGGCGGTCATTCAATCGCAGATGACAGCGTGAAGTACGGACTTTCTGTGACCGGTATTGTTCACCCGGAGCATATTTATTCCAACAACGGAGGGCAGCCGGGCGATGTGCTGGTTTTGACGAAAAAGCTTGGCGTTGGGATTATCTGTACGGCCAATCGGATTGGGGAAGCTTCTGCGGAGGCGATGCAGGACGCAGTCACTTCTATGACAACCCTAAACAAAAAGGCAGCAGAAATCTCCAGAGCCTATCGGGTTCATGCCTGTACGGATGTGACGGGATTTGGATTTTTGGGACATCTGCATGAGATGATGGATGGCAGACATTCCTGCTGTATCCATGCATCACAGGTGCCTGTGATGCAGGAAGCCCTTCATTATGCAGAGGAATTTTATCTGACGGCAGCTGCACAGAAAAATCGCAATCATGTGGAAGCCTATGTGACATTTGACGATGTTTCATTTGCGATGGAAGAAGTGTTGTACGATCCACAGACTTCCGGTGGATTATTGCTGGCTGTCCACCCGGAAGATGTGCATAACATGGTTCAAAAAATGCAGGAGAGTGGATTACCTGCTGCAATTGTGGGTGAAATCACAGAAAAATCGGAAACGGAAATCAGGATACAAAGATGATAAAAAAACAGAACAGACTGGTCATCACGTTTCATACGACAGAGGAAGCGATGATGATGGAAACAGTATGCAAACAGGAACAGATGGACGGCAGACTGATTCCGGTGCCGGGATTTATCTCAGCCGGATGCGGACTTGCCTGGTGTGCAGGTCCGGCACATGAAGATGAACTGCGGACACTGATGCAGGAGAATGGGATTGTTCCGCAGGAGGTATTGGTTTGTCTGATCTGATGGAGCAGAAATCATGATTTATTTTGATAATGCGGCAACTACGATGCAGAAGCCGCCTGAGGTTGTACAGGCTGTGACAGAGGCGATGTGTTCGATGGGCAATGCCGGACGCGGTGCGCATGATGCGGCGCTGGGAGCATCGAGAGTGATCTTCGATACCAGAAAAAAGCTGGCGGAACTGTTTCATGCCGAACATCCGAGCCAGATCGTATTTACGATGAACGCGACAGAAAGTTTGAATATAGCGATCAAAGGGGCACTGCAGGCAGGAGACCATGTGATCACGACAGCACTGGAGCACAACTCCGTGTTGCGGCCGCTGTACGAAATGGAAGAACGAGGCGTGGAACTGACGATCCTGCCTGCAGATACGAAGGGCAGGATCTGCTTGCTTAATGATACCTTTGAAAGGGCACTCAGAGCAAATACAAAGGCGATCATCTGTACACATGGCTCTAATGTGACCGGCAATCTGGTGGACATTGCAGCCATCGGTGCCTTTGCAAGGGCGCATGGTCTTTTCTTTATTGTGGACGCATCTCAGACTGCCGGGATCATGCCGATCGATGTACAGAGTATGAACATTGATATTCTCTGCTTTACCGGCCACAAAGGTCTGCTTGGACCGCAGGGGACGGGCGGCATGTATGTGCGTGAAGGGATTGCAGTCAGACCGCTGCTCACCGGAGGAAGCGGTGTACAGTCCTACAGCAGATCCCATCCGGCGCAGATGCCGACGGCATTGGAGGCAGGCACGCTCAATACACATGGGATCGCAGGACTTGGGGCGGCGGTTCATTATCTGCAGACGACAGGGCTGGATCAGATCCGTAGGAAAGAACAGGAACTGATGTGGTATTTTTATGAGCAGACCAGGAATATTTCCGGTGTAAAGATTTATGGAGATTTTGGAGAACAGCGGTGTGCGATTGTCAGCCTCAATATCCGGGATTATGATTCGTCAGAGGTCAGCGATGTACTGTTTCGTAACTATGGGATATCCACACGGCCGGGCGCACATTGTGCACCGCTGATGCATCAGGCCTTGGGGACGGTGGAACAGGGAGCAGTACGCTTCAGCTTTTCGCACTATAATACGAAAGCAGAAGTCGAGCAGGCAGTTGAGGCAATCAGAGAACTGGCGAGAGAAGAATGACGCTTGCACGATTTACCAGAAAGAAAAAATTTTTTATAATAAAACACAAAACTATAGAAGAGAAAGAAGGAAAATCAGATGAACAGAATCGTAGACGCAAGAGGACTGGCATGTCCGCTTCCGGTCGTAAATGCCAAAAAAGCAGCAGAAGAGATGAAAGAAGGAGTACTCACTGTTCTTGTGGATAATGAGATTGCTGTGCAGAATCTGCAGAAATTTGCAAAGCAAAAAGGATATGAGGCAGTTGGCGAGAAAAAAGCGGAGAAGGAATATGAGGTAAAAATTCTGGTACAGTCAGCAAAACAAAATGAAGCAGGGGATGATTTGCACAGTGAAGCAGATGCAGAACAGGACGAAGTATGCTGCACCGATTCCAGAAAAAAGGGAATGACTATCGTACTTTCTGCAAATGTGATGGGTACCGGCGATGAAAAACTTGGAAAAGCACTGATGAAGGCATTTGTTTTTGCAGTGACGAAGCAGGATCAGCTTCCGGAAACGATCCTTTGCTACAACACAGGTGCGTATCTGACCTGCGAAGGTGCGGATACGCTGGAAGACCTGAAGGCATTGGAGGCAGAGGGTGTCAATATCCTGACCTGCGGTACCTGTCTGGACTTTTACGGAATCAAAGAAAAACTGGCAGTTGGAAGCGTTACAAATATGTATGAGATCGTAGAGAAGATGGAAACAGCCAAAACGATCATCAGACCATAGAAGCGAAGGACAGACAGAACGATGAAAAATTTAGTGATAGTCAGAGGCGGCGGAGATCTCGCGACAGGAACAATCTACAAGCTGTATCAGTGCGGTTTTCAAGTGTTGGTGCTGGAGACGGAGAAACCGTCCGCAATCCGCAGAAATGTAGCTTTTGCGGAGGCGGTTTATCAGGGGAAACATACAGTGGAAGACCTTACCTGCTATCTGGCACAGGATCTGAATGAGGTGCTGGCACTGCTTGCCAAGCGGAAGCTTACGATGCTGGTCGATCCGGAGGGCGACTGTATTTCTCTGCTGAGGCCGTTTGCGGTAGTCGATGCGATTCTGGCGAAGAAGAATCTCGGAACCAATCGGAGCATGGCACCGATCACGGTCGCACTTGGACCTGGTTTTTCGGCCGGATCTGATGTAGATGCGGTGGTGGAAACGATGCGCGGACATTCGCTGGGGCGTGTGATTTATGACGGTCAGGCGATCAAAGACACCGGAATCCCCGGCATGATCGCGGGTTATGCGAAGGAACGTGTGATCCATAGTCCGGCGGCTGGCGTGATGAGAAACAGCAAAAAGATTACAGATACCGTTCAAAAGGGTGAGGTGATCGCGTGGATCGAGCCGGAAGCTGCAGGCGAACAGGTTCCGGTCAGAGCGACCATCGACGGACTGCTTCGCGGTCTGATCCGGGACGGTTATCCGGTGACAGAAGGCTTCAAGATTGCGGATATTGATCCGCGGATTCAGGAATACGAAAATTGTTTTACGATATCAGACAAAGCACGCTGCATCGCAGGCGGTGTGTTGGAAGCAATCCTTCATCTGAGTGAGTGCGTACCTGAGCAGAATATACAGGCGGCCTATGCATTTACGCAGATATGCGGAGCAGCAGATGATTAAGGCAGTCGTCGGTGCGGGCGGCAAGACCACACTGATCAAAAAAATGGCTGCAGAGTATCTGGCACAGGGCAAGAATGTGCTTGTGATGACATCGACACAGATGTATATCGAGGCTGACACGCTGCTGACGGACGATGCCGGACGCATTATGCAGGAACTGGAGCAAAAACGCTGTGTGATGGCAGGCGTGCCGGACGGCGTGAAGATAAGACCGCTGTCACAGGATACATATGAAACGGTATGCCGATATGCCGATGTTGTTTTGATCGAAGCAGACGGATCCAGGCATAAGCCGATCAAAGCACCGAAGGCAGGTGAGCCGGTGATCTACCACAATGTCGATGAGATCATTGTGGTATGCGGAATCCACGCACTGGGACAAGCATTGTCGGAGGCAGCGTACAGACCGGAACTGGTGAAACAGTGTCTTTTGGCGAACCATGATGTATCGCTCACGCAGCAATCTGCATACCGAATCGATGATGATACGGTCATAACGCCTGTTCACATTCAGAAGCTGGTGATGGAAGGCTATGTAAAGCCGCTGCGGCAAAAGTATCCGCAGAAAAAAATACAGATCAAGGTAATGGGTGCTGCATCTGCGTATGAAAAGGCGCTGGCAGATCGGATCGAGGCAGAAAAAGATGTCTCCGAATATCCCAGAATTGGCTGCGCGATCATGGCATCGGGCAGGAGCCGACGCTTTGGCACCAACAAGCTGGTGTTTGAATTTGAAGGAAAAACACTGATCCAGAGGATTCTGGATACGACAGAGACGGTGCCGTTTGCACAGCGGATCGTGCTGACCAGAAGCGAGGAAGTCCGGCAGATCTGCGAAGCGCAGAATACAGATGTGCGGTACCATGCACTGCAGAAGCGAAATGAAGCAGTACGGCTCGGAATCACGGAGCTGCAGGAGGTCGATGCCTGTATGTTCTGCCCCTGTGATCAGCCGCTTCTGCGCAGAGCGAGTCTGGAAAAACTGATCGATGCTTTTGCAGAAAAGGGACGAGGCATTTTTCGGCTTTGCTATGGGGAAAGACAGGGGACACCGATCCTGTTTGGAAAAGAATATTTTGCAGAGCTTGCTGAGCTGCCGGAAAAGTGCGGCGGGTCTTATCTGGTGAAAAAATATCCGGAGCTGGTCAGCTGCATCGAAGCAGAAGATGAGCTGGAACTGTATGACATAGACACACCGGAGGACGGAGAAGCTTTGCGGCAGATATTGAAGCAAAAACAGAGCTTGGATTAAATAAAGGAGAACAAACGTGTTTACAATGAAAAACTATGTGCAGGCAGAAAGTCTGGAAGAGGCCTATGCACTGCGGAAAAAGAGCAAGAAAAACGTCATCTTAGGCGGAAATCTCTGGCGGAAAATGGGTTCTGCCAATCTGATGACAGGGATCGATCTTTGCAATCTTTCTCTGGATCAGATCATTGAGACGGAAGAAGAATACCGCATCGGTTGTATGTGTTCACTGCGGGATTTGGAAGTGAATGAATCACTGCATAAGGAGTTTGGCGGCAGCTTCAGGGAAGCGCTGCGGCATATCGTAGGAGTACAGTTCCGCAATACGGCAACGGTCGGCGGCAGCGTATTTCCACGCTTTGGATTTTCTGATGTGCTGACGATCCTGGCGGCGCTGGACTGCAGCATTGAACTGTATCATGCAGGACTTGTGCCGATCAAAGAATTTGCGGAGGGCAAGCCGGACGATGATATACTGGTCAATGTTGTTATTCGAAAAGACAAGCGAAAGGTTTCCTATCAGACCCATCGTATGACGGAAACGGATTTTGGAATCCTGACCTGTGCGGTGGCATATAAGGACGGCAGCTATACAGTGGTACTCGGTGCGAGACCGCAGAAAGCTAAGATTGTAGATGGACGGAAACTGAACGATCCGTTGAATGAAGAAGAACTGGAACGATTTCTTGAGGAGACGGTTGAACAGTTTACATTTGGCTCAAATCTGCGCGGCAGTGCGCAGTACCGCAGAGCAATCGCCAAGGTGCTGATCAAGCGGGCTGTTCTGGAGCTGAATGCAGGATAAGCAATCTCTACTTCGAAGGAGTAAGTGATTGAGAGACAGATAATGAAGCAGACAGCAGAGCGGAAACGATGCTGAAACTGCAGGCAATAGAAAGCAGAGGTGACACATACTATGAAGATACAGATGCTGTTGAATGGAAAAAAAACAGAGGCAGATATCGATCCAAATATGATGCTGCTAGATTTTGTGCGCGCACAGGGTATGAAAAGTGTAAAACGAGGCTGCGATACCGGGAATTGCGGACTTTGTACCGTATGGCTGGAGGGCAAACCGGTGCTTTCCTGTTCAACGCTCGCAGTACGCGCAAATGGTAAAAAGGTGACGACACTGGAAGGGGTTCCGGAAGAAGCAGAAGAATTTTCCAGATTTCTGGCACTGGAGGGAGCAGATCAGTGTGGATTTTGCAGTCCGGGCTTTATCATGGCGGTGCTGGCACTCAAACGGGAAAATCCGCACCCGACGATGGATGAGGTGAAGGAATATCTGGCGGGCAATCTCTGCCGCTGTACCGGATACCAGTCTCAGTATCGTGCTTTGGAAAAATATTTCGGAAGGGAGGAGGACTAGATGAGTCAGACAGTGAAACATAGATATGTAGGACAGTCCGTCGTAAAAAAAGATGCAAAAGCCCTTCTCTCAGGTAAGCCGGTCTATACCGATGATATGGTGCCCGAGAACGTACTTACGGTAAAATTAAAGAGAAGTCCGCATGCTTTTGCAAAAATCAAAAAGATAGATACCTCAAAAGCGATGCTTGTTCCGGGAATTGAGGTAATCCTTACCTATAAGGATGTGCCGCAGGAGCGATTTACGCTGGCGGGTCAGACATTTCCGGAGCCGAGTCCGTATGATCGCCTGATCCTGGATCAATATGTTCGGTTTGTCGGAGATCCGGTTGCGATCATTGCAGGCAAGGACGAAGCGTGCTGTATGAAGGCGATGAAGCTGATCAAGGTAGAGTATGAGGTGCTGGAACCAATCCTTGATTTCAAGCAGTCACTGGACAATCCTATTTTGATCCATCCGGAAGAAAATTATGTAGGACATGAAGGACAGGGAACCGATCAGAAAAGAAATCTCTGTGCCTCAAATGATGATACAGAAGGCGACGTAGAGGGAATCCTGGCGTCCTGTGACTATGTGGTAGATGAACGCTATCTGATCAAGGCGGTCAATCAGACCATGATGGAGCCGTTTACCGCATATACTTCTATGGACATTTACGGAAGAGTGGTTGTTCAGAGTGCGACTCAGATTCCATTCCATGTGCGCCGTATTGTATCGCATGCACTGAATATTTCCAAGTCACAGGTCCGTGTGATCAAACCAAGGATCGGAGGCGGATTTGGAGCCAAACAGACAGCAGTTTGTGAGGTGTATCCGGCAATCGTGACTTATCTGACCAAGAAGCCGGCGCATCTGACCTATACAAGGGAGGAATGCTTTATCAGCGGCTCTCCGCGGCATGAGATGGAAGTGCATATCCGGCTGGGAGCGGACAAAAACGGCAAATTCAAGGCGGTAGATCTGTATACACTCTCCAACACAGGAGCTTATGGAGAACATGGTCCGACTACGGTATGTCTTTCCGGCACAAAATCACTTTCTTTGTACTATGGATTTGAAGCCCATCGTTTTGCTTATGATGTTGTATATACCAACCGGCTGTCCTCAGGCGCCTACCGTGGCTATGGTGCTACACAGGGAATTTTTGCGCTGGAATCTGCAGTAAATGAACTGGCTCATAAGATGAATATGGATCCGACGGTACTGCGGGAAAAAAATATGGTGCATGAAGGGGATCAATATACGCATTATTATGGAGAAGTATCGACCTCCTGTGCATTAGACCGCTGCGTGGCTAAGGTCAAAGAGATGATCGACTGGGATAAAAAATATCCATGCTATCAGGTTGCGCCGAACCGCGTGCGTGCAGTCGGAATGGCGATGTCAATGCAGGGCTCCGGTATCAGCAACTGTGATGTGGGCTCCGTACAGCTTCGTCTGAATGATGATGGATTCTATACGCTGATGCTTGGTTGTGCAGATATGGGAACTGGCTGTGATACGATCCTTTCGCAGATTGCAGCAGAATGTATGGGCTGTGATCTCGATAAGATCGTAACCTACGGTGTCGATACCGACCAGTCGCCGTATGACAGTGGCTCCTATGCATCGAGTACGACGTACATTACCGGTATGGCAGTGGTCAAAGCATGTGAGAGTATGAATAAAAAGATCATGAAGGCAGCCAGTGAGGTTCTTGGCATTGCCAGAGAGGATCTGACCTTTGACGGAGAACGCGTATTTGCGATCGAAGATGAAGCAGTGGGCATCACGCTTGCGGAACTGGTGACAAAGCTGCAGGCAGGTGCAGGCGAAGTGCTCTATGCACAGGCATCCCATACCTCACCGACCTCACCGCCACCGTTTATGGCAGGTGCAGCTGAGGTCGAGATCGATCTGGAAACAGGTAAGATCACACCGATTGATTATGTGGCCTGTGTAGACTGCGGAACAGTTGTAAATACAAATCTTGCACGGATTCAGACCGAAGGGGGTCTGGTACAGGGCATTGGAATGGCCTTGTATGAAGATATACAGTATACGGACAAGGGCAATCTGATCAACCGCAATTTCATGCAGTACAAGATTCCGACTCGTATTGATATGGGGCAGATTCGTGTAGAGTTTGAGGAAAGCTATGAACCGACCGGCCCGTTTGGTGCAAAATCCATCGGGGAGGTTGTGATCAATACGCCAGCTCCGGCAATCGCTGAAGCGGTGTACAATGGAACCGGACTGCGCTTCCGCACGATGCCGATCACAGCAGAAAAGGTATTTATGGGGCTGCAGGAAAAAAATGAGGATAAAGCATGACGAAAAGTAAGACAGGAGATCTTGTCTTTATCGCATTGTTTGCGGTGTTGATCGCAGTGTGTTCCTGGATTTCGATTCCGACTGCGATTCCGTTTACGATGCAGACCTTTGCGGTCTATCTGGCACTGAATTTTCTGGGAGGCAGGAGAGGAACCGCCGCAGTATGTATCTATCTGCTGCTGGGGCTGATCGGCCTTCCGGTATTTTCGAATTTTAATTCAGGCATCGGTGTGCTGCTTGGCACAGCAGGCGGCTATATGATGGGCTGGATTCTCTCTGGTCTGGTGATGGGTCTTCTGGAAAAGCTGCTTGGCAGAAAGCTTTGGGCGCAGGCCGTTTCCATGCTGACCGGACTGCTGGTCTGCTATATTGCAGGCACAGCCTGGTTTATGATGGCGTATGCCAGAACAGCAGGTGCGATCGGTATAAGTACAGCACTGCTGATGTGCGTAGTACCGTTTGTGATACCGGATCTGGTGAAACTGGGACTGGCACTTTGGATCAGTCAGCGGCTGCGGAAAATCACACGGCTGATGTAAGAAATGTGTTTGAAAAAATAAAGATCAGGAGAAAGATATGAAAAAAAGATATTTGCTGAAGGATGCAGCCTTGCTGAAGGAGGATGCCTCCTGCTTGATGAATCAGAATCTGTATGTAGAAGACGGGAAGATTTCCTGTATTATAGCATCAGAACAGGATGACAGAACCAAAGAGGTGGATGAGATCATCGACTGCAGCCGCTATTATGTCAGCTGTGGACTTCCGAACATGCATGTACATACAGCGATGAATATTTTTAAGGGGATCGCAGAAGACGTGACCACAGATCAGTGGTTCAATGAGATGATCTTTCCCTATGAGAGCAAGATGACAGATGAGGATGTTTATCTTGGAACCAAACTTGGAATTGCAGAAATGATCAACAATGGCGTTACGGTGTTTGCAGATCATTACTTTGGGGATGAACAGGTGCTTCAGGCGATCAAGGATACCGGCATAAGAGGTGATATGGCACCGACCATCTTCGGTTCTGCGCCGAACTACAAGGAGCGTCTGGATCAGGCGACCGAATTTATACAGAAGCACAGAAATGATTCGACCCGTATCGGGTTTCATATGGGACCGCATTCCAACTATACGTGTCCGCCGGAGACATTAGCAGAGATGGCTGATCGTGCAAAAGCGTTGGATCTGCCGATCCATCTGCATCTGGCAGAAGAAGAACTTCAGGTGAAGCTGGCAAAGGAGCAGTTTGGACTTACTCCGTTTGGAATGCTCCATGAGGCAGGTATGTTCGACTGCAAGCTGCTGATCGCGCACGGACTGTGGATCACGGAGGACGACCTGAAGTATGTGAAGGAGGACACCTGCTTTGCATTCTGTCCAAAGACCTATATGAAGCTGGGAAGCGGAATCGGCGGGTTCTTCCGGCTGTATCAGCAGCTGAATTACGCCTTTGGCAGCGATGGTGCAGCCAGCTCCAACACACTGAATCCGGTCGAGCAGGCCAGATTGTTTGCACTGCTTGGCAAATATCTGGATGACGATGGATCAAGCCACAAGGCAGAAGATATGTGGCGTCATCTGATGAGCGGACACGACGCATTTTCCTTCGGCAGCGGTAAACTCAGAGAAGGCGCACCGGCCGATCTGGTCATCTGGGATCTGCATCAGCTGGATACCTTCCCGATCTATCATCCGATTACCAGTATTTTGTACAGCAGCAACAGTTCCAATGTCCGTTACACGATGGTAGAGGGTGAGTTCCTGAAATACGACGGAAGACTCGTCATGGATCAGGAAGAACTGCTGAGAGAAGCAGGAGAAGCACAGCGCGCATTGCTGAGCAGAGGAAAAGGCAAGGCGAATGTGGCTTATTTAAAATAAAAAGCAAGATAGAATAAGAAATAAGATGAAGTGAATTGTATTCAGGAAAAAGCACTTAAATAGTTTAGAACTGTAATGTTAAAGTATAGGTCAATAAAAGAACAAACGTTCTATTTTGGCCTATACTTTTTTACTTGTTTATGCTATACTTTTTACACGATAGATTTGGAGGCACTTTTTATGCAGAATGAGCAAAATATATTTAAATTACATTCCGAATATGCCCCAACTGGTGACCAGCCTCAGGCAATCGAACAACTGGTGCAGGGATTCAAAGAAGGCAATCAATGCCAGACTTTACTAGGGGTTACGGGTTCCGGCAAGACTTTTACGATGGCGAATGTGATTGCCCAATTGAACAAGCCGACACTGATCCTGGCACACAATAAAACGCTCGCTGCACAGCTTTACGGTGAGTTTAAGGAGTTCTTCCCCGAGAACGCAGTCGAGTACTTTGTATCCTACTATGATTATTATCAACCGGAGGCTTATGTTCCGTCTTCTGATACCTATATTGCCAAGGATTCGGCGATCAATGACGAGATCGACAAACTGCGGCTTTCGGCTACGGCATCCTTGGTTGAACGAAAAGATGTGATCATTGTTTCCAGTGTTTCCTGTATCTATGGAATCGGAAGCCCGGCAGATTATAAGGATTTGGTCGTTTATCTGCGGCAGGGGCAGGAGAAGGACCGTGATGATGTGATGCGGGCATTGGTAGATATTCAGTATGACCGCAATGAGATGGATTTTCACCGCGGTACGTTTCGGGTGCACGGCGATGTGCTGGAGATTTTCCCGGCAAATGCAGATGATTATGCGTATCGGGTGGAATTTTTCGGAGATGAGATTGACCGGATCACAGAGATCGATGTGCTGACCGGTGAGATTCGGCGCGGACTGGAATTCGTAGCGATCTTTCCGGCATCGCATTATGTTGTGCCGATGGAGAAAATTTTGGCGGCAGCGAAATCGATTGAAGAAGAACTGGATGAACGGGTAGCTTATTTTAAGAGCGAGGACAAGCTTCTGGAGGCACAGAGGATTGCGGAACGCACGAATTTTGATATTGAGATGCTGCGGGAGACCGGATTCTGTTCCGGTATCGAGAATTATTCACGGCATCTGGCAGGGCTTCCGGCGGGAGCAACACCGCTTACCCTGATGGACTATTTTGGAGATGACTTTTTGCTGATCATCGACGAGTCGCACAAGACGATCCCGCAGGTGCGTGCGATGTATGCAGGAGACCAGTCGCGCAAATCGACGCTGGTGGATTATGGGTTCCGACTTCCTTCGGCAAAGGACAATCGCCCCTTGAATTTTGAAGAATTTGAAAGTAAAATTGATCAGATCATGTTTGTATCTGCGACACCGGGAGACTATGAAGAGGCACATGAGATGCTGCGTGCAGAACAGATCATCCGTCCGACCGGACTTCTGGATCCGCAGGTGGAAGTCAAGCCGGTAGAAGGTCAGATCGATGACCTGCTCGGTGAGATTCACAAGGAGACAGCGGCAGGCAACAAGGTACTGGTGACAACACTGACCAAACGTATGGCAGAGGATCTGACAGAATATATGAAAGAAGTCGGTATTCGTGTACGCTACCTTCATTCGGACATTGATACCCTGGAGCGAACGGAGATCATTCGGGATATGCGTCTGGATGTATTTGATGTATTGGTCGGCATCAATCTTTTGCGAGAGGGTCTTGATATTCCGGAAATTTCATTGGTTGCGATTTTGGATGCGGACAAAGAGGGCTTCTTGCGTTCATCTGTATCGCTGATCCAGACAATCGGCCGTGCTGCGCGTAATGCGCAGGGACGCGTGATCATGTATGCAGATGTGATGACGGATTCCATGAAGATTGCGATTGAGGAGACGAATCGCCGACGGGAGCTTCAGGAGGCGTACAACAAGGAGCATGGCATTACGCCGCAGACGATCAAAAAAGCTGTCCGCGATCTGATCAGTATCTCAAAAGAGATTGCCAAGGAAGAAAAGAAGCTCGAAAAAGATCCGGAATCGATGAGCCGAAAAGAACTGGAGAAGCTGATCGGCGAGATTCAGAAGCAGATGCGGAAGGCCGCAGCAGATTTGAACTTCGAGGCCGCAGCAGAGCTGCGTGACCGTATGATCGAGCTGAAGAAGGTTTTGCAGGAGCTTGATGAATAACGTGCAGAATTCGATTCTGTACAGAAGCGGCGCTTATAGGGAGAACATTATGGAAAAAGATACAATTAAAATAGAAGAAACAGAATCAAAAAAGCAATACATTCGTATCCGCGGAGCCAATGAACACAATCTCAAAAATATCAGTCTGGATATTCCGCGCAACAAATTTGTAGTGCTGACGGGACTGTCCGGTTCCGGCAAGTCTTCGCTGGCATTCGATACAATCTATGCAGAAGGACAGCGACGCTATATGGAGTCTTTGTCTTCTTATGCGAGGATGTTCCTGGGGCAGATGGAAAAGCCGGATGTGGAGAGTATCGAAGGTCTGCCGCCGGCTATTTCGATCGATCAGAAATCGACAAACCGAAATCCGCGTTCTACGGTCGGTACAGTGACAGAAATCTATGACTATTTCCGTCTGCTCTATGCAAGGATTGGTATTCCGCATTGTCCGAAGTGCGGCAAAGAGATAAAAAAGCAGAGTGTCGATCAGATGGTCGATCAGATCATGGCATTGCCGGAGCGTTCCAGGATCCAGCTGCTGGCTCCGGTCGTGCGCGGACGCAAGGGACAGCACGAGAAGCTGCTGGAACAAGCCAAACGCAGCGGCTATGTGCGTGTGCGGATCGACGGAAATATGTATGAGCTTTCAGAAGAGATCAAGCTGGACAAAAATATCAAGCACAACATTGAGATTGTGGTGGATCGTCTGATCGTAAAGCCGGGGATTGAGAAGCGGCTGACTGACTCAATGGAAAATGTGCTGCAGCTGGCCAATGGTCTGGCACTTGTTGAGGTACAGGACCAGGAGCTACTGCAGTTCAGCCAGAGCTTTTCCTGCCCGGATTGTGGGATCAGTATCGAGGAGATTGAGCCGCGAAGCTTTTCCTTCAACAATCCGTTTGGTGCGTGTCCGGATTGCTTTGGACTTGGATATAAGATGGAGTTTGACATTGATCTGATGATCCCGGACAAGAGCATCAGCATTCTGGACGGCGCGATCACAGCGATGGGCTGGCAGTCCTGTACAGATAAGGGCAGCTTTACCAGGGCAATCCTGGATGCGCTGGCTAAGGAATATCATTTTGACCTTGGTACGCCGTTCGAGCAGTATCCGAAGGAGATCCAGGACATTTTGATCCATGGAACGAACGGACATGAGGTGAAGGTGCACTATACCGGCCAGCGCGGAACCGGTGTCTATGATGTTGCATTTGAAGGATTGATCCGTAGCATGGAGCGCAAATACCGCGAGACCTCTTCGGATACGATGAAGCAGGAATATGAGACGTTTATGCGGATCACGCCATGTAAGCTCTGCAAAGGCCAGAGATTGAAGCAATCTGCTCTGGCTGTGACTGTCTGTGACAAAAACATCGCAGAGATCACCGATATGTCAGTCGGAGACCTGCAGGTATTTTTGGAACAGATGCAGCTGTCTGATCAGCAGCAGCTGATCGGCGGGCAGATTTTGAAAGAAATCAAGGCACGGATCAAGTTTTTGGTTGATGTCGGACTGGATTATCTCAGCCTGTCACGGGCTACCGGTACGCTTTCCGGCGGTGAGGCACAGCGTATCCGTCTGGCAACCCAGATTGGCTCAGGACTGGTTGGTGTGGCATATATTTTGGACGAACCGAGTATCGGTCTGCATCAGCGTGACAATGACAAGCTGCTGGCGACCCTGAATAATCTGAAAAATCTGGGCAACACTCTGATCGTAGTGGAGCATGATGAAGATACGATGTTTGCTGCGGATTATATTGTGGATATCGGGCCTGGTGCGGGCGAACACGGTGGACAAGTCATTGCGACAGGAACGGCTGAGGATATTATGAAGAATGAAGCTTCTGTTACAGGTGCATATCTGAGCAGACGTCTGCAGATACCAGTTCCGGCAGAGCGCAAGAAGCCGACCGGATGGCTGGAGGTGCGTGGCGCACAGGAGAACAATCTGAAGAAGATCAACGTGAAGTTTCCGCTTGGTGTCATGACCTGTGTGACCGGCGTATCTGGTTCCGGCAAGAGTTCACTGGTCAACGAGATTCTTTATAAGCGTCTGGCCAGAGATCTGAACCGTGCGCGGACGATCCCGGGCAAACACAAAGATATCCTGGGCGTTGAGCAGCTGGATAAGGTGATCGATATTGATCAGTCACCGATCGGAAGAACACCGCGTTCCAATCCGGCAACCTACACGGGCGTATTTGATCAGATCCGGGACTTGTTTGCGGCGACCGCAGATGCCAAGGCGCGCGGTTACAAAAAAGGTCGTTTCAGCTTCAATATCAAAGGCGGACGCTGTGAGGCATGCAGCGGAGACGGTATTCTCAAGATTGAGATGCATTTCCTGCCGGATGTCTATGTGCCCTGTGAAGTATGCCATGGCAAACGATATAACCGTGAGACACTTGAGGTGAAATACAAGGGCAAATCTATTTATGATGTATTGGATATGACAGTAGAAGAGGCACTGAAGTTCTTTGAGCATATTCCGTCGATTCACAGAAAAATCCAGACGTTATACGATGTTGGACTTTCTTATATCAAGCTGGGACAGCCGTCAACGACATTGTCAGGCGGAGAAGCACAGCGTATCAAGCTTGCGACTGAGCTGAGCCGGAGAAGCACGGGCAAAACGATCTATATTCTGGATGAGCCGACGACCGGACTTCATTTTGCGGATGTACACAAGCTGGTGGAAATCCTGGGACGTCTGACGGAGGGCGGCAATACCGTGATCGTTATTGAACATAATTTGGATGTGATCAAGACAGCAGATTATATCATTGATATCGGACCGGAGGGCGGTGACCGCGGCGGTACAGTGATCGCAGAGGGTACACCGGAAGAAGTGGCACAGAATCCGCTATCCTATACCGGCCAATATGTTGCCAAATTTTTGAAAAAAGAAGAAGCCTGATCGAGAGGCTTCCAGAAACAGCGAAAAAGTCTGACGCAAGTCAGACTTTTTCAGGAAAGAGAAAAATTTGGGTTGAAAAATGTTCCTCGTATAGTTGGAATTCTATACGAGTAAATGTTTGAGGGAGTACTTGGTAGCGTGTGGGGGCTACCAAGTGTGAGTTATGAAATATATTAGCTGTTTGCTAATATGCTTATACTATAAAATAGAATTGTGTTTAAAATATGTCCAGATTCTAAAAAAAACAGAAAGATAATTAAGAAATCCTTTTAAAATAATAAAGTGCAGAATAGAAAAAACTAAGAAAAAGAATTTCCAATTTCTGTTGGTCTATGATAGAATATATAGATGTTTTATTGTGTCAGTTGGAAAGGAGTATGAAATATGGCAGCTACGGATGTAGGAATCGATCTTGGTACGGCCAGCATATTAGTATACGTAAGAGGAAAGGGTGTTGTCCTGAAGGAGCCGTCGGTGGTTGCCTATGACAGAGATACCAACAAGATAAAAGCGATCGGAGAGGAAGCACGCCTGATGCTTGGCAGAACGCCGGGCAATATCGTGGCAGTTCGGCCGATGCGAAAAGGCGTTATCTCAGACTACACAGTCACAGAACAGATGCTGAAATATTTTATTCAGAAAGCGATCGGCAAGATGTCTTTTCGAAAACCGAGAGTCAGTATCTGTGTGCCGAGCAGTATCACAGAGGTAGAACGCAAGGCTGTGGAGGACGCGACTTATCAGGCAGGGGCCAGAGAAGTACATCTGATCGAAGAGCCGATTGCGGCTGCGATCGGTGCCGGAATTGATCTTTCAAGACCCTGCGGGAATATGATCGTGGACATCGGGAGCGGTACCTGTGATGTGGCAGTCCTCTCGCTGGAAGGCATTGTAGTCAGCACATCGATCAAGATTGCGGGAGATGATTTTGATGATGCGATCGTGAAATATGTCCGCAAAAAATATGGCTTGATGATCGGGGAACAGACAGCGGAAGAGATTAAGATCACGATCGGCACGGCATTTGAGAAGCCAGAGCCGAAGACGATGGAAGTAAAGGGACGAGATCTGGTGACTGGATTGCCGAAGACAATCAGGGTGACTTCTGAAGATACAAGGGATGCACTGAAAGAAGTGACCGGACAGATCGTGGATGCTGTACACAGTGTGCTGGAGCGTACACCGCCGGAATTGGCAGCCGATGTGGTTGATCGTGGAATCGTACTGACAGGAGGCGGAGCACTGCTCAGCGGACTGGAGGAGCTGATCGAAGCCAGAACGGGTATCAATACTATGACTGCGGAGGATCCGATGACAGTGGTAGCTGTTGGTACCGGAAAGTTTGTAGAATTGATGGCAGCAAACAATAAGCTGATGGAGAAATAACGACTGGTATAGGGCTGTCGTGAAATATGGATCTATGTATCTGCAAGTCATGGAGCCTGTTT
Organism: uncultured Lachnospiraceae bacterium; assembly: GCA_964514125.1. Classification (GTDB taxonomy): domain Bacteria; phylum Bacillota; class Clostridia; order Lachnospirales; family Lachnospiraceae; genus Choladousia. The sequence goes on from CAZEPO010000002.1 coordinate 30,363, forward strand.
TGCGTCAGTCCTTTCATTTGGAGGAATATGGAAAAATTAGAAGGTTATGTTGACCATATCATATACAGAAACAGCGAAAATGGCTATACCGTTATGGTGCTGAGTAATGCAGATGGAGAGATTACCTGTGTCGGGAGCTTGTCATACATAAATGAAGGGGAGCGTGTTGAGCTGCAGGGGCAGTATACGACACATCCATCCTATGGAGAACAGTTTAAGGTGGAGAGCTATGCGATCAAAGATCCGGAGGATGAAGAGTCTATTGAACGTTACCTTGGCTCCGGTGCGATCAAAGGAGTCGGAGCTGCATTGGCTGCGCGAATTGTGCGCCGGTTCCGCGGTGATACATTTCGCATTATAGAGGAAGAACCGGAGCGCCTTGCGGAGATCAAAGGGATCAGTGAGCGAAAGGCGCGTGAGATCGCAGATCAGGTATACGAAAAGCGTGATATGCGAAAGGCAATGATCTTTTTGCAGCAGTTCGGTATTACAACGGCACTGGCAGTCAAGATCTACCAAAAATATGCCGGAGAGATTTATCGCGTGATTCAGGAAAATCCTTACCAGCTGGCGGAAGATATCAATGGGATCGGATTTCGGATTGCGGATGAGATCGCACGGAGAGCCGGTGTCAGCGCTGATTCAGAATACCGTGTGAAATGTGCGATTTTTTATGTGCTGCAGCAGGCAGGGGCAGAGGGACATGTCTATCTGCCAAAAGAGAAGCTGAAGTATCGGACAGGTGAGCTCCTTGGTGTTCCGCTTGAGAGTATCGATCAGCATCTGATGGATCTGGCAATCGAACGAAAGATTGTAGTCAAGCAGGAGGAAGAAGACAAGGTATATAGTGCATCTGCCTACTATAAAGAAATGAGTACGGCAAGAATGCTCTGTGACCTGAACATTACCGGAGAGATTCAGGAAGAAGTGATCCTGAAGAAAATCGCAGTCATAGAAAAGGCAACCGGGACATATCTTGATGATATGCAGAAAAAGGCAGTGACGGAGGCAGTGCGCTGCGGTCTGCTTGTGATCACGGGCGGTCCCGGTACCGGAAAGACAACGACGATCAATACGCTGATCACATATTTTGAATCGGAGGGACTGCAGATTTTGCTGGCGGCTCCGACCGGACGCGCTGCAAAGCGTATGACAGAGGCGACCGGCTATGAGGCCAAGACGATTCATCGTCTGCTGGAAATCTCAGGACCGCAGGATACGGACACACCGGATGGTTTTCAGCGCAACGGTTCCAATCCGCTGGATGCAGATGTCATTATCGTTGACGAGATGTCGATGGTGGATATTTATCTGATGCATTCGCTGCTGGACGCTGTGACAGTTGGTACGCGTCTGATCATGGTAGGTGACGTGAATCAGCTGCCGTCAGTAGGACCGGGCAGTGTTCTGAAAGATGTGATTGAATCAGAAAAGATTCCGGTCGTGCGCCTGACACGTATTTTCCGTCAGGCATCAGAGAGTGACATCGTTGTCAATGCCCATAAGATCAACCGGGGTGAGCAGGTCACGCTGGATAACAAAAGCCGTGATTTCTTCTTTTTGAAACGGCAGGATGCAAATGTGATCATCAGCATTGTCATTCAGCTGATTCGGGAAAAGCTGCCCAAATATGTGGATGCACAGCCGTATGATATCCAGGTTCTGACACCGATGCGTAAGGGTTTGCTTGGCGTAGAGCGGCTTAATCGAATCCTTCAGGAGTATCTGAATCCGCCGGACCGCAATAAGCGGGAATACGAGCAGGGGGATCAGCGGTTCCGCGAAGGGGACAAAGTGATGCAGATCAAAAATAATTATCAGCTGGAGTGGGAGATCAGAGGCCGGTATGGGATTCCGATGGAAAAAGGAGTCGGAGTTTTTAATGGCGATATGGGTGTGATTCGTGAGATCAATCTTCATACGGAGCGAGTGACAGTAGAATTTGATGAGCATCGAATGGTAGAATATCCCTATGCAGGATTGGAAGAATTGGAACTGGCCTATGCAGTGACGATTCACAAATCACAGGGAAGTGAATATCCGGCAGTGGTCATGCCGCTTCTGACAGGACCGCGGATGCTGATGAACCGAAATCTGCTCTATACAGGAGTGACACGTGCCCGCAAATGTGTGACGATCGTCGGGGATCCGCAGACCTTCGGTCAGATGATCGACAATATCGTAGAACAGAAAAGGTATACCACACTGAATGCGAGAATACGGGAATTGTCAGAACAGGAAGAATAATCGGACAGTTTGGGGAGAACGCCGGTTATCAGAATGAAAAAATTATTGCAATGGCTTTATCCGCCGCGCTGTCCGATCTGTGATGAAATCTGGAAGCCGAAGATGGAGCAGAACAGGATGATGTACTGCTGTCCTGACTGCAGACAGAAGCTTCCATGGGTTCGGGGGGCAGTCTGCATGAAATGCGGCAAGCCAGTCGGGAAGGAGCAGGAATACTGTGAGGACTGCAAAAAACAAAAGCATCTGTTTTGGCAGGGAGCTGCTGCTTTTACGTATTCGGAAGGACTTCCGGATGCGGTTTTTCGCATGAAGTTTCAGAATCGCAGGGATTATCTGGATTTTTTTGCAGATGCGATGGTACTTGCGCTGAGTAGACATTTGACGCAGTGGCAGCCGCAGGTGATCCTGCCGGTTCCGATGTACTGGAAGAAACGTGCAAGAAGAGGGTACAATCAGTCCGAGCTGCTCGCAGAGAAGCTTTCGGAACGACTCGGGATTCCGATGGAAAAGAAATGGGCGCGATGCATCCGCAGGACAGCGGAGCAAAAACGTCTGAGCCGCAGTGAACGTCGAAAAAATCTGAGCGGAAGTTTTCAGCTCAGCGGAAAGCTTCAGGGCGTGACCAGAGTTTTACTGGTAGATGATGTATACACAACTGGAAGTACGATGGATGAACTGGCACGGATTCTTCGAAATGACGGGATTTATGAGGTGTATTTTATTGTTTTATGTACCGGAAAAGGAAAAAAAGGCAGTATGCATGAAGAAAAATCTGTGCTATACTAAAAGGAACATTGATCCGTTTAACTTAGAAAAGAGAAAGGAGCAGGCAGAATGAACAGCATAAAAGTGTGGATGTCCAATTATCTGAAATGGCTGACTGTGCCGACATTTTCACTCACGGTTACGGATGTTCTGGAAATATTGATCCTGGCATTTCTGGTATACAGCCTCCTGCTTTGGATTAAGAATACAAGAGCCTGGACACTGCTCAAGGGAATCATGGTGCTGCTGATCTGTGTTGCCAGTGTATATCTGCTTCGCATGAATACGTTGATCTTCCTTGTGAATCGCTGTATTGATATCGCGATCATGGCTGCATTGGTTATTTTTCAGCCAGAGCTGCGCCGGGCATTGGAGCAGCTGGGAGAGAAGCAGTTTATATCGTCAATACTGCCGATCATGGATGACAGCCGCAATGTGACGGAGCGATTCAGTGACAAGACGGTGAACGAGATCGTCAAGGCATCCATGGAGATGAGCCGTGCGAAAACAGGAGCTCTGATCGTAATTGAACAGAATACGCGACTGGAAGAATATGAGCGTACAGGAATTGGATTGGATTCGATTGTGACCAGCCAGCTGCTGATCAATATTTTTGAGCATAATACACCGCTTCACGACGGTGCAGTTATTATCAAAGGCAACCGCATTACTTCGGCTACCTGCTATTTGCCATTATCGGATAATATGATGCTGAGCAAAGAGCTTGGAACGCGGCATCGCGCCGGTGTGGGCATCAGTGAGGTGACGGATTCGCTGACTGTGATCGTTTCAGAAGAAACTGGTGCTGTTTCCATTGCATTCAAGGGAGAACTGAAGCGTAATGTTACTGCAGAGATATTGAAGGAACAGCTGATCGTTCTGCAAAACAAATCTGTCAGTGTAAAGAAATTCAAACTCTGGAAAGGGCGTAGCAAAAATGAAGCGTAAACGAACTGCAAATATAGGTTTAAAACTGCTCTCGCTGGTTCTGGCGTTTCTGATCTGGCTTCTGGTTGCCAATATAGACAATCCGACAACCTCCGAGATTTTTAAAGGAGTGGACATTCAGGTTATCAACGCCGACAGTGTGACAGAGATTGATAAGACCTTTGATATCATATCGGAAGATAGCGTTGTGATCAAAGTCACAGAACGTAAGAGTGTGCTGAACTCGCTGAGCGGCTCAGATTTCACAGTCGTTGCAGATATGGAAGATCTGAATGATATGAATACCGTTCCGCTGACAGTGACCTGCAGCAACCCTTCGATATCCTGGGATGAAATCGAGATGGTGCCATCATCTATGAAGGTGAAGGTCGAGCAGCGCAAACAGATGGAATTTCCAATCAATGTGGTGACAAACGGTAAGCCGAAAAACGGATATGAAGTAGGCCAGACCGAAGTTGTGCAGGGCAAGACGGTACAGATCGCTGGTCCGGAAAGTATGCTGAATCGGATCGGCCAGGTCAAGGCAACCGTACTGACAGCAAACATTGAGACGAATCAGCGTTTGACTGCAACGCTGGAAATCTACGACAAAAATGGAGATCAGATCAAGGCACCGCAGATCAATCGACTGCAGATCAAGGATTCATCCGGCGTGCTTTTGACAGAAAACAAGGTTATGGTTGATGTTACCGTATGGGAGATCATGAGCGACATACCACTGGAAATCGAAACAATCGGTTCGCCGAGAGCTGGATATCAGGTATCATCGATCAACACGCTCCCGGTTACAGTCAGTCTTGTCGGCACACAGGAAGCATTGGCTCGTCTGAACGGCAAGATCATCCTGCAGACACCGGTTGATTTATCAGATGCCACGGAGAGTTTTACTGTTGAGCTGGATCTGAATGAAACTTTGAATACGATTGATGGTCTGCGTCTGATTTCAGATGCTGATCCAATCGTAACAGTATCGGTACAGATTGAACGCATCGGCGATCAGACATTGGCGATTCCGTTGTCTACGCTTGATATAGAAAATCGTCCGGAAAATATGACGCTTACCTTTTCACCGGCAGATGCGCTGACAATTTATGTTCATGCGGAGCAGGGAAAAGATGCAATCAAACAGAGTGATATTCGGGCTAAGATCGATCTGTCAGTATGCGCGAAGGCAGGAGATTATGAGATTCCGGTTACGTTTGAACTGCCGGAAGGATATTCGCTGGTATCAGATGTGAAGCTTGTAGTCAATGCAGCAGTGAACGAACAGCCGGATGAACAGATTATAGAGTAATCGGTTGAAAGAAAGTTAGGAATTGATTTCATACAATAAAAAGGAGCATGGCTTCGACAGATATGTCTGAGCCATGCTCTTTTTGTTAGATATTAGGATCGGTCGGATCGTAATTCTGTGTAGATGGAATCTTGGAAATGGTTGGTTTGCCAAGCGGCGTTGGTTCGTTGTCACTGATCACAACCTTTGTACCAACCGGAAGATTGTCGTACATCCACTTCGCATCGATTACCTGAAGGCGGATGCATCCGGCAGAAGCAGGAGTTCCGAGGTTGTTGTAAGCAGATGAGAACAACGAGCGGTTATCATGGTATCTGGAATATGTCACAGAGTGGAACAGGATATCGCTTGTAATATGTGAACAATACTGTCCCCAGGATGGTCCGATCAGTTCATGCCAGCGAAGTTTGTCCTTCAGTGTAAAGGTTCCTGTAGGGGTAGCAGTGCCGTTTTTGGCGGTAGAACAGATCATCGCTTTGACTGGTGTGTTTCCTTTGTAGATTGTGACAACACACTTTTTACGGTTAACATGAATACTCCACGCACCGCCTAACGATACAGTGATATAACCGCCGGAACCGAATTTGTAGGTTTTGCCGTCAATCTTTTTGGTTCCGGTTGTCATCTTGCCGTCATTCGCCGGATCAAGATAATATTTCTTAACATTTCCGTTGGCGTCAGTCAATGTAAGCCAACCGGTCTTCTGAGTACCATCGTTGTTGAAATAGTACCAGTAATTTTTGATCTTCACCCAACCGGTCTTGGCTGCTCCGTAAGTGGAGGAAGTTTTGGACGGATTCAGATAATATTTATTGCCTTTATATGTAAACCAACCGGTTTTGACAACAGCTGTTTTTTGGTCCATGTAATACTTCAGGCCATTGACGGTCTGCCAGCCTTTTTTGCGGACACCGCTTCCGGAAAGGTAATAGCGTTTGCCGTTGATCGTCTGGAAACCGGTCTGGAGTACGCCTTTTTCGTTGAAATAGTACCAATGCTTGCCGATTTTGCACCAGGTGTTTTCTTCACGGGCATTGCCATTCTTCGGATTGAAGTAATACTTTTTGCCTTTGATCGTCTGAAGTCCGGTATACTGGCGGAAGTTGGAACCGTAGTAATAATACTTCAGAGAATCACCGGAACCGAGCTTGATCCAGCCGGTACGTGCATAACCTGACTGTGTGTTAAAATAGTAGGTATATTTGCCGGATGTGATCGTGCCGCTCTGTCTCTGGCCAGTTGTTTTGCTGAAGAAGTAGAGACGTTTGCCAATCTTCTGAAGACCAGTTTTCAGCACACCATTGGATGAAGCATAATAGTACTTTTTGTCGAAGGAAGACTTTTTCATTCCTCCGGTCAGCCGGCCGCTTTTGGTGATGTGATAGAGCTTTTTATTGACCTTGATCGTCCCAAGCTTGATCTTACCATTGGCATCTGCATAGAAGTATTTGCCCTTGATCTTGATCCATTTGTTGGCGGTAACCTGACCGTTTGCCTTGTTGGTGAGATAATAATAAACATCTTTTTCAGAGGTATTGGTCAGAAGTCCAGTCTGTCCGGTCAGAAGTGCACCGGCCGGAGTCGTGCCGATTGTGGTCGGTGTAAAATAGTAAACGGTATTGTTGATCTTTACAGGACCAGTGATACGGTAGCCATTGCTGCCGAAATAATAGGTTGCTGTACCAATCTGCTGAAGACCGGTCAGCCGGGTGCCGTTCTGTTCATAGTAAACACCGTTTGCATCCTCGTTCCAACCGTCTGCCGCAAACACAGTCGTCATCGGAGCGGTGACACCTATATGGGCAGAAAGCGTTGGGACCGCGATCGCAAGTCCGGCAGCCAGACAGAAGGCAGAAAGCATTTTTTTGATTTTCATAGTTCTCTCCCCTGTTTTGAAATTGATTTGTTACAAAAATAATACATATTTCTTAAATCATTATATCGTCTATACTAGGGGAATGCAAGATGCAGTGCTAGAAAAATTCTTAAGAGTTTCGTAAGTTCACAGATGCTTTCTTCCTTTTTGGTTGTCAATTTATTGGAAGTGTTTTATAATAGGTGAAACCAAAGAGGAGTGAATAGAGTGAGAAAAAGAGAACAATATAAACGATTGATCATGTTTATGGCTTCTGTGCTGATCGTGGCGATCCAAACAGGAGTCTTTGCCTATGCCTGGTTCCATGACTATCACGTCAAAGCAATCATTGGACGCAGGTATGGATATTGGGGACACTGGGCATTGATTGCAATCTATGCTTTTATGGTGGTCGTGGTATCCAAGCTTTTTTCAGCATTTAAGGTTGGGTATCAGCGTGTACTCGATGTTATTTTGTCGCAGATTTTTTCGGTATTGCTGGTGAATGCGATTGCATATCTGCAGCTGGCATTGATCGGACGATGGACTTTTTTGAAACACATCGGACCGATGCTGCGTGTAACGGGAATCAATCTGGCGGCGGTGGTTTTGTGGGTGTTTTTTATGCGAGTCCTTTATGTGCGGATTTATCCGCCGCATGAGGTACTGCTGATTTATGGCAAATTAAGTCCAAAGGATCTGCTCCGTAAGATGGAAGGCCGAAAGGATAAGTATAATATCGCAGGTACTGTTTCACTGGAGCAGGGAATTGAGCAGATCAAGCAGAAGATCCTGAACTATGAAGCTGTTATGATTGGGGATATTCCGTCTCACGAACGCAATATTTTCCTGAAGTTCTGTTTTGAGAATAATATCCGCTGCTACTGTCAGCCAAAGATTTCGGATATCATGATCATGAGCTCAGAGAAGATCCATATGTTTGATACACCGCTTCTGCTGTTTCGCAATTGCGGACTGACTGTTGAGAAGCAGATGATCAAACGATGCTTTGATATGATCAGTTCTTTTGTGATGCTTGTGATTCTTTCACCAATCCTGCTGCTGATCGCGGTACTTGTGAAGGTATATGACGGCGGTCCTGTCTTTTATAAACAGGAACGGTTGACAAAGGATGGCAAAATCTTCCTTATATATAAGTTCCGCAGTATGTGTGTCGATTCAGAAAAACAAGGCGCACGTCTGGCCATGAAGGGAGACAGCCGTGTGACACCAGTCGGCAAGGTTCTTCGCAACATTCATTTTGACGAGCTGCCGCAGCTGATCAATATCCTGAAAGGAGATATGTCGCTGGTAGGTCCAAGACCGGAGCGGCCGGAAATCGCGGCGCAGTATACAAAGGAGATTCCGGAGTTTCCGTATCGTCTGAAGGTGAAGGCTGGCCTGACCGGATATGCGCAGGTATATGGCAAGTATAATACAACACCATATGATAAGCTGAAGCTGGATCTGACCTATATAGAGAATTATTCGTTCTGGCTGGATATCCATTTGATCGCAACAACGGTCAAGATTCTGTTCCAGAAAGAAAATACTGAGGGTGTTGAGCAGTGGCAGACGACAGCATCGTCCGGAAGCAAAACGGAGGCGAAGCATGATAAATAATACAGAACCGTTGGTTTCCGTAGTGATACCGGCATATCGCTGTGCACAGACGATCGCGCAGGCAATTGACTCGGCGCTTCTGCAGGAGGTACCGCTGGAGATACTGGTATTGAACGATCAGTCTCCGGATGGAGCACAACTGGATCTGGTAATGGAGCAGTATCAGAAGGTGTCGGCTGTCCGCTATCTGAAAAATGAAAAAAATATGGGAGCAGCAGCAACACGTAACCGCGGTGTGCAGCTGGCCATAGGACAGTACATTGCATTTTTGGATGCAGATGACTGGTGGGAAGCGGGTAAGCTTCAAAAGCAGCTGGCATTGATTGAAAAAGAAAAGACTGTTCTCTGTTCGACAGGACGAGAATTGGTGACACCGGACGGCAAGAGAACCGGCCGGGTGATCGGAGTTAGGGAGCATATCACATACCGCTCCCTGCTTTTGCATAATTGTATCAACTGTTCTTCGGTTCTGCTGCGTACCGATGTAGCCAGAGAGTTTCCGATGCAGCATGAAGACAGTCACGAGGACTATATCATGTGGCTGAATATTTTGAAAAAGTATCAGAAGGCAGCTGCGGTCAATGAACCGCTTTTGAAATATAGACTGACTGCGACCGGAAAGTCCGGGAATAAGCTGCAGTCCGCACGCATGACCTACCGTGCTTACCGCTATGCCGGATTTGGCCGGCTGAGTGCCGGATTCTGGTTTTGTGCTTATGCTGTCAATGGTGTAATAAAATACGCAAAGGCCTATGCAGGACTTGCAGGCTGACTGACTGTGTGGTAAAGTAAGAAAAGCAAAAATATAGAAAATGGAGAGATGTGCAAA
>CAZEPO010000003.1:0-38945 GCA_964514125.1 uncultured Lachnospiraceae bacterium
CAAGCCGCAGTATATCGAGACAATCTGGGGCGTGGGGTATCGGTTTAAGCTGTAAGGAGAAAATTTGAGAACATGATCTTATTTGAGGACAACGATATTATTGTATGCCATAAAAAATCTGGCATTCCGGTGCAGAGTGCGCGGATCGGTCAGAAGGATATGGTCAGTATTCTGAATAATCATCTGGCAGAACAGGCGGAGTGTACCAGGGGCAGCAGCAAGGCAAAGCAGCCGCAGCAGATTTATGTGGTGCATCGGCTGGATCAGCCGGTCGAGGGTGTGATCGTTTTTGCAAAGAATAAAAAGGCGGCAGCGGGTCTTGGCAGACAGATCACGGACGGCAGTATGAAGAAACAGTATCAGGCTGTTGTTTGTGTGACGCAGAAAGGGCAAGAATTGCTGGATGTGAAAAGCGTAGGAAGTTCAATCGATGTGTGTGCGCAGAAACAAGCCGACAGCAGTTTTGCGGACAAGAAAAAGAACTATTATCTTGTGGATTATCTGGCAAAGGACGGCAGAACGAATCGCTCGGAAGTCGTGCAGCAGGATCATCCGGATGCCAAGAGGGCAGAGCTTGCTTTTTCGGTGCTGAATGATGGGCGGCGTGCAGCAGATGGAAACTGGCAGGAACGGACCGATGGCGTCAAAATGCGCTATGCACGAGTCGCGATTGACCTCAAAACAGGCCGCCATCATCAGATCCGAGTACAGATGGCACATGCCGGACTGCCGCTCTATGGAGATCAGAAATACCATCCGGACTGGCAGGAGTATGTGCTGGATCAGGAAGAAACAGAAAACGAGCTGTTTGGATTTTTTGGTTCTGCACCGGCAAAGAAAAATCCGTCGCTTGCACTCTGTTCTGTACGGCTTGTTTTTGAGCATCCGGTCACAGGCAAGAAGATGCAGTTTGAAACAAAGCCGACAACAGAAGCATTTGAACAACTGACGCATAAAAACAACTGAATCTGCCATACTATCTGTATCAGTGCAGGAAAAGAAGGGACAGATATGGCAGAGGGAAAAAAGATACTTACATTGGCGGGAATCACACTGGCAGTTTATTTGGCAATCCGTTGTCTGCTGCCGTATGTGATTCCCTTTTTTATTGCGTATCTTCTGGTACATCTTCTTAATCCCATTACAGAGAAGATACGCCGCAGGATTCCATGGAAGAAATCGGTCATCGCAGCGGTACTTCTGGTGCTGCTTCTGATCATCTGCTGCTTTGGCTTTTATTATCTGTATTGTGTATTAATGGAGCAGCTTCAGAAGGCGGCGATGAATTTTGACCAGTATTACAGCTGCTTCTGCGGGCTGATCGATGATTGCTGCCTGTTGGCAGAGCGGACATTTGGCATTCATGTGGAGGAGATGCGGCGGTTTGTCTATACGAGTCTGGACGATGCAGAGGAGCAGATCCGTATATACATGATACCGGGTTTTGTGAATTATTCGGTGCGCTATCTGAAAAAGCTGTGTCAGGCAGCCCTGTTTGTGCTGATGGTATTTGTGGCGGTGGTTCTGCTGATGCGTGATTATGATGAGATGAGAGAAAAGCTGGAAGCGTACCAGATCTATCAGCATTTTCATTGGATCACCGGACGAATGTGGCAGCATGGCGGTATGTATCTGAAGGCACAGGCGATGATCATCGGGATTATCTGCGTGATCTGTACGATCGGTCTGTGGATTGCAGGCAATCCCTACTTTCTGCTGATGGGGATTCTGATCGGACTGACTGATGCGCTGCCTTTTATCGGAACCGGTACCGCGCTGGTGCCGATCGCTGTGGTATTTTTGTTTCAGAAACGGTTTAAGCTGGCAGCAGGCTACCTCGGACTGTTTGCACTGACTTATGTGGTGCGTGAATTTCTGGAACCGCGGCTCATTGGAGAAAAACTAGGCTTCTATCCATTCGTCATGGTCGTGACGGTATATGCCGGACTTTACCTTTATGGAGCTGCAGGCGTGATTCTTGGCCCGGTTACACTGCTGACTGTGAAGGAAATCTGGAATGAGCTGAATGAGACGCAGAATGTACAAGAAACAATGAATTGAGAAGCAGGAAGAAGCTTCCAAAACTGCCATAGATTTTCTGAAAGAAATAAGGCACAAAATTGATAACGTTGATTGATTTATTGGAAAAAATATTATAGAATAGGGGGAAATGCGATATTATTTTAGGCAAATATTAAGAAACAAATTGAATAAAACAGAAGGAATAGGAATCATTTTTGAGGAGAACTCAGATGAAAAACAAAAATGAAATCGTGCGTTCACTTGCCATGGTGACGCAGCTTGGCATGAGCATGCTGGCACCGATCATCCTGTGTGCTGTATTCGGACTCTGGCTGGATGAAAAATTTGGCTGGTCGATCACAGCGGTGCTTCTGGTGCTCGGTATTTTGGCGGGAGCGAGAAACACATGGATCATGCTGCAGCAGATACAGCAGCAGTTCGGTTCTTCAAAGGGGCGGCATAAGAATGAAAAGAAAGATAAATGAGACACTTGCGGAGCTGCTGACAGGAATTGTGGCAGCAGGGCTTGTGATAGAGATTGTTCAGATACTGATCTGTATTGCAGATCCGCAGTTTGCAGGGGCCAAAGGACCGTTTGCACTTGGTCTGTGGATCGGTGTAGCGACAGCAATTGGGCTGGCGATACACATGTATCATTCGATCGACCGTGCACTGGATATGATCACCAATGATGCGGAAGGCTATATGCGCAAGGCGTATCTGATCCGTACAGTAGTCATACTGGTGGCAGCGGGAATTGTCACATATCTGAAGCTTGGATATGTCATGGCTTATTTTCTTGGAGTGCTCTGTCTGAAATTCGGAGCATTTCTGCAGCCATTGATAAATAAACTCCGGGAGAAATCCCGGAACTAGACGATTCTGTGTGCATCCAGCTGCAGAATGGTCATGACATCCAGAACTGTTTTTGTATTCTGAATGTCGGTACATTACCATGGAAAGGAGGAAAAAACGTGGGGAATGCGAATTTGCTGGCATCATCAGGTGCTGAAGTTGATTTTTTTGTCCATGGTCTGTTCAGCTATGAGCTGTTCGGTCAGACATTCTGGATCACGACGACACATGTCTCAGTCCTGATCGTAATGCTGATTATTCTGGCATTTGCAGTTGCAGCGAGAATCGCGATCAGCCATGCAAAGGAGTATCCGACCGGATTTCAGAATGTAGTGGAACTGGTGGTAGAGATGCTTGACGGCATGGTAAAAAGCAGTATGGGTTCCCATGCAAAGCGTTACCGCAACTACATCGGAACACTGTTTATCTTTATTCTGATCAGTAATATTTCCGGTCTGCTCGGTCTTCGGGCTCCGACCGCTGATTATGGTGTGACGCTGCCGCTTGGTCTGATCACATTCTTTATTGTTCAGTACAATAATGTGAAGTACAACAAGTTTGGTGCATTTACGGATCTGTTTAAGCCGCTTCCATTCTTGTTCCCGATCAACCTGATCGGTGAGATTGCATTGCCGTTTTCATTGTCGCTGCGTCTGTTTGGTAACGTCCTGTCCGGCACGGTAATTATGTCACTGATATATACACTGCTTGCTAAATTTGCGATCGGATGGCCCGGAATTCTGCACATCTATTTTGACGTGTTCTCCGGAGCAATCCAGACGTATGTATTCTGTATGCTGACAATGGCATTTACAATGCAGAAGGTTCCGGAAGAATAAAAGCTGTTCTTCGGAATCACAACTTCTGCCGATCCGGCAGATATGATTTGGTATGTTCAATTTAATTAAATTTTTACAGGAGGTAACTACTTATGGAAGGTATCACAAATGAAGGTTTGGTATTAGGTTGTTCAGCAATTGGTGCAGGTCTTGCTCTTATCGCAGGTATCGGACCTGGTGTAGGTCAGGGTATCGCTGCTGGTCATGGTGCTGCTGCTGTAGGAAGAAACCCGGGTGCAAAGGGTGACATCATGTCTACTATGCTTCTTGGACAGGCAGTTGCAGAGACAACAGGTCTGTACGGTCTTGCAATCGGTTTCATTCTTCTGTTTGCAAATCCGCTGATCGGAAAACTCTAAGATTCGCACGAGTTCGCGACTGAGAAAAGAATAAAACAATAAAAAGCGAAAGGAGGCGAAATCTTGGAAGCAAGGTTATTTAATCTTGACCCACAGCTTCTTCATGATGCAGTGCTGCTGGCGATCGCAATTTTTGTGATGTTTGCATTTTTGTCTTATCTGCTCTTTAATCCGGCGCGTGATCTGCTGAAGAAGCGTGAGGAGAGAGTAAAGGACAACATTGATTCAGCCGAAAAATCCAAAGCAGATGCACAGGCACTTCGCGAAGAATATGAGAATAAGCTTCGTGAGATCAACAAAGAAGCTGACGAGATCCTGAGTGCTGCCCGCAAGAAAGCACTTGAGAACGAAGCAAAGATCGTTGACAAAGCCAGAGAAGAAGCTGCCGCTATCATCGCCAGAGCCCAGAAACAGGCAGAGCTTGAGATGAAGAAGGCAGAGGATGATATCAAGAAAGAGATCATTACGGTTGCATCTATGATCGCAGGCAAAGTAGTCAGTGAAAAGATTGACTTGAATATCCAGGATTCGTTAATCGAGGATACATTGAAGGAGATGGGTGATCAGACATGGCAAAGCTAGTATCCAAAACATATGGGGATGCGTTGTTTGAGCTTGCTGTGGAAGAGAACCTGACAGACAGACTTCTGGAAGAAATCCAGATGGTAAAGACTGTTCTGAAAGAGAATGAGGACTTTGAAAAGATTCTGATACATCCGGAGATTTCCAAAGCGGAGAAGCTTCAGGTGATCGAGCGTGTTTTTAAAGGCCAGACATCCGACGCCCTCACAGGTTTTTTGAGAATCGTGGTAACAAAGGGAAGATATAAAGATTTACCGGAAATTTTTGCATATTTTATTGCAAGGGTGAAGGAATACAAAAAGATTGGAGTTGCAGAGGTTATCTCAGCAGTTCCGGTTACAGAGGGGCAGAAACAGAAGATTGAGAAACGACTTCTGGATACGACCCACTATGAGACAATGGAAATCGACTACAAGGTGGACGAGAGCCTGATCGGCGGACTGATGATCCGCATCGGCGACCGTGTCGTGGACAGCACGATCAAGAGCAAGCTTGGCAAGCTGACTGCAAGCCTCATGAAGATTTCCCTAGAAAGCGAGAAAGAAGGTGTGCAGGCCTCATGAATTTAAGACCAGAGGAAATTAGTTCCGTTATCAAGGAACAGATTCAGAGATACTCCTCCGAAATCGCTGTGTCAGACACAGGTACGGTTATACAGGTAGCAGACGGTATCGCCCGTATTTACGGCCTGGAGAAGGCAATGCAGGGTGAGCTTCTGGAGTTCCCGGGCGAAGTGTACGGCATGGTGCTGAACCTGGAGGAAGACAATGTCGGTGCAGTACTTCTTGGTGGAAGCGATGACATCAGCGAAGGCGATACTGTAAAGACAACAGGAAGAGTAGTAGAGGTTCCGGTCGGAGATGGTATGCTCGGACGTGTTGTAAACGCACTGGGACAGCCGATCGACGGCAAGGGACCGATTCATGCAGACAAATATCGTGTGATCGAGCGTGTAGCTTCCGGCGTTATCGCAAGAAAAGCCGTAGATACACCGCTTCAGACCGGTATCAAAGCGATCGACTCCATGGTGCCGATCGGACGCGGACAGCGTGAGCTGATCATCGGCGACCGTCAGACTGGTAAAACAGCGATC
This sequence comes from uncultured Lachnospiraceae bacterium, assembly GCA_964514125.1. Taxonomy (GTDB): domain Bacteria; phylum Bacillota; class Clostridia; order Lachnospirales; family Lachnospiraceae; genus Choladousia. The sequence goes on from CAZEPO010000003.1 coordinate 5,751, forward strand.
GCAGTAGACACGATCATCAATCAGAAGGGTCAGAATGTAAAATGTATTTATGTTGCGATCGGTCAGAAAGCATCTACCGTTGCTTCCATCGTAAATACACTCGAAGAGTACGGTGCAATGGACTACACGACAGTTGTAGCAGCTACCGCATCTGAACTGGCTCCGCTGCAGTATATCGCACCGTATTCCGGCTGTGCGATCGGTGAAGAGTGGATGGAGAACGGAGAAGACGTGCTGATCATCTATGATGACCTTTCCAAGCACGCAGCAGCTTACCGTACCCTGTCCCTGCTTCTGAAACGTCCGCCAGGACGTGAGGCTTATCCGGGTGATGTCTTCTATCTGCATTCCAGACTTCTGGAGCGTGCAGCAAGACTTTCCGATGAACTCGGAGGAGGTTCTCTGACAGCACTTCCGATCATTGAGACACAGGCAGGCGATGTATCTGCTTATATCCCGACCAACGTTATTTCCATCACAGACGGTCAGATCTATCTGGAGACAGAAATGTTCAACGCAGGTTTCCGTCCGGCTGTCAATGCAGGTCTTTCCGTATCACGAGTAGGTGGTTCTGCTCAGATCAAGGCGATGAAGAAAATCGCAGGTCCGATCCGTACCGAGCTGGCACAGTATCGTGAGCTGGCTGCATTCTCACAGTTTGGTTCTGAACTGGATGCAGATACGAAGGAACGTCTTGCACAGGGTGAGCGAATCAAAGAGATTCTGAAGCAGCCGCAGTATCAGCCGATGGCAGTACAGTATCAGGTTATCATCATCTATGCAGCGACCAGAAAGTACCTGCTGGATGTACCGGTACAGGATGTGCTTCGTTTTGAAAAAGAATTCTTTGAATTCCTTGATACAAAATATCCGGAGATTCCGGAACATATCGCAGCAGAGAAACAGATTTCAGAAGAAACAGAAGCTGCACTGCAGAAGGCTCTTGCAGAATTCAAGGCAGATTTCAAATAGGATGACAGGAAGCTGTGTATCATACAGATACGCAGGGTAACTGAGAAAGGGTGATAAAATGGCCTCGATGAGAGACATTAAGCGGCGCCGCAACAGTGTTGCCAGCACCCAGCAGATCACAAAAGCGATGAAGCTGGTCGCTACGGTAAAGCTGCAGAAGACAAAGGCGCGTGCCGAAAGCTCAAAGCCGTATTTTGACAAGATGTATGATACGGTGACCTCCATGCTGGCCAAATCCGGAACGATTGAGCATCCGTATTTGAAGCCGCAGGATTCCAGCAAGAAGGCTGTCATCCTGATCACGTCGAACCGTGGTCTTGCAGGCGGATACAATTCCAACGTGATCAAGACCATCACAAGTTCGGATCTGAAGGCAGAAGACCTTGTGCTGTATACGATCGGAAATAAGGGAAGAGATTATTTCCATCGCAGAGATTATCATATTGAAAAAGAGTACAACGATGTGATCGAGAATCCGATGTTTTCTGATGCAAAGGAAATCTGTGATGAGGTCCTTGCAAAATATGTATCAGGAGAGATCGGAGAGATCTACGTTGCATACACGTACTTTAAAAACACGGTTGTACATGAACCGAAGCTTCTGAAGCTTCTTCCGGTGGAGGTTTCCCAGGAAGATGTGGAGGCTGCTAAGGAAAACGCTCTGATGAACTATGAGCCGAAGGAAGAAGAAGCTCTGGAGATCATCATTCCGAAATACATTACAAGTATTCTCTACGGTGCACTGGTTGAGTCCGTAGCGAGCGAAAACGGCGCGAGAATGCAGGCAATGGATGCGGCAACGAGCAACGCAGAGGAGCTGATCGAGAAGCTCACACTGGAATACAACCATGCACGCCAGGGCTCCATCACACAGGAGCTGACAGAGATCGTCGCTGGTACAAACGCAGTGGGATAACGTTCTGGCAAAAGCTGTGCAGACTTATTTTGGAAATGCATGGCAGAGAGAAAAGTAGATAAGGAGTGTATTACAAAATGCAGAATAAAGGTAAAATCACTCAGATTATCGGTGCAGTATTGGATATCAAATTTGCGGAAGGCAAGCTTCCGGCTATCTATGAAGCGATCAATATTACAAGAACAAACGGCGAAGTGCTGGTCGTAGAAGTTGCACAGCACCTCGGCGATGAGACCGTAAGATGTATCGCGATGGGACCGACGGACGGACTGGTAAGAGGCATGGAGGCTGTGGCAACCGGCTCTGCGATCTCCGTACCGGTCGGCGAGCAGACACTGGGACGTATCTTCAATGTTACCGGTGATCCGATCGACAACAAGCCGGCACCGCAGGGTGTAAAATATATGCCGATCCACCGTGAGGCACCGTCATTTGAGGAACAGGCAACTTCCAAGGAAGTACTGGAGACCGGTATCAAGGTCGTAGACCTGCTCTGCCCGTATCAGAAGGGCGGAAAGATCGGTCTGTTCGGTGGTGCAGGTGTAGGTAAGACTGTACTGATTCAGGAGCTGATCCGAAACATCGCGACAGAGCATGGCGGATATTCCGTATTCACCGGTGTAGGTGAGCGTACACGTGAAGGAAATGACCTGTATCATGAGATGCAGGAATCCGGCGTTATCAATAAGACAACCATGGTATTCGGACAGATGAACGAGCCGCCTGGAGCTCGTATGCGTGTAGGTCTGACCGGACTTACTATGGCAGAGAACTTCCGTGATGAGGGAGGCAAAGATGTACTTCTGTTCATCGACAACATCTTCCGTTTCACACAGGCTGGTTCTGAGGTATCCGCACTTCTGGGACGTACACCGTCCGCAGTAGGTTACCAGCCGACCCTGCAGACAGAGATGGGTGCTCTGCAGGAGCGTATCACATCTACGAAGAAAGGTTCCATCACATCGGTACAGGCAGTTTATGTACCGGCCGATGACCTGACGGACCCGGCTCCGGCTACGACCTTCGCACATCTGGATGCGACGACTGTACTTTCCCGTTCCATCGTAGAGCTTGGTATTTATCCGGCAGTAGACCCGCTTGAGTCTACCTCCCGTATTCTGGATCCGCGTATCGTCGGTGAAGAGCATTATGCAGTAGCCCGCGGCGTACAGGAAATCCTCCAGAAATACAAAGAACTGCAGGATATCATTGCGATCCTTGGTATGGACGAGCTTTCCGAAGATGATAAGCTGGTTGTAAACCGTGCAAGAAAGATTCAGAGATTCCTGTCTCAGCCGTTCTTCGTAGCGACACAGTTTACAGGAATCGAAGGAAAATATGTACCGCTTTCTGAGACGATCCGCGGCTTCAAGGAGATTCTGGAAGGCAAGCATGATGACATTCCGGAAGGTTACTTCCTGAATGCAGGCTCCATTGATGAAGTAGTTGCCCGTGTAAAATAGGGGGTGACAAAATGGCAGATGAAAGATTTTTTGACCTGGAGATCATCACACCGGACCGTACATTCTGGAAGGGTCAGGCTTCTATGCTGGAGCTCAATACCACAGAAGGTCAGGTGGGCATCTACAAGCGTCATATTCCGATGACAATGATCCTCGCACCTGGCATCATGACGATCCATCTGGAAGGAGAAAACAAGGAAGCAGCGGTTCACGCAGGCTTTCTGGAAATCCTGCCGGAAAAGATCACTGTCATGGCAGAGGCTGCGGAATGGCCGGAAGAGATCGATCTCAACCGTGCCAAAGAAGCAGAGCTGCGTGCGCAGCGCAGGATTCAGGCACATGATCCAAGCATCAACATGTCCAGAGCAGAGCTGGCACTGAAACGTGCACTGGTGCGTCTGGACCTGGGAGCAAAATAAAACCAAACAAAAATCCGACAGAACTCTTGAACAGGAGCTCTGCCGGATTTTTTTGTTTAGCTTTCTTATAACTTTTTGCGAAGCATATCGGGATTGGTTGCATAATGCAGTGCAGTTTCGGCTGTAATCTGACCGCTGTGGTATAGCTGAAGCAGACTGCTGTCCATAGAGATCATATCCGCCTTGGCGGAGGAATAGATCATACCGTCGATCTGGTGCGTTTTGCTGTCGCGGATCATATTGCTGATGGCAGGAGTCATGACCATGATCTCAAAGGCAGGAATCATCGTGCCATCGACAGATGGAACCAGCTGCTGGGAGACCACTGCCTTGAGCACCATAGACAGCTGCAGCGCGATCTGCGGCTGCTGAACGGATGGAAAGACGTCAATGATGCGGCTGATGGTGTTGGCAGCGCCGATCGTGTGGAGACTGGACAGGATCAGATGTCCGGTCTCTGCTGCGGTCATGGCAGTCTGGATCGTCTCGTGGTCACGCATTTCACCGAGCAGGATGACATCCGGGCTCTGGCGAAGTGCGGCACGCAGTGCAGTCAGATAATTTTCGGTATCGGTTGAGATCTCACGCTGGCTCACGATACTCTTTTTGTGGCGGTGCAGGAATTCCAGCGGGTCTTCCAGCGTAATGATATGATTCTGACGGTTTGAATTGATCCGGTCTACCAGACAGGAGAGCGTCGTTGACTTTCCACTGCCCGCTGGACCCGTCACAAGCACCATTCCTTTGGTCAGATCGGTCAGATTCAGCACTGAGGCAGGAATTCCCAGGTCTGCCGGATTAGGCAGCTCAAAAGCGATTACACGGATCACAGCGGCCATCGAACCGCGCTGCTTGTAGGTGCTGACGCGAAATCTGGAAAGACCGGGGATCGCAAAAGAAAAGTCATCGTCTCCGCAGTCCAGGAACGGCTGGATCGAACGATCTGAGGCAAGAGCAAAGATTTCACGGATCAGTGTTTCGGTATCGCTTGGCATTAGCCGGTCGCCTTCAGAATGAATGATTCCATTGACCTTGTAGGATAAGGGGAGTCCGGCGACAATAAAAATATCAGAGGCATGCGCCTGTGTAGCATTCTCAAGAATTGATGAAGCATTTGTATTCATAATAAACTCCTTTTATTCAGAAATACGCAGTACGTTCTGCGACTGATCGGGTGTCCAGTCCTGTGTATGGACGATCTTCCAGCAGGTGATCTGATAGAGCGGATCCGTGCTGACGGAAGGTGGGACAAATTCCAGTGTGACCAGAAGAGCCTGGCCTGCGGTATTGCTGGCTGTTTCGAATGTCAGAGACGGAATGGTATCATTTTCCGTATAAGTAAAGTGGATATCTGAAAATTCTGTGGATAACCGCTCCGAAAAATCTGAGTCGATGTGGATAAGACTGCAGATCTGCGCATCGATAAAAGCAAGAACCTGATTGGCCTGATCGGTCAGCTGATAATATTCGGTTGTATGGTCTGCTGCTTTTTGACTGAGCCTTGCATCTGCCTGTGCTCCGGAATAGGAGAGCAGGGAAAAGATGATCAGGGACAGCGACAAAAAGATCAGCAGAAGCAAAGAGATGCCGGTGGTTTTTCTCATAATGATCTCCTGTATGCGGTAGGCTTGGAAGGAACTGCGCAGAGCTCTTCATATTGGATCGGTCTGTGCAGCCTTGTGGAGAGTGTATAGACCGATGAACCGTCTGGTCTTGTGACGGCTGTGGTGACAGCGTACAGTGTTGGAACAGAAAATTCTGAAGCAGCAGACTGTTCCTTCTCAGCAGCGACCGTAACGGTCATAATATAAGCTGCTTCTGATTTGCTGCATGATTCAAAAGACTGGTCAAAATACGAGACAGACTGTCCGGCTGTCAGCGAGTCCTGTTTGGCTTCGAGTGTCTCGACAGCAGAGGCTGCCAGCGCCTGTGCCTGCGACAGAGCTTCGGACTGTCTGGTCAGCTGATGAGCAGCGGCAAAGAGCTTCAGACATACCGTACTTACGAGAAAGAAGAAAAAAAGAACGATTAAAAATTCGATAAAAAACAGGCGTGTGCCGGTTCGATTCTGATCTCTCATAAAAGCGGAATACTCCTTTCCGTTATAGTTTGATACAGGCTGTATCATTGACAGACAGGATGGATCACTGAGGAAAGCGTCCTTCCATCTTCGCTGCAGGCTGTGATCTCAAGCAGCAGTTCTTCAGTGTCTGAAATATCAGTGATGGAAAAGGACGAAAGCGGAACAATCGCGGTGCCGTCTGCGGCAGAGGGTTTGACGCTTTCTTTGACAAACAATTCCCGCAATGAACCGTCAAGGTAATAGATATAAGTGACAAACTTCTGCTGCTCAATCGTTTCGTACAGACAGAGTGCAGGCAATTCATCCAGAGTGGTAAGCGTGATGCTGCCAGCCCGGTCATGCTGTCGGATTTTTTCTTCTGTGTATGCAACTGCAGTTCTTGAAGTATAATTTTCCTCGAGATAGGAGGCACTGTTTTTGTAAACGGCGGCGCCGGTTCCGGTAAGTAGGAACACAAACAGACTGAATATCAGCAACAGCAGAACTGCAAACAGTGTATCAGCCGTGTGGCGGATCGGTTTCATTGGATAGGCTCCTTTCTCTGAAGCGGAATCACGGTGACATCCGGGCGAAGATTCGCGGCAATGATCTCATAGTCAACCAGATACAGAGATTCATCCCAGCTGATTCCGTAATGCTTCTTCAGATAATCGAGACTTTCAGGATAGCGGCCTTCCATGGCGTAACAGTGTACAGCACTGCGCAGGATAGCCTGACGAAGACTTGCGATATAGTCGCGGTCGGATTCGGAAGCCAGCTTGGAAACACCATGTGAAAAAAGGATTATGCAGCAGATAAAAACAGATATTGTTATAAAAAGATGGCGAAAAATTCCTCGCCGAGGCGGGAAGACCATGAAGCGCTTCATGATTCAGCAACCTTCTTTCCTGTAAATTCGATCATTGATCAGCCGATGCTGGACATGAGATTCAGCAGAGGCAGCATGACCGAGACCAGAATAATGCCGGTCAGTATTGAGAGAAAAGCCGTCAGCGTCGGTTCAATGGCACCGATGATAGTTTGGAGTGTTTCTTCAGCGGACTGCTGACTGCTTTGAGAAATCCGTATCAGTGCATCTTCGGCAGATCCGGTACGGAAACCGATGGAGATCAGGCTTGCGTCTAAACCGGAAAAAATGCCGGCTTCTTTTAGTGCCTCTCCACATTCCCTGCCTTGTGCAAGCAGCTCCTGTGTAAGAGCGAGCTGTTCTGCAGGAAGCTGATCGTGGGTAAGCATGCTTGCCAATGCAAAGCTTTCTTCTGGATCAAGACCGCTGTGCAGAGAGAGCGACAAGGCATGTGCAAAACGTGCGCGCGCTGTCTGCAGCATGATGGTCCGCAGAAAAGGAAAGCGGCAAAGCAGTGCAAATAAGGAAGCTCTGGCTCGAACGGAACGCACTGCATATAGGGCAGTTAAAACAGCTGCAATAAGCAAAAACAAAAATACAGCGGAAAAACGCTGCAGAAGATTGCTCAGAGAAAAGACAGTCTGCGCCATACCGGACATATTAAGTCCGAGCTGCTGAAATACATCCGCAAAAACAGGCATGACCTGATGAATCAGAACTGCAAGCACTGCAGTCAGCATGCCAAGCAGAACAAGCGGATAGATCAGTGCGTCATGTATGTGATGAAGCAGGGTATCCTGCCGTCTGTAATAGTCAGCAAGTGAAGTCAGCACATCCTCAAGCATTCCGGAATGCTCGCCCAGTTTGGTCATCTGGACAAAGTATTCTGGGAAAAATCCGGTATCTGCCAGCGACTGAGAAAAATCTCCGCTCTGCTCCATCGAATTATAGATTGAGCCGAGAAGCCTGGCACCTGCTTTTTCGGAAAGATCCTCCTGAAGAATCGAAATGCCTTCCAGAACAGAAATACCGGAATGCAGGATCAGAGCCAGCTGCTCGGCAAAAATAGAAAGTTCAAGATTAGTAAGTTGTTGTTTCATTGTCTGCTCCATTCGTTCGCAGAATCAGCGAACATACTGTAGGGTATAATTTTCTCCATTGCCGATGTAATCCTGTATGAGATCAGGATCATCTGCTGCAGATGCAAAGGTAGGATCCATCAGCTTCCATTCATTACCGTTAAATTCGATGGCATGCTCTACCCAGCCAATCGATTCAATATATACGTCGATCCATGCATGACGGACTTCATTGCTGTAGCCGATTTCGAGTCTCGCAGGAATCGAAAGAGAACGCAGCATAGCAGTTGTCAGAGAGGCATAATCGAAGCAGATTCCCTTTTTTTCTGAAAGAGTCACATCGATATCAGGAAGGTAGCCCAATTGTACGGAGGCTGCTTTTTCATCATCATAGGAGATGGTTTCTGTTACATAGCGATAGATCAGATTCAGTGCATCAAGATCAGAAGGCGCGTTTTCTGAAAGTGACTGTGCAAGCGAGACTGCCTTGGAATCAGCAGTGAAATTGACGTACTGATTCGGATAAAGAAAAGGCAGAAATTCATTTTCCAGAGTGACCTCCAGAGGATAGGTAAACAGAGAACTGTACTGGTCTTCACTGATCTGTTCAAAAGCAAGGATGATATATTCGCCGTCGCCGGCGGTCAGCGGAAAAACGGTCAATTGATCTGATTCTTCGAGAAAGTATTTATAAGTGATCTCATCCGGTCCGATGACCTGAAGGTTGATCCTGGTATCTTCAGAAGAAAGAATGCCGGTAAAGTATCCCTGAGCTGCATTCGAAAAATCGAGAGTCAGAGAATCAGATGAGGCAGTGCGCGTTCCGGATGATTCGGCAGTCAGTACCTGCGTTTTGCCTGGTTCATATGCAGGAGGACCAGCAGAGAGGTCAGGATCCGTACCCTGTTTGCTGCAGCTGCATAAGATAGTAAAAAGGAAAAAAAAGCAGGCAGCGGCCAGATGCCTTTTATCGACTCTTGTCATAAAAACTGCTCCTTTGACTTAATTATGTTCAGTATAGCAGATTGAGAAAAAAAGGAAAGAAAAAAGTTTGAAAAGAGATTGACAAGCCGAAAAATGTGAAGTAATCTGATAATGAAAAGTATTTCTGATATAAAGGCAAACTCGTTGAAAAGCGGGGACGCAAAGCCAAGGGTCTAAGATCTCAAGAGAGGTTATGACAGCCGGTTGCCAGAGTAAGTATAGAAAAATCTGTACCGTATACGGGACAGATTTCTAATGTAGAAGGCAGCCGCTGATTCAAGGAATCAAGCGGTTTTATTTATTTCCTGGATGTTATATCAGAGCATTTATTCAGGAGGAATATCGGTATGAAGAAAGAAAAGGTAAAGGCACTGTTTCACAAAAAAGCAGTGAAAGCAGGCAGTATTGCAGTAGCATTGATGCTTGCAGCAGGTGGTCTTTGGACAGCTCAGCAGCAGGGGACAGCAGTTCCGGAGCTGGTGACATTTGTAGATACAGAGGAGAATGTGGTGATTGAGGAAGACGAGGTACCTCTTGCCAAACCGAAGGTGACCAAATCTACGAAGACAACGAAGAAGACCAAAAAGATCAAAATGAAAAAGGCTTCCAAGAAAACCTACACAAAAGCAGGGAAGACCACTAAGAAGACTCAGACGAAAAAGACAACAACGAGCAAGACGAATACAACAACGAAGACAGAAACTCAGACAAAGATAACCAATAAATACAAAAAGGGTTCCAAGATCAATACTCGTGTAACGACAGTTAAGACAACGGTTACCAAGACCGTTGTGACCAAACAGGCTGCTTCTGCATTTGTGCAGAGTGTAAGTACCGTGCAGAACGATTCAAAAACAGTGGAACAGGCAAATGGTGTTGTCTCTGTCAAGAATGCTGCACCGAAGCTGAACAGTAAGGTGGCGGAGGCATTTGAAGCACTTCATTTTACCGTTGAAGTGAATTCGGGTGTTGCTTATTCCGGTAAATTTTCTGCGAGGTCACAGGATATCGTTCTGAAAAAAGTAAATGATACCGTATATCATGAGTTTGGACACTTTGTTGCATTCGCAGCAGGCAATGCTGATATGACTGCAGAGTGGAAGAATATTTACAACAGTGAACGCTCCTTGTATACGGCAAGCAACAAAGCATACGTATTATCCAGTGCTTCTGAATACTTTGCAGAATCATTTAAGGAATATACGCTCAATCCGGGAGCATTGCAGGCAGCCAGACCGCAGACTTATGTGGCAGTAGAGGCAGCTGTGTCCAAGATTACAGATGCGCAGGTAACAGCAATCTGGAATACCTACCAGCCGATCTGGAAATAGAGATAAAAGCAAACAAAAGCCGTTTTATCACATCCATTCAAATGTGATAAAGCGGCTTTTTTGTAAGCTAGCAGAAAGAATCAGTCAACGAAAATCTTTTCGGATAATTCGTTCTCGTCCAGTTCTTCTTCCTCTTCCTGTGGTGAGTATTTGGCAAAGATTTTTTTCAAAAAATGGCCGTTGCAGTAAGATATCAGTGCAAAGCCAAATAGGATCCAGACCAGAATTCCATAAATAAATGTCTGGGTATTGAAAAATGTAATAAGTCCGGCACCGACGATCAAAACCATCATGATCAGCGTTTTTGGAAACTCTGCAATCGCCATCAAAAGTGCATTGCGGAAGGTGGAACGGATCTTATTGTAAAATCTTGCCTGCAGTGCAAACAGATAGGTAAATATCATAAGATAGAGAAATGCAGCTGCGAACAAAGCAACACGGCAGGTTTTCATGAACACATCAGAAACCCCTTTTACAATATAAAAATCGAGACAAAGGATGAGACCGGCTGCAAGTGTGATGAGCCACATCAAGGTAGACTGTACGAAATTCTGGCGGAATGATTTGAAAAAGCTTTTAACGATATAGCCTTCTTCTCCTTCGGCCATTTTGAGTGTTACATAATTCAGTGCAGTCAGAGATGCACCAATCGTTACGATCGGCAGACAGCAGATCAGAAACACGACATTCAGAATCATCAGATCTGCCAGTTTGCCAAGGAACCGGAATACCGGACCGTCCATGTTGAAAAGGTTCATAAGATATAGTCCTGCTTTCTATTAGTTTTCCTCTTAGTATAGTCTTTTTTTACAGAAAAAGCAATAAATATAACGAAAGATTCAGTGATAGCGCAGGTTTTGCCAGAGAGAGCGCTTTTTATTTGACAAGTAATATACCGAACGGTATAATACAGTTAAAGAAAGACTGTCTGTTAAATAATCAAATGGACAGAAGAAAATGAAATGCAGAAGTATAGCTGATCAGGAGAGGAGGCGTTTCATGGATAACAAAGTATTTCTGATGCAGTGTGCAAAGGAACTGTTTTATGCCAAAGGTTATGATGCCGTTGGGGTACAGGAGATTGTGGATCGTGCAGGGCTTACGAAACCGACGCTATATTATTATTTTGGCAGCAAACAGGGACTTTTGAAAACATTGCTCGAGACTTACTGTGAAGAGCTTCGAAAACTTGTTGCAGATGTATTGAATGAACAGCATGGCATCCGGGAGGATCTGTATCGTCTGGCAAATGCGTATGCAGATTTTTTTGAACGTGACCGGGAATTTTATATGCTGCTGATGTCACTGTTCTATTCTGCACGGGAAAATGAAGCTTATCAGGTTGTGAAACCGTTTATGAAGGAATTTTATAATGATACCGTGCAGCTTTTTGAGCGGGCCGCCAGCCAGCTCGGCAATATGCACGGCCGTCAGAGACAGTTTGCAATCGGATTTATCGGAACGGTTCATCAGTATCTTCTGCTGCATTGTGAGTCGGAGTATGGCCATGAGAGAGTGAGCAAGGAGAGCATCACATCATTGGTGAATCAGTTTATGTATGGGATCTTTTCATAAAAACAGGGAGTTAGAAGGAGAAAGGTATGGCAGCAGCAAAAAAAACACAGGCAAATCAGGAAGCATTTATTACAGAGCTGGATCAGTATCTGTTTGGGCAGGGAACACATTATGATATTTTTAAGAAGCTTGGTGCACATCCGATGTGCAGAGACGGCGTAAAGGGAGTCCACTTTGCGGTTTGGGCGCCGAATGCCTACGCAGTCCATCTGATCGGATCTTTTAATGACTGGGATGAAGAAAGTCATCCGATGGAACGTCTGGAACCGCTTGGTATCTATGTATTGTTTGTTCCAGAGGCGAAGATTGGCGATACCTACAAATATTTGATCCATGCGTCTTATGGCAGAAAACTGTACAAGGCAGATCCGTTTGGCAATCACGCAGAGCTTCGGCCTGGTACGGCTTCCAAGGTGGCAGATATTGCTGGAATCAAATGGTCGGATCACAAGTGGATGGAGGATCGCAGAAAATTTGAACAGGATAAGAGTCCGGTGTCTATTTATGAAGTGCATCCGGGAAGCTGGAAAAAGCATCCTCACGAGGATGATGAACCGGGTTATTATAATTACCGTGAGCTGGCACATGAGCTGGCGGCTTATGTGAAAGATATGGGTTATACACATGTAGAGCTGATGGGAATCGCAGAGCATCCATTTGACGGTTCCTGGGGCTATCAGGTAACCGGCTATTATGCACCGACCTCCAGACATGGTTCACCGGAGGATTTTGCTTATATGATCAATTATCTGCACAGGAATAAAATCGGTGTAATTCTCGACTGGGTACCGGCTCATTTTCCGAAGGATGCACAGGGGCTTGCAGAGTTTGACGGAACCTGTCTGTATGAATACGCAGATCCACGTAAGGGAGAACATCCGGACTGGGGTACGAAGGTATTTGACTATGCTAAAAATGAAGTGAAAAACTTCCTGATCGCCAATGCAATCTACTGGATTGAACAGTTCCATATTGACGGTCTGCGCGTAGATGCTGTTGCGTCCATGCTGTATCTGGATTACGGCAAGAATGACGGACAGTGGGTAGCCAACGAATACGGCGGCAACAAGAACCTGGAAGCAATCGAATTCTTTAAGCATCTGAACAGTCTGATGGTCGGACGTTATCCAGGCATCATGATGATCGCAGAGGAATCGACTGCATGGCCGAAGGTGACAGGCAGACCGGAGGACGATGGACTTGGATTTACGATGAAGTGGAATATGGGCTGGATGCATGACTTCCTTGAGTATATGAAGCTTGATCCATATTTCCGTCAGTTCAATCATAATAAGATGACATTTTCCATGACCTATGCATATTCAGAAAAGTATGTGCTGGTGCTGTCACACGATGAGGTTGTTCATCTGAAATGCTCGATGATCAACAAGATGCCGGGACTTTATGAAGAGAAATTCTCGAACCTGAAAGCGGCATATTCCTTTATGTTCGGACATCCGGGTAAGAAGCTCCTGTTCATGGGCCAGGAATTTGCTCAGCTTCAGGAATGGAGTGAGGCGCGCGAGCTTGACTGGTATCTGCTCAGCGACGAAAAACATCAGCAGATGCAGAATTACATGCGAGCTTTGCTGAAGCTGTATAAGAAAAACAAGGCGATGTATCAGGCAGACTGCACACCGGATGGCTTTGAGTGGATCAATGCCGATGACAATTCACGCAGTATCTTCAGCTTTATCCGCAAATCAGAGGATGGCAAGCAGAACATGCTGTTTGTGATCAACTTTACACCGGTAGCGAGACCGGATTACCGCGTAGGTGTGCCGAAAAGAAAGCAGTATAAGCTGGTACTCAACAGTGATGCGGCAGAGTTTGGCGGCAGCGGCAAGGTACAGCCGGAGGTTTATAAAGCTGTGAAACAGGAATGTGATGGAAGAGAATATTCCTTTGCATATGATCTGCCGGCGTATGGCGTAGCAGTATTCAAATTTTAATTATTGGAAAGAGCAGGTTCGTATGGCTGTTTTGGACGGCTGTACGAGCCTGTTTTGCAGTCTGCTTTCGGAAAGTTTTTGATTGCGCATTTTGGGGAAATGGGTTATAGTGATATTTATTTGATGAGAAAAGGATGTGAAGATATGATTTCCAGCCAGATTTTACAGACGACAATTGACGAACTTCATACGATTACCAGAGTTGATTTTTCTATTATGGATACAGAAGGCAATGAAGTAGCTTCTACGATACCGACGGATTACCTGAATCCTCAGTCCATTGTACAGTTTGCTGATTCGCCGGCAGATAGTCAGGTCGTGCAGGGAGCCCATTTTTTCAAAGTTTATGATGACAAAAAACTGGAGTTTATCCTTGTATCGAAGGGCCTGTCTGAGGACGCCTACATGCTGGGAAGAGTAGCTGTCAGCCAAATCCAGAATCTGATCATTGCTTACAGAGAACGTCTGGATAAGAATAATTTTATACAGAACCTGCTTCTCGATAATCTTCTGATGATTGATGTATACAATCGTGCGCGCAAGCTTCATATCGATACAGAGGTTCGCAGAATTGTTTATATTATAGAGACCAAATATGAAAAAGACAGCACCGCAATGGAAATTGTGAAGAGTCTGTTTTCAAATCATGCCAGAGACTTTATCACAGCCGTTGATGAAAAGAGCATCATCCTGGTGCAGGAGCTCAGGGAGAAGGATGGCTATGAAGATGTAGAGCAGACTGCGCGGATGCTGCGTGATATGCTCAATGCAGAGGCCATGTCTTCTGTTAAGATTGCTTACGGAACTATCGTAAAAGAGATCCGACAGGTTTCACGCTCTTACAAAGAAGCCAAGATGGCAATGGATGTAGGTAAGATCTTTTATTCCGAAAAATCAATCATCGCTTACAATACACTTGGAATCGGCCGTATGATCTATCAGCTTCCGATTCCGCTGTGCCAGATGTTCATGAAAGAGGTATTCACAGATACGACGCCAGACTCCTTTGACGAGGAAACGCTGACGACGATCAATAAATTCTTCGAGAACAATCTGAACGTATCGGAGACAGCAAGACAGCTCTATATTCATAGAAATACACTGGTCTATCGCCTGGAGAAGCTGCAGAAGAGCACCGGACTGGATATCCGCGTGTTTGAAGATGCGCTGACCTTCAAGATTGCAATGATGGTAGTCAATTATATGAAATATATGGAACAGCAGCAGTAAAAAACTTAGAAGCAATAAATGGAGAACCGCAAAATCAGCAATGATGGCGGTTCTCTTTTTTTATGCTCTTGCATGCCACAAAAAATATATAAAAATCTTAAAAACATCTTTACAAATCACAAAATAATGATATAATACGTTACATAAACATACAAAAAGTGATATTAAAAAGAACTAATAAGAGAAATATGGAAGTGGGGGTGATATTTTGCATGTGAGTTTGGCAGTGTCATTGATCCTGATCACAGGCTGTGCAGTGCTGGATGATCTGTATCGGGGCAGGATATCGAATGGCATCATTGTCACTGGACTTTTCTGGGGTGCGGCGTACCAGCTTCTGAATCGCGGATTGTTCGGACTCATCTGCTTTTTGGGAGGTGTATTCCTGCCGTTGCTTTTGCTGGCTGGCCTTTATTACTTTCGAATGATCGGAGCAGGTGACCTGAAGCTGTTTGCTGTGATCGGAGGATTTCTAGGTCCGGCAGAGGTATTTTTTTGCATGGTGACAGCAATTTTGCTGGGCGGCCTGATCGCACTGTTTTTGATGCTGCATCGGCAGAACTTTTTTGAGAGGATGCTGTTTCTGAGCACCTATCTGGCTGCCTATTCCAGGGAAAGGCGGTGGCGTTCCTACTTGGCACAGACTGGAGCAGAGGCACGATTTTGTTTTTCTATCCCAGTATTTCTGGCAGTTTTGTGGTATGTGATCCGAAGATAAAGGAGGGGTTTTTTGAAAAAAAGTATATTTGCAGTGTGCGATCTGGATGCTTCGTATGCGTGCAATCTGACAGAGTATCTGAACGAACGGAAATCGACACCGTTTGAGGTACAGGCATTTACCAATGTTGAGAGTCTGGAACTGTTTGCAAAGGAGAATGAGATCGAAATTCTTCTGATTTCGACAAGAGCCATGTGCAATGAGATCAAGGAGCTGGCGATCAAACGCACGATTATATTATCAGAAGGCGAGAAACTGGAGGATCTTGAGGAATATCCGTTTGTTTATAAATACCAGTCTTCTGATCTGCTCCTTTCAGAAGTGATGGAGTATTATGCGGCGGATCATCCGCGTTCTCATTTTCTGACGACAGCTTCGCACAAGACAAAGCTGTATGCGGTATATTCACCGATCGGGAGAACGAGAAAAACATTTTTTTCTCTGGCATTAGGAGAAATTTTGGCGGAGCGAAAAAAAGTGCTGTATGTAAATTTGGAAAGCTTTTCTGGGTTTGAAGAATTGTTTGGAATGACATATCGTGCAGATATTTCAGACTTGATCTATTTTTGCAGACAAAAAGAAAATAGTTTGATCTATCGGCTGAATTCAGTGATCCAGACCTTTCACGAACTGGACTATATCCCACCTGCGGTTTCACCGGCTGATATCCGAGATGTGACAGGGGAAGAATGGCTGATCTTTTTGGATGAACTAATGGAATATGGAGAATACGATGTGATCATACTGGATCTGAGTGATCAGGTGGATGAATTGTTTCAATTGCTTCGGCGTTGCGATCAGATTTATATGCCGATCCAGGAGGATATGATGTCTAGAGCAAAGCTGGCTCAGTATGACAAGCTGCTTCACATACTCGAATTGGATGAGCTGCATGAAAAGACGCTGAGACTTCGACTGCCTGTTCAGACGGTGTCAAAAGAGAACGGCAGTATCGTACAGCAGCTCGTGTGGGGGGAGATGGGCAATTATGTGAGGCGTCTGCTCTGGGAGAAGGAATCAGAGGGAAAGGAGGGGCAGCATGGATGAGAGCAAATTTCATTACCTGAGAGAGCGGCTGATCAGTAATCTGGAGGGTTGCCGCGAAATCAAGGATGAAGAGATTTATCAGAGCATTGATGAACTGATTCTGGAATCCGGTGTACAGTTTTATATTCGTCTGTCAGAGCGTAATATGCTGCGCAAGGAACTGTTCAATTCGGTGCGGCGTCTGGATATTTTGCAGGAGCTGATCGATGATGACTCTGTGACAGAGATCATGGTCAATGGAACGGACGGAATCTTTATTGAGCGGGCAGGCAGATTGCAGCTGTGGGATAAATGCTTTTATTCGAAGGAAAGACTGGAGGATATTGCACAGCAGATTGTAGGCCGGTGCAATCGAATCGTCAATGAATCCGTTCCAATCGTAGATGCCAGGCTGGAAAACGGTGCCCGCGTAAATATTGTGATGCCGCCGGTAGCACTCAACGGACCGGTGATCACGATCCGGCGTTTCCCGGATCATCCTATAGAGATGAAGCAGCTTATCCAATGGGGAAGTGTATCGGAGGAGGCGGTTACCTTTCTGAAGCTTTTGGTACAGGCAAGATACAACATCTTTATTTCAGGCGGAACAGGATCTGGAAAGACTACTTTTTTGAATGCATTATCTGATTTTATACCGAAGGATGAACGCATCATCACAATCGAGGATAATGCAGAGCTGCAGATTCAGGGTGTAAAAAATCTGGTTCGTATGGAAGCGCGCAACGCGAATACAGAGGGCGATAAGGCGGTTACGATCCGTGATCTGATTCATTCAAGTTTGCGAATGAGACCGGATCGCCTGGTAATCGGAGAAGTGCGTGGCAGTGAAGCGGTCGACCTTCTGCAGGCGATGAATACCGGAGCAGATGGATCGCTGAGTACAGGTCATGCAAACAGTCCGGAGGATATGCTGCTTCGTCTGGAGACGCTGGTTCTGATGGGAATGGAGATCCCGCTTTCGGCAGTCAGGCGGCAGATTGCGACAGGAATAGATATTATCGTACACCTTGGAAGAATCAGAGATAAGACGAGAAAGGTACTTCAGATTCTGGAGGTGTTGGGCTATGACAGTGAGCGGGATGAAATCAGGACACAGACGCTGTTTGAATTTGAGGAAGAAGGCGAGACACCATGCGGACAGATAAAAGGAAAACTGGTCAGAAAATACGATCTGCAAAGCATGCTAAAGCTGCAGAGAGCCGGTTTGGAAATTCGCTGAAAAAGAGCAGCAAAGCGCATACCGCAGGCAGGGAACAGCGAGATTATACCAGATATCAGCTTTCCGGAAGAGAGTATGTTCAGTATGTTTTGCTTTATCTGCTTTTGGATCTTTGCATCAGCTACCTGTTTTTTTATTCGTGGATCGCATTTGCTGTCTTACTTCCGGGATCTATCTTTTTCGTGCAGCAACAGAAAAAGGAGCTTCAGAAAAAGAAAAAACGGGAGATTCAGACACAGTTTATGAATGGAATTCAGCTGATGTCAGCTTCGCTGCAGGCTGGTTATTCTGCAGAAAATGCATTAAAGGAAGCAGCTAAGGAGCTGTGCAAAACGCTGAAACAAGATGCGGTGGTTGCAGCTGAATTTGAATGGATGGTATCACAGATTGCGCTTGGACGAAATCTGGAGGAACTGTTTTTAGATTTTGCCAGAAGAAGCGGGATTGAGGATATCCTCAGTTTTGCGGAGGTGTTTTTGACGGCCAAGCGTTCAGGCGGGGATCTTCTTATGATCATTCGCAATACAACGTTTTGCATCCGCCAGAAGCAGGAAACTATGCAGGAGATTGAGACGACACTGTCCGGAAAAGTGATGGAGCAGAATATTATGAGTTTGATCCCTCTTTTTATATTGGCTTATGTGAAATTTACATCACCGGAATTCCTGGAAGCTATGTACGGCAATCTGACCGGAACAGCAGTGATGAGCATCTGTCTGGCAGTGTATGGCGCGGCATACTTCTGGGGCAGAAAAATCGTACAGATTGAGGTGTAGATGGTGCAAAAAAATAATAAATGGGGTGCGTTTTTGGTTGATCGGCTGAAGCTGAATCAGCCAGAAAAGGGAAATGCCAGATTGATTGAGGAGCTGCTTTCGTTGTCAGCGGGCAGACGGCAGGCTGTACGGAACTTTTATATCCGAAAGGTGAACGTGCTTACTGCTGTGCTGGCCGTGGGACTCATTTTATCGCTGGCCTGTTTCATCTTTTATGATGACGGCAGCGGCAGTGCGGTTACAGCTTTGGATCGGCCTGGCTATGGGGAAGGTGACAGAAAAGAGGAATTGACGGTACAGATCGAAGGGCAGAGTGAAGAACAGGTTCTGGAGATCACCGTACAGGAGCGGACATACACCGATCAGGAGAAGGAAACACTGCTTGAGCAGGCCGTGGAAGAGGCAGAAGAACTTCTTCTAGGAGAAAATGAATCACTTGATCAGGTGAGGACAGCGTTGGTATTTCCGCAGAGTCTGGCAGACGGCAGAGTTTCCGCCAGCTGGATGACGATTCCTTATGGAATCATTGATGATGAGGGGCAGCTGCTCGGAGCCTCAGATGAGAATGGCACATTGGTAGAGATACAGGGAACTCTGACCTGTGCCGGGAAGGAAGTGCTGCACAGCATTTATGTGCGGGTGTTTCCTCCTGAAATGACCGAACAGGAGCGGCTTTATCAGACCATCAGGCAGGAAGTTGAGCTTGCAGACGCGCAGGAGAGTCACACAAAACAATTGGAGCTTCCGCAGTCAGTTGACGGAAAGGCTCTGATCTGGAGCGGCATGGCGGATAATCCGAGTATGTCACTGTTGGTGCTGACCGTACTGTCGCTGATTTGTATCTATCTGCAGATGGATAATGAGATCCATAAAAAAGCAGAAAGCAGACGGAATCAGCTGCTGTTGGAATATCCGGATTTTATGTGGAAAATGACAATGCTTCTTGGGGCAGGGCTAAGTATCAAGGGTGCTTTTACAAGAATCTCAGGCGAATATCTGAGAGAAAAAAGAGAGTCCGGGACCACAGGAAGCAAAAAGAAATTCAGCTATCTGTACGAGGAAATTACTTATACCTGTTACGAGATGCAGAGTGGAATCTCAGAGGCGCAGGCCTATGAACGGTTTGGAAAGCGCTGCCAGCTGCCGGAATATATCCGCATTGGCACAGTACTGTCCCAGAACTTGAAAAAGGGAGCAAAGGGATTGACTGAGCTACTGGAAACCGAGGCAGAAGCTTCTCTGAACGACCGCAGGAATCAGGCACGCAAGATCGGAGAACGGGCAGGCACCAAGCTGCTGCTTCCGATGGGATTGATGCTGATCGTTGTGCTTGCCATTTTGATGGTACCGGCTTTTCTGTCATTTTGAAGCTTTTATTATGGGATAAGAAGGAAAGGAGAAGGGCATGGAACATATTCAGGAGTTTTTAAAAGATGAATCAGGTGCAGGTGTGGTAGAGATTATTTTAGTTTTAGTAGTCATAATTGGCATTGTTATTATATTCAAAAAACAGCTGACTAATCTGGTCAATTCGATCTTCAGCAAGATTGTCAGTCAGAGTAACAGTATATAAGGGGGAAATATGTACAGCGGCGAACAGAAGGGATCTATTACCATTTTTTTGAGTTTGACCTGTATGCTGTTTCTGGCGCTGATCTGTACTGTGATCGAGTCAGCAAGAATACAGGGAGCAAAAGCACAGACCGCAAATATAATTGGAATGGGGAATCTTTCTCTGCTCAGTGAATTTGAACCGGAGCTGTTGGAACGATATGAGCTGTTTGCAGTGGACGGTGCCTATGGAAGCGGAAAGTTTCAGATTAAAAATGTCAAGGAGCATTTGGAAAACTTCCTGTCTTTGAATACCGATCCGAAAGCAGAAGGACTTAGCAGTCTGTGCTTTGATCCCTGGAATCTGGATCTTGTGAAGACAAGTGTGGATGCGTATGCACTGCTCACAGACCAGAAGGGAGAAGCTTTTTACCAGCAGGCAGTCTCTTTTATGAAGCAGAATATTGGTTTGTTTGCGGTAGAAGAGCTGATGGAATACCGGGATGCAGTGACTGAGATCAGGGATTCTCAAAAGTCCTATGAAAATCAGCAGAAAGCGAATGAAGAGACATTGGCAGGTCTGGAAGAACAAAAACAACAGAAAATGGAAAGTCTGGAATCGGAGGCGGCTTCCGAGATAATCGTAGGTGAGCCGACACAGCTTGTACCGGCAGAGGAACCGGAAAATCCATTGAAAGAAATTGCCAAGCTTCGAAAAAAAAGCATGCTTGAACTGGTGGTAGGTGATAAACAGATATCCGGCAAAAAAATCACATTACGGAAGCTCCCCTCCAGAGGCGGACTGCGCAAAGGAACGATGAAAATAGAAAAAACGCAGAGCGGGGTTATGGCGAATGTGCTGTTTCGGGAGTATCTTATGCGGTATTTTTCCTGTTTTACAGAAACGGAAGAGGATGCGGTATTAGACTATCAGGTGGAATATCTTCTAGGAGGAAAGAAGTCAGATCGGGAGAATCTGAAATATGTCGTCAATCGGCTCTTGCTGCTGCGGGAAGGTATGAATTATCTGTATTGCATGAGTGATCCACAGATTTCGTCGCAGGCGAATGGACTTGCCGTATCGTTGACTGGATTTCTTGGGATTCCGGCGCTGACAGCAGCGACTGGTCAGGCAATTCTGCTTGCGTGGGCTTATGGAGAAAGCCTGATCGATGTAAGAATCCTGCTTGACGGCGGAAAGGTTCCTCTCAATAAAACGCCGGACAGCTGGCAGCTGTCTGTGGAGAATTTGGGTCAGCTTGCAGAAATACTCAGAAATGGTGCAGATGGAAACCAGGATGGAATGTCCTATGATGGATACCTTCGGGTCTTGCTTCATATGGGTAATCTTTCGAGTCAGAAAATGAGAGCGCTGGATCTGATTCAGCTGGATCTTCAGCAAAATGGAGAACTTCCGAAATTTGAGGTACAAAACTGTGTAGTGGCAGTAAAGACCAGTGCAGAGTGGAAGTGCAGAAGTGTCTTTTTGCGTCTGCCAGCAGCGGTGATGGGGGTTCGTACATCTGATACTGAGTTTTCTCAGAACGGAAGTATCGGTTATTAAAAGATGAGAGCGGGGTGAAAAAGAATGTTTCTGTATTTCGTGCATGGATCAAAGTCATCAATTCATAAAAAAATCAAATCTATTACACAAAATTCTTTTTGGAAAAAAATTAGAAAGGGCAAAAGTTCTCCCCAAAACTGTCTGTTCACTGGCAAAGTTAAGAATACAGAAACATTCTTTTTTGCTCCGCAGAAGGCATCTTTGACACTGGAAGCATCCTTGGTTCTCCCATTATTTCTTTTTGTGATGATTACTGTTCTTCAGTATGGACGATGTATGGATGCAGCTGTACAGTTGGGTACTGCGCTGGCGGATACCGGCAAATCTATGGCAGCAGCAGCGTACATCACCACATATGGCGGAGAAACGGATGGGATGATCGAAGCTGCAGCGGGTGCGCTTTCGGCGGCGGCAGCACAGCATCAGGTTTTTTCAAAAACCTCAGATACATCCTGCATCAAAAATGCAAATATGCTGCTTTCTTCTTTTTTGGAAGAGAACGAGATGATCAATCTGGTGCTGACCTATCAGATACGAACGCCGATCGGAACAGTCGGTCTTCCATGGAATTTTTTTATACAGTGTGCCTGTGTGCGGGCCTGGGTAGGGAGAAAATTACCGTCTTCTGACAGTGATCCGTCGGATGGAAGCGATGCATCAGAATATGTGTATGTGACGATTACAGGCAGTGTTTATCATGAAGATTTGGAATGTACGCATTTGAAGCTTTCTGTTCAGGAAATATCTGTGTCAGAGCTTGGAACACGTCGCAACAATAGCGGCGAGATCTATCATATCTGTGAAAAATGCGGAAACTTCGGCAGCAGCACAGTATATATCACAAATGAAGGCAATCGTTATCATAGCTCGCTTTCATGCAGCGGTTTGAAGCGAACTGTACGCCGAATGACAAAGGAGCAGGCAAGTCATTTGAGAAGCTGCTCAAAATGTGGGAAGCATGAAAATTAGGAGGCAATATGCTGCAGTATAGTTTGACTGGAATTGTGTATCTGCTTTGTCTGCGAAAAGATATACAGGAAAAACAAATTTCAAGAAAGATTATCAGCATGTATCTGCTGTTTGCACTGTCTGGATTAGGGATGAAGTACTTATGTATAGATGAAGGACTAATGGATAAAGGAATCGGACTGCTTAAGGAGATGAGTCTTGCTTTTATTCCTGGTGCGGTCGCTTTGTTTCTCTCGTGGGTGACCAGAGAGGCGATCGGATATGGAGATTCCTGCCTGATCTTAGGCTGTGGATTTTCTCTTGGGATAGAGCGCTGCATGGAACTGATCCTATGGGCTTTTTTCTTTTCTGCACTCTGGTCACTTGGCCTGCTGGTCATCTGCAGAGCAGACCGCAGGCGGGAAATTCCATTTGTACCATTTTTGCTTTTGGGATGGATCATGCTCCTGCCGCAGATGACAGCAGCAGTGCCTTGAGAGAAAGGAATGGGATGTTGGGAATGAGAATGGAAGAATCAAAAAAATATAATTCCGAGCAAAAAGCATGCTTGCGTGGAAGCTATACAGTAGAAGGAGCGTTGGTGTTTTCGATGACTTTTTTTATATTGGCAGCGCTTTTGATCGTGACCTTTTATGTGCATGACCGGGCAGTGATTCAGGCAGTGACCTGTGAAGCAGCATCAGCCGGCAGCAATTTCCTTACGGCAAAAGAGCGCAGCGCAGCTGCGGCTAAGGTCAAGAAACAGCTTGGACAGAAGCGGCTGCTGGGCAGCCGAAATCTGTCAGGTAATGCCGCAGTTGGGGCGAAAGAGGTAGTGGCGTCATGGAAGGCAGTGTATCCGGTGCCCGGTATGGTCATGAAATATTTCTCTGGTAGTCAGCTGCGGATTCAAACACAGTGGAATGGAAAAATCTTAAAGCCTTCTGATACGATTCGCAAGATCAGAGGAGCAGGAGCACTTTTGGGTGGTGGAGATCAGTGAACGCAGAATATAAGAGAGATTTACAGAACAATTATCTGATCCTGGAATTAGAGCAGGGGCAGCAGGACGGGTATCGTCTGCAGATGGCAGAACAAAATGAGATTGCAGGACTTTTGCCGTTTCACAGCTCTGGACGGGACGGCAGACGATACCTTCATTATGAGATCACATCACGGCAGCCGCTGAGCAGTCTTTATGAACGCAAGCCTATGCGGTATCAGGATATTTTGAGCGTGCTGACTGATATTCAGGATACCATGGAAGCGATGCAGAAGTATTTGCTGGATCCCTCTGATCTGATCTTTGCACCGGATTATATTCTGGTCGGTACAGATCGCAGAGCTGCATTTTGCTATTTCCCGGAAAAATGTCAGGAAACAGAAATCCGATTGCTGGCAGAATTCATTTTGAAAAAGCTTGATCATGAAGAAGAAGCGGCAGTTGCACTCGGATATCGTTTTTATCAGAAGGTATGTGAAGAAAATTTCAGTCTGAGTCAGATTTGGAGAGAATTGATCTGCAGAGAAAAGGCATTCAGAATGGATCCGGAGCAGGAAGCTGTCAGAAGCGAGCCGATTGAGAGACCGGAAATCGCGTCGTCTGAAACCTTGGGAAAAAAGAGAATTTCAGAATCTTATGAGGAATATGAGGACGAGATTGAACAGGAACTGTATCAGGTTGTCCATAAGGAACGGAGAAACAAAAAAACTGCGAAAAAATTGGATTGGCTTTTTGAAAAAGTGCATCCGCTTGTACTGCTCTCAACTTTATTTTTTTTGGCTGTGATAGAAATCCTGTATTATTTTCAGCTTATACAACTGACAGAAGCGGGAGGAATGTTTTTCCTGATGCTGTCAGCAGAAATGCTTGCCAATCGCTTCTGGAAAAAACGAAAATTGAAAAAGAAGAAGAGACCGGCATTTGAGGATTATGAGGACGAAGATCTGGGATATGAAGCGCTTCAACGGGAAATGTATCGGGAAAGCGATGAGGAGATAGGCGAGACCTGCTGTCTGACAAGCGACACAGAGTCTGCGGGAATCCGGCTGATCTGCATGAGTGGAACAGCAGAGAGCGGTTTGTATCCGGATATCTGTCTGGAAGAAGGTGTCTTGTATATAGGCAAACGAAAAGGAGAATCCGATGTGATCCTGAATTCTCCTGCGGTAAGCCGTATGCATGCCCGGTTGGAAGCCAGAAACGGGCAGTTTTTTGTAAAGGATCTGAACAGCAGAAACGGAACGATCTGCAATGGAGAGCGTCTTCACCCACAGGAAGAAAAAGAATTTTCAGAAGGAGATCAGATCACATTTGCGCAGATTCGATACCGGGCTGTTCGGATGTGATGCAAGCGTATGATTTACTCAGACTTGACACGGAACCAGTAGGTATACAGATCTTCAAAGCCAAGAGAGGAATATAGGTGCTTGGCATAGGTATTTCCCTGTACAACCTGAAGGTATGCCTTGCTGACCTGTTTTTTGCGTGCCTCTGACAAAATCGTACTGCAGATCGCACGGGCAAAATTTTTGCGGCGGCAGCTTGGATCTACGTAGATTGCATACAATCCGACGTGATCACGGTCAAGAATTCCGAGGCCGGAGGCAACCATGCGGCCGTCGATTTCGATGCTGGCTACGATGGTTTCTTTGGGGATTGCTTTGAACATAGAAGGAACAATGCGGCGCAGCGTCGGATTGGTGGTGCCGTTGAGACGGAACAGGGAGCTGATCCATTCATCTGAAATTCGATCCTGCAGGATCACAAGTGTATCGTCCGGGTATTCCACAAAAGAAGGAAGACCGGAATTTCTGCCATAATATTCGTACTCTGCCGAGAGCGAAGGATAAGGATGAAAGTCTGAGAAATCCATTGTCATTGTCTCGGTGACATGCTGGATCTCATATCCTTTTTGCTCAAGGAGTGCATCGAAGGAAGGATCGAGCAGGGGGCTGATCTTGAAGATTGCCGGGGTATGGTAGTTTTGATAGATTTTCTCGCAGTACTGGATTTTTTCTTCCACAGGAACCAGAGAGGAACCGACCTGAGTGACACTGTTGGTCCGGTGTGTGTAATTGTGAGAAAAGCGGATCAGCCAGCCATCGTAGAGTTCCATTTTGTGGGAAGGCCAGGCGTTCAGAGAAATTTCTTCGATTAATTTGATATAAGCAATGTCTTTCATATAGTATATTCTTTCTTTTGGGACGCTGTTTTACGAGTAAAATTCGTTGCAAGATAGCAAAAACAGAAAAGTGCTCTTACACAGACGTGCGGAGTGAACGGTTACATTTTTTGAGAGTATAGCGTAAAAAAAACAGAAATGCAATGATTGACAAAGAAAACAGAGGGTGCTATTTTGGACGCAGATACTGCACAGCAGTCTGCATTCACGAAAAAATCGTGAGAATGATAAGATAGGAGATACAAGATAGTGAAAGAATTGACAACATTTTTGCGGTCAAGACAACCGGTGAATCTGTTTTTGATAATCATCAATGTTGCGGTATTTCTGGTGCTTGATGTTTTGGGAGATACAGAGGATGCATATTTTATTCTGAGTCATGGAGGTTCTTATGCACCTGCAGTGGTGGTCGGCAGAGAATACTGGCGGCTTTTTACTGCAATGTTTCTGCATTTTGGTACCGAGCATCTTTTCTACAATATGCTCATGCTGATCTTTCTTGGCGATACACTGGAAAAAACGGTCGGTAAGGTACGCTATCTGCTGATCTATCTGGTCGGAGGCCTTGGCGGAAATATCGTTTCGACCTTCTATGAGTGGAATCGGGAAGAATACTGGATCTCTGCGGGTGCGTCGGGCGCAATCTTTGCGGTAGTCGGAGCACTGGCCTGTGCGGTGATCCTGAATAAAGGAAAACTGCTGGATTATTCCGGTCCGCGTCTTCTGATGCTGGCTGCATTGTCGCTGTTGGAGGGCTTTACTTCTGTAGGTACCAATTATATGGCACATGCAGGCGGATTTGTGACAGGATTTCTGATTGCCCTTTTGTTTTGGAGAAAGATAAAGCAGTCGGGAACGAGGCAGCCGGATCGGATACCAGTTACCGACTACGATGAACTATACTGATTGCGCTGTTTCTTTTGGCAGACGAAGCTGCTAATTATTTTGGCGGCTGTCAGGTTCGCTGAGCGGAAGTGAGAGACAGAAGTCCGTACAGAAGGTTTGATCCGATCTGGTTTTTACCGTCAGGGTTCCGCCATGCTGCAGAGCAGCACTTTTGGCAATACACAGTCCAAGTCCGGTTCCGCCGGATTTGTGGGTTACGAATGGATCAAACAGTGTCGGCAGAAATTCGTCCGGAATGCCGATACCGTTGTCGCAGACGTGGATCTGAAGCTGGTGATGAAAAACGGCGGCAGTCAGAATGATCTGACTGTCATCTATATGAGATGCGACTGCATCTGACGCATTTAACAGGAGGTTCCACAGAGCCTCCTTTAATAATATCGGATCGCCGAAGAGCGTGCAGTGTTGAAGCTGTGGGGCAAGATCTGCAGTAAAAGAAATCTGTCTTTCACGCATCAAGGGCTGAAAAGAGACAGCAATGCCATGCAGCAGCGGATAAATAGGGAAGTACTCTTTGGCGGATACGGTACTGCGGTTCAAAACAGAAATATCTTGTAACAGGCGAATTGTGTCCTGGATATCCTGACGAACCTGTGGCCAGAGTGCCGTTTCGGAGACAGAAGGGCATTCCTTTTCAATCAGCTGAAGAGAACTGTAGATCAGTGTGAGCGGATTGCGTATTTCATGTGAAATCTGAGAGATCAGAGCATGGTATTGTTTATTTTGTTCTGCAAGTTTCGTGCAGCTGCTGCAGAATTCAGCGTCAGGATGTTTCATAGTGTTCTCCTTTGCAACAAAAATATATGTTAACTGTAGCATTGGTCACTCAAATGTGCAATGAGAATTCATTGACAGTTTGCGACGGGATTCGACAGAATCAATCCACTGATTTTGCCGCAAAAACGACGAAATTGTTAAAAAACTCACAACGATAATCCATTGACAATTTGCGACGCTATTCATAAAATATAAGTATAGTATGCGACATGATCTAAGAAAATTTGAAAGGAGGGAAGAAAATTGACTGAAAACTGTATTTTTTGCAAAATCGCGAATGGAGAAATTCCGGCTGCCACACTGTATGAAGACGAAGACTTTCGCGTGATCCTGGATCTTGGCCCAGCATCAAAGGGTCATGCGCTGATTCTTCCGAAACAGCATGCAGCCAATCTGTTTGATCTGCCAGATGAACTTGCGGCAAAGGTAATGCCGCTTGCCAAGCAGATAGCATCCAAGCTGCAGAAGGGACTTGGAGCAGACGGCATCAATGTAGTACAGAATAATGGAGAGGCGGCAGGGCAGACGGTATTTCATTTTCACCTGCATCTGATTCCGCGGTATCAGAATGATACCGTAAACGTGACATGGACACCGGGTACATTGCCAGAAGAGGATAAGCAGGAGATTTTGAAGTTGTTTCAATAAAATGTAACAATGAAGTAAGAAGGATAAAGGGTTTGATTGGATGAAGAATGAGAAATTCGAGGAATATTTTCTAAGATATAAGAATCTTATCATCCGCTTGGTTATGGTGAAGCTTGACGATTATCAGGTTGCTCAGGAAATCTGTCAGCAGGTTTATGTTGCACTTTATATGAATATGGACAAAGTACAGCCGGATCTGGTGAAGGCGTGGCTGATAAGATGTACACAGAATGCGATTATTGACTATGCAAGAAAGCGCAAGGTCAAGAAGGAGATTTATGTAGATACGTCGGTTTCGGAATCTGGGAATATTTTGATGGAAGAGAGCATGGAGCTTTATGCAAAACGTCTGAATGACCGGGAACTGACAGGACGGATTTTGAGAGAAGTCAGGGAAGTGAACATGCTTTGGTTTGAAGCATTGATGCTGTGCTGTGTGGAAGGACTTTCTTATGAGGAAGCAGCCGGAAGGCTGCATGTTCCAGTGAATGTCCTGCGTGCAAGAATGTACAGAGCCAGAACCTATATCAGGCAGAAGTTCGGAGAAGAATATCCCGACAAATAAATATCTGAAAAAATCTGCCGCAAAGTGCTTGGCACTGGATACCAGTACAGGCATTTTGCGGCAGATATACTGCTTATCTGAATGGAATTATTTTCTCATTCTCATTTTTATTTCCAACAAGTTCCTCAATCAGAGCTATGATTTTTTCAACAGCATTGCTTGCATCACTCTTGGACATGGCAGAGATGTACTTTTCGCGGTTTTCATAGAGTGAAGTGATCGTGGAAAGGAGCAGTTCTGGTGTGAGCGTTTCTTCTTCCAACACTTCGCTGAAGCCTTGTTTCTGGAACGAACGAGCATTCAGGATCTGGTCACCGCGGCTGGCAGCTGCTGAAAGCGGAATCAGCAGATTTGGCTTGTGCAGATCCAGCAGTTCGCAGATTGCATTTGCACCGGCGCGGGATACCACGACATCAGCGAGGGCAAAAAGATCCGCAAGCTCCTGTTTGATATATTCAAACTGTACATATCCGGCGGTGCCGTTCAGGGATTCGTCCAGGTTGCCTTTTCCGCACAGGTGAATAACCTGAAAGGAGTTCAGCAATTCCGGAAGGATACCGCGGATCGCACGGTTGACTGCTACAGAACCAAGACTTCCGCCGATGATGAGCAGAACAGGTTTGTCTGCTGTGAAACCGCAGAATTTGAGTGCAGCCAGACGATTTCCGCTTCTGAGTTCCTCGCGGATCGGAGATCCGGTCACTACAGCTTTGCCTGCAGGCAGGTGCGGAATAGTTTCAGGAAAATTACAACATACTTTGGATGCTGCAGGGATGGCCAGTTTATTGGCGAGTCCCGGAGTCATATCAGATTCATGAATGATGACCGGAACATGCAGTGATTTGGCAGCCTGTACGACTGGTACAGTGACGAAGCCGCCTTTGGAAAAAATAATATCCGGGTTCAGTTCTTTGAGCAGAGATTTGGCCTGGAAGAATCCTTTCACAACACGGAATGGATCAGAAAAGTTTTTCCAGTCAAAGTAGCGCCGCAGTTTTCCTGAAGCGATTCCATGATACGGAATCCCGAATTCTTCGATCAGTTTTTTTTCAATACCATCATAGGAACCAATATATTGAATATCGTAGCCAAGAGCCTGAAGACTTGGGATCAGCGCGATATTCGGAGTGACATGGCCGGCTGTACCGCCGCCAGTAAGAACAATTCGTTTCATAAAATCCTCCAGTTTTTGTAAGATAATAAAGCTCGGACAAACATATCCGTCTGATTATCAGTTTAACCGCTAATAAAAAAAAGTCAAGAAGGGACTTGAGTACGGGATGAGCAGAAAAAAGAAAAATATAGAAAAAATAATACCGCTTCAGTTTGATCAGAACGATTCTGAGGACCTGTTTCTGGATGAACTTCTCAAGAAAGATTTGATGCGGGAGGCGGATGAATTGGAAGCACAGCTTGTAAATGACTCAAAGCTGATGGGCATGGGAGCCTCAGGTAATCTGTTTCAGAAGATCAAAGAAGAACTGATAGAAAAGGGTGTGTGGGAGGAAACGACATTTTGACTGGAGCAATTTAGTCAGAGAAAATGAAAGAAATCGTAAAAAATATTTATTTTTTGTAATTTATGCGTCATAAATCGAAAAAGTCAGCGTTAATATCTATGTAAGCACCGATGAAAGGAGGAAAATCATGAAGCGAAGGTGTGAAGTAGCAGCAGCGCTGACTTTCGTCTGTTGTATGGCATATGGTTCGATTCCGGCATCGGCTGTTCCAACGGTTTCTGGGTTGATTGATTCAGCCTTTGAGACCTGAGATCCGGGGGATCTCAGTCATATTTTACGTTCCTTTTTCGGAGCTTGTTCCTTCCGGATGCTCCTACACATCCGGAAGGAGCCGGCGACGGAGAGACGTACAGAGCAGCGTTAGTTACAGGTATTACAAAAGGAAACACATGTCGCATA
Organism: uncultured Lachnospiraceae bacterium; assembly: GCA_964514125.1. Classification (GTDB taxonomy): domain Bacteria; phylum Bacillota; class Clostridia; order Lachnospirales; family Lachnospiraceae; genus Choladousia. Next base: position 36,425 of record CAZEPO010000003.1, read on the forward strand.
CTATATTTTTGTATACCTGGAGTTGACGTACAAAACTACAAAACAGAAAAGTACAGAAAACTGTACAGAGATAGGTGTCTTAAAAAGGCAGCCACAGCGGAAAAGGGCCTTCTGCTGTGGCTGAACGGAGCAGCCGCTGCTCCGTTTCAAATCGCCTGAAAACAGCAGGAAGACCTTTTGGGGCACAGGGAGAAGGGTTATGAACATGAAATATTTCCGGTTTCTTTTTGAAGAAACAAATGGCTGCTTTATGCATTTTGTGGAACTGACGGAGACGGATACAGAGGAACAGATCAGAATTCTGTATCTGAAGAGCATAGAAAATGCTGTGAATCGGCAGGAGGATTCCGTGGGATTTGTATGTCCGGATCATGTGGATCTGGTTGTTTTGGGGAGCAGCGATGCGAAGACACGCAAAACGTGGCAGAGACTGAGCGGGCAGACGGATGCAGAGGTACTTGTATTATTTGCTGGTGAGGATTCCGGGGAGAATCTGAAGGCAGGACAGGTGATCCGACTGTCTAAGCAGAAGCCGTCCTGGTGCTGGAAAAGGCTGGGATGGAATGTCTTTTTGAAATCTTACGAAGTCGGTTCTGTGGTAATGATGCATGGACTGGATTCTGTCAGTGAAGACAGAACGCCGATCATGGACTGTGTTATGAGTGTCAAAGCGACAAATCATTGCAGACGATGCCGTACCAAACCGCAGCCAGACGGATATGGATGTGCACTTGGCTGTGTGCTGCATCAGGATTATGATCTTTGTAAGTATCAGGGGAACTATGATCAGTTGGGTCAGCTGACGGGAACTCTTTTGCTTGCGGGAACAGGGAACAGCGATACGATCAGTCAGATTCGTGCAGACGCAGAACAACAGCCGTGGAGGCTGCGTTTTCTGGCATTGCCAATGGCGTTCCAAAAAGCGGAATTGTTCTGCAAAGGCGGGGACTGGGAGCTCTCGATGGAAGGGGACTGCAAGACCTACTATATCAGCATGGATGAAGAACTGAATGCTGCTTTTGCCAAGCAGATCTGTGAGAAAGGATATTATCATATCCCGGTCGTACCTGGAAAAGAGCAGGGACTTTGCTGTTCTGGTCTGATGAAATATCAGGAGAAACAGACATGTCTTAACTGAAAATGTATATGAAAGAACGATCTCTTTGATGACTGTTATCGAGAGATCGTTTTTTTAAGTTCAGCTGCTACTTTCCCATTCTTATGGTATAATATATTTACAAAAGAGAAACAGGATATTGGAATGTAAAGAAAAACAAAGTGAAAGGAGTGCATGTTATGAAACTTACTTTTTTGGGTGCGACACATGAGGTAACGGGCAGTTGTTTTTTGCTGGAAGCATGTGAGAAGAAGATTCTGGTCGATTATGGCATGGAGCAGGGGCCGGATCTTTATGAAAATGTGCCGATGCCGATCAGTGCGGCAGAAGTGGATATGGTATTGCTGACCCATGCACACATGGATCACTCCGGGCTTTTGCCACTTCTTTACAAACGAGGGTTCCGCGGACAGGTATTTGCCACTGCATCGACCGGAGATCTCTGCGAGATCATGCTGCGAGACAGTGCGCATATCCAGATGTTTGAGGCAGAATGGAAGAACCGCAAGGGCAAACGTGCCGCCAGAGAATTGGTGGAGCCGCTCTATGATATGGACGATGCGATCGGTGTCCTTTCCTGTTTTGTGCGATGTCCTTACGACAAGGAGGTTCGGATTGGCGAAGGTTTGAAGATCCGTTTCATTGATGCCGGACATTTGCTGGGTTCCTCATCGATCGAGGTCTGGGTCAGCGAAGACGGAATCGAGAAAAAACTTGTTTTTTCCGGCGATATCGGCAATGTGAATCAGCCGCTGATCCGCGATCCGCAGTATCCGGACCGTGCGGATTATGTGATCATGGAATCAACCTATGGAGACCGCAGCCATGATACACCGCCGGATTATGCAAAGGCATTGACGGAGGTGATCCAGCGTACCTTTGACCGGGGCGGCAACGTCGTCATCCCTTCCTTTGCAGTAGGCAGGACACAGGAGATGCTGTATTTTATCCGGCAGATCAAACAGGAAAAAATGGTCAGCGGACATGAGGATTTTGAGGTTTGGGTGGACAGTCCGCTGGCGATCGAGGCGACCAATATCTTCCGGGAGCATATGTGGAGTGATTATGATGAGGAAGCGATCGCACTGATCCAGCAAGGGATCAATCCGATTGGTTTTACCGGTCTGAAGACGGCAGTCACCAGCGATGAGTCTAAGGCGATCAATGAAAATATGACACCGAAGATCATCCTTTCCGCCAGCGGTATGTGTGATGCAGGACGGATCAAACATCATCTGAAACACAATCTCTGGAGACCGGAATCGACCGTGCTGTTTGTCGGCTATCAGGCGGCAGGGACACTGGGAAGAGCATTGCTGGAAGGTGTGACAAATGTAAAGCTGTTTGGAGAGGAAATCGAGGTCAGAGCGGAGATCTGCCGTCTGCCGGGTGTCAGCGGTCATG
>CAZEPO010000004.1:0-32275 GCA_964514125.1 uncultured Lachnospiraceae bacterium
ATTACATGGGACGAGCTTTTTGAATGCGAAAACACAGTGCAAAGTACGATGCCTTGGACAGATTTTTACCGGACGATTGTCTGGAAAATATATACCAATGAAAACACGCTCCCGCTCCATTCAGCTCGCAGCGGATACTAAGCGCATCCGTCGCCTGCGGCTCGGATTTGCTAAGTACCGGCGGCTTCATAGGGTTTTCATCTGGTATACATTTTCCACGACAATCTGTTTCGAAAAAATAGTTTCCTAAATTATAGTAAGACAGACTGGCACTGCATCATATATCTTTGCAAACCCTGTGAGTCCGCCGGCACTTAATGAGTTCGAGCCGCAGGCGACGAACGAATTTAGTACCGCTGCGAGACGAACGGAATGCGAATGTGTTTGCAAAGATATATGATGCAAGGGCAGTCGTTCGGTATAAAATTCGCGTATGTTTTCGTAAGAATAATGGAAAAGAAAAGAGGAAAACGACATGAAAATCACATTAAAAGATGGTTCTGTAAAGGAATATGCGCAGGCCGTTTCTGTCTTCGATGTAGCGAAGGACATCAGTGAAGGTCTGGCACGTGTGGCTGTAGCCGGTGAAGTGAATGGAGAAGTAGTTGATCTGCGCACAGAGCTTACAGAGGACTGTACACTGAATCTGCTCACAGCCAATGACAAAGAAGGTCTGAAAGTACTGCGTCATACCGCATCTCATGTTATGGCACAGGCCGTTCAGAATCTGTTCCCGGATGCAAAGCTGGCGATCGGACCGGCAATCGAAGATGGTTTTTACTATGACTTCGATCATGCACCGTTCTCCAGAGAAGATCTGGACAACATCGAAAAAGAGATGAAGAAGATCATCAAAAAAGGCGATAAGCTGACACGCTTTACTCTGCCGAGAGAAGAAGCGATCAAGTTTATGGAAGAAAAGGGCGAGCCATACAAGGTAGAACTGATTCAGGATCTTCCGGAAGGTTCTGAAATTTCCTTCTATCAGCAGGGCGAATTTGTTGATCTCTGTGCAGGACCGCATATGATGAGCACCAAGAATATCAAAGCATACAAGCTGCTTTCTTCCTCTATGGCTTACTGGAGAGGTGATGAGAAAAAAGCACAGCTTCAGCGTATTTACGCAACTGCATACTCCAACAAAGATGACCTGAATGCACATCTGGAGCATCTTGAGGATATCAAGAGACGTGACCACAACAGACTTGGTCGTGAGATGGAGCTGTTTGCGACTGTTGATGTAGTCGGACAGGGACTTCCGCTGATCCTTCCGAACGGTGTAAAGATGATCCAGAAGCTGCAGAGATGGATCGAGGATCTGGAGGATAAAGAGTGGGGCTATGTCCGCACCAAGACTCCGCTGATGGCAAAGAGTGACCTCTACAAGATTTCCGGACACTGGGATCATTATAAAGAAGGTATGTTTGTACTTGGCGATGAAGAGAAGGACAAAGAAGTATTTGCACTTCGTCCGATGACCTGTCCGTTCCAGTATTATGTATATAAGAATTCTCAGAAATCCTACCGTGATCTTCCGTATCGTATGGGTGAGACTTCTACTCTGTTCCGTAACGAGGATTCCGGTGAGATGCATGGTCTGACTCGTGTACGTCAGTTCACAATCTCTGAGGGCCACAACGTGATCCGTCCGGATCAGGCAGAGTCTGAGCTGCAGAGCTGTCTGGAGCTGGCAATGTATGTGCTCAAGACACTTGGTCTGCAGGATGACGTTACCTACCGTCTGTCCAAGTGGGATCCGAACAACACAGAGAAATACCTTGGTGATGAGGAATACTGGGAGTCCACACAGGGCACGATCCGTCACATTCTGCAGAAGAATAACGTAAACTTTACAGAAGCAGAAGGCGAAGCTGCATTCTACGGTCCGAAGATCGATATTCAGGCGAAGAACGTTTACGGCAAAGAAGATACAATGATCACAATCCAGCTTGACTGTGCGATCGCAGAGAAGTTTGATATGTACTTCATCGACAAAGACGGCAGCAAGGTTCGTCCGTACATCGTACACAGAACTTCACTGGGCTGTTATGAGAGAACACTGGCATGGCTGATCGAGAAATATGCAGGTCTGTTCCCGACTTGGCTGTGTCCGGAACAGGTACGCGTGCTTCCAATCTCTGACAAGTACATGGATTATGCTGAAAAAGTACGCAAAGAGCTGGCAAAGAACGGCGTAGATGTGACACTGGACGGACGTTCCGAGAAGATCGGCTTCAAGATCCGTGAGGCAAGACTGAAAAAAGTACCGTACATGCTGGTTGTCGGTGCAAACGAGGAAGCAGAGGGACTGGTATCTGTCAGAAGTCGTTACAAAGGCGACGAGGGACAGAAGCCGCTTGAGACTTTCATCGATGAGATCTGCAAGGAAATCCGTACAAAAGAAATCCGCAAGATTGAAGTAGAACCGGAAACTAAATAAAGAAACGCACGGTTGCAACCGCCAGTTGACAGATTTCAAAGGGAAATTGGTGGTTTGCAACCGTTTTTTATGCTAGTGTATTGACAGATTCATTTCCAGACGAATGACGCAGAAGTTTTTGCGTGAAGTCAGTTCGTCAAGGGATAGTCTGTAACGCTTGATGCTTCTACCAGTTTTTCGAGGAGCGGCAGCATGCTTCGGTCTCCGGTTGAGATCATGCGTTCCGGATGCCACTGCACGCCGACAGCGAATGGATAATCAGTCAGCTCGATCGCCTCTGCAACATGATCTGCGGAATAGGCAGTGATGCGTATACCGCGTCCAGGATCCTTTACGGCCTGATGATGATAGCTGTTGACCATAATGCTGGTTCCGAACAGATCAGCGAGCTGAGAATCTTCCGCAATCGTGACGCGATGAGCGAGATCGCCAAATGGGGTCTCCTGCCGATGTTTGAGGCATACGCCAGGCAGTTCGGAGAGATCCTGATAGAGTGTGCCGCCGCAGGCAACGTTCAGCAGCTGATGACCGCGGCAGATACCGAGGAGCGGTTTGCGTGCGCGCAGTACGTCGTGCATCATAGAGAGCTGAAGCTGATCCAGACCGAAGTGACATTCCTCGATTCCGGCATGGGCATCTTCGCCGAAAAGAGACGGTGTGATGTCAATGCCGCCGCTGAATACGAAGCCGTCGCAGAGTGCGACGATTCGTTTTCGCTCTTCCTCAGTCAGGCGGGTCGGGATCACGATCGGGACTCCGCCGGCCTGACTGACGGAGACAACGTAGGAATTGTCAAGGTGGGTGAACCCCGGAACATTGTGGAGTTCTTGGATAGTGGCAAGAATGCCGATAATTGGCTGCATAGTGTAGCTTCTCCTTTTACATTATTTTTCGATACCTTTTCTTGCAGGCATCCCTTTGTCATAGGGGTGCTTGATTTTTTTGATCTCGGATACGTAGTCTGCTGCTTCGATCAGTGCAGGACTTGGATCCTGACCGGTCAGGATGACCTCGAGATGCTCCGGTTTGTTTTTCAGAAAATCGAGGAGCAGCGTCTCAGAGAGCAGGCCGGAGCGGATCGCATAGACTGCTTCATCCAAGAACAGCACATCGAAGTGATCATCAATGGCTTTCTGCGTTACCATATGAAACTGGCTCTCATAAAATGCCAGATGTTCTGCTTTTTCTTCTGCGGTCATCCGGAAACTGAATTTTTCTTTGGAAAGTCCTTCCAAAAATGTGATATTATCGCTTAAATTCAGTACGGCACGTTCACTCGTGGAATTGTCCTTCATAAACTGATAGATCAGCACCTTGTAGCCGAATCCGGCCGCTCTGGCACATAGTCCCATACCGGTGGTTGTTTTGCCTTTGCCGTTTCCACAGTAAATATGGATCAAACCTGTTGTAGATGACATAGATGGCCTCCTTTATGTATAAACTGAAAATCTAAGCCTATCTTACCATGAAAAGATGCATTTGGGGATTCTTTTTTCAGGAACGTGATTTGTTTACTATTTGAGGCATTTGTGCTATGATGGTACACAGCCGTGAAGATGCCTGAGTTTTGAGGGATTTTCATGTGGAGCTGACAGAAGAAAGGAATATGGAATGAAGAAAAAGATGAGATATACAGCAGGGATCGCAATGCTCTCTGCAATGTTTTTGCTCGGCGGCTGTGCAATGGGACAGGCAACCGGAAATAAGACAACACAGGGAATCGCAGAGCTTGAAAAAGAGAATTATCAGCAGGCGCTGGAGCTTTTTGCACAGGCGGTTCAGGAGGATGAACAGCAGATGCTTGCTTATCGCGGGCTGGGCATTGCCTACCTGGGACTTGCACAGTATGAGGATGCAGAGCAGGCGTTTGAAGCAGCGCTGGAATGTGCGGACAGCCGCCAGCCTGAAAATGTGCAGGATGTACAGCTGTATCTGGCAACTGCGCAGTATCGGCAGGGCAAGTATGATGATGTGATCATCAGCTGCGGAGATATACTGGATGCATCAGAGGAAGGCAGTGCGGCGGCTTACTTTTTGCGCGGAGCAAGCCATCTGTATGAGGATCAGCGGGAAGAAGCCGCTTCTGATTTTGATGCAGCGGTAGCGCTGACACCGGCTGATTATGATCTGTATCTGAATATTTATGATTGCTATCAGAAGCTGAATCTGTCCGGTGTGGGCGGCAGCTATCTGCAGAGTGCATTGAATATTCAAGGGGAAGATACGGAGCATTCTTACAACCGCGGACGTATCTATTATTATCTTGAGGACTATGAGCAGGCACAGAACCAGCTGATCGGACCGATGGAGGCAGGCTATGAGCCGGCAATGTATCTGATCGCCAAAGTATATCTGGCACAGGAAGATTACAGCCATGCGCTGGATGTCTATCAGAAGATCCAGCAGCAGTCTGGAGACAGTGCAGCGCTGTTCAACGGTTATGCGATGTGCTCGATCGCTTCGGGCAATTATGATGAGGCATTATCCTATATCAGCCAGGGACTGGCATTAGGTGAGAGCAGCAGTGAACAGGAGCTGTATTTTAACGAGATCACAGCTTATGAGAAAAAACATGATTTTGCAGCGGCCAAAGCAAAGGCACAGGAATATGTGCAGCGCTATCCGGGGGATGAGGCAGGACAGAAGGAATGGACCTTTTTAGCTACCCGGTAATGATTGTGTAGCAGGATGAGGCAAGAGGATTGTGTGTCCGAATATGGGACAGAATTTCAGAGACAGAAAGCAGGAAAACAGTGGTAGAATTTGAAGATATTGTAGAAAAAGTTATTTTGGTCGGTGTACAGCAGGCAGACGGGGATGATACCGAAGAGTCCGTCAATGAGCTGGGGGATCTGGCGGATACTGCAGGTGCACAGGTAGTCGGTGCGGTGATCCAGAAAAGAGAAAAGATCCATCCGGGTACTTATATAGGAAAAGGCAAGATAGAAGAAGTGCGAAGCATGCTTTGGGAGAGTGGTGCGACAGGGATCATCTGTGATGATGAACTTTCTCCGGCGCAGCTGAACAATCTGCAGCAGGAACTGGACTGTAAAGTCATGGATCGTACGCTTTTGATTTTGGATATCTTTGCCAAGCATGCGACCTCCAGAGAGGGTAAGATCCAGGTAGAACTGGCACAGCTGAAGTATCGTGCGGCGAGACTGACTGGCTTGGGCAATTCTCTGTCAAGGCTTGGAGGCGGGATCGGAACGAGAGGTCCGGGTGAGAAAAAGCTGGAGATGGATCGCCGTGTGATCCGAACCAGGATCAGCCATCTGAAGCAGGAGCTGGAGGAAGTGATCCGTCATCGTGAGCTGATCCGTTCCGGCCGCAAGAGAGCCGATCAGAAGGTGATCGCACTGGTAGGCTACACATCCGTTGGAAAATCGGCAATCTTCCGCCGTCTGACCGGAGCGGATGTGCTGGAGGATGCGAAGCTGTTTGCGACGCTTGATACGACGACACGCGGAATCCTGCTCTCCGGCAAGCAGGAGGTTCTGCTGACAGACACGGTTGGCTTTATCCGAAAGCTGCCGCACCATCTGGTAGAGGCATTCAAAAGTACACTGGAAGAAGCATGCTGTGCCGATATTCTGATCCATGTAGCGGATGCATCCAGTCCGCAGATGGAGACACAGATGCAGGTGGTCTATGAGACACTGCAGGAGCTTGGTGCCGGTGACAAGCCGGTGATCACAGTATTCAATAAGCAGGATCTTTTGCCGGAACCCACGAGATTTCGCGATTTCCGTGCAGACTACTGCATTAAGGGATCGGCACATACGGGACTTGGTATGGCGGAGATCACAGACTGCATCGAGACGATCCTCCGAGAGCAGAAAATTTATATCGAACGTCTGTATCCGTATGAAAAAGCGGGACTGATCCAGCTGATCCGCAAAAAAGGAGAGCTGCTGGAGGAAGAGTATCAGGCTGAGGGCATATTTGTGCGGGCATACGTACCAAAGGAAATTTATGGAACCGTATAGAATTTGAAATACGTGGAAAATGAATAAAGAATCATACGATGTGTCACTCATTGTTTTGTCTTGTATTGTAATGGATGAAATTGACTGACAATAATGTGAAATGTTGCGACAACATTTTCGGGTACAGAATAGGGTATACAAAGCAAAGTCGATGTTTATGAGTGACACACACAAACGAATGTTTGTCAAGTGGAAAAAAATAGTCAGAATATAGAATGAATAATCTGAGCACTAGATATGGTGTTTATGCAGTGCATACAACATATATCTAGTGCTTTTGGCGTTGACTTAACCATAGGTCAGTGCTATACTGAAATCCATGGCGCAGCGGGGAGAGCTGCTGTGAGGGGAGAAGAGAACGATACAGAGCAGGAGGAGACATTGTGTTTAGAGTAGTAAAGCGTGATGGAGAGATTGCAGATTTTGATCTGGAGAAAATAGGCGATGCCATAGCAAAAGCGTTTGAAGCGACACAAATGGAATACAACAAAGACATGGTAGATCTTCTTGGGCTTCGTGTGACAGCCGATTTTCAGAAGAAGATCAGAGACGGACTGATTGATGTGGAGAGTGTGCAGGACAGCGTGGAGCAGGTATTGATCCAGGCTGGTTATGCTGATGTGGCAAAGGCTTATATCCTTTACCGCAAACAGCGGGAGAAGATCCGCAATATGAAATCGACGATTCTGGATTACAAAGAGATCGTCAACAGCTATGTACAGGTGGAAGACTGGCGCGTGAAAGAGAATTCTACTGTGACATATTCAGTGGGCGGACTGATCCTGAGCAATTCCGGTGCGGTGACAGCGAATTACTGGCTTTCTGAGATTTATGATCAGGAGATCGCTGAGGCACACCGCAATGCAGACATTCATATTCATGATCTGTCAATGCTGACCGGTTACTGTGCAGGCTGGTCTCTGAAGCAGCTGATCCTGGAAGGACTTGGCGGAATCAACGGCAAGATTACTTCGGCTCCGGCGAAGCATCTGTCTGTGCTTTGCAATCAGATGGTGAATTTCCTTGGTATTATGCAGAATGAGTGGGCAGGCGCGCAGGCGTTTTCCTCATTTGATACGTATCTGGCACCGTTTGTCAAGGCAGATAATCTTTCCTATTATGAAGTAAAAAAATGTATTGAATCCTTTATCTACGGTGTGAATACGCCGAGCCGCTGGGGTACACAGGCACCGTTTTCCAACATCACGCTGGACTGGACGGTCCCGAATGATCTGGCAGAGCTTCCGGCGATCGTAGGCGGCAAGGAGATGGATTTCTGTTATAAGGACTGCAAAAAAGAGATGGATATGATCAATCGTGCCTTTATTGAGACGATGATCGAGGGTGATGCGAACGGCCGCGGGTTCCAGTATCCGATCCCGACCTATTCGATCACAAAGGATTTTGACTGGTCTGAGACAGAGAACAATAAGCTATTATTTACAATGACAGCCAAATACGGTACGCCGTATTTTTCAAACTATATCAACAGTGACATGGAACCGAGTGATGTACGCAGTATGTGCTGCAGACTGCGTCTTGATCTGCGCGAGCTGCGCCGCAAGACGGGCGGATTTTTTGGCTCAGGTGAGAGTACCGGCAGTGTAGGCGTAGTGACGATCAATCTGCCACGTATCGCATATCTGGCATCGAGTGAACAGGATTTTTATCACCGTCTGGATCGTCTGATGGACATTTCGGCACGTTCACTGAAAATCAAACGTGATGTGATCACGAAGCTTCTCGAGGAAGGTCTTTATCCGTACACGAAGCGTTATCTTGGCTCTTTTGATAATCACTTTTCAACGATCGGTCTGATCGGTATGAATGAGGTTGGACTCAATGCCAACTGGCTGCGTGCAGATCTGACCAATGAGAAGACACAGCAGTTTGCAAAAGATGTGCTGAATCATATGAGAGAGCGTCTTGTGACATATCAGGAGGAGTATGGCGATCTCTACAATCTGGAGGCGACTCCGGCAGAGTCTACAACGTACCGTCTGGCGAAGCATGACCGTGCACGCTGGCCGGAGATCATCACAGCAGGCAAGGAAGGAGACACACCGTACTATACGAACAGCTCTCATCTGCCGGTAGACTTCAGTTCAGATATTTTTGATGCACTCGATATTCAGGATGATCTGCAGACCTTGTATACATCCGGAACAGTTTTTCATGCGTTCCTCGGGGAGCGTCTTCCGGACTGGAAGTCCGCAGCTGCGCTGGTGCGCAAGATAGCAGAGAATTATAAGCTTCCGTACTATACAATGTCACCGACTTATTCCATCTGCAAGGACCATGGTTATCTGGACGGCGAGCAGTTCACCTGCCCGATCTGCGGCGGCAAAACAGAGGTATACAGCCGCATTACCGGATACTATCGTCCGGTACAGAACTGGAATGACGGCAAGACACAGGAGTATAAGAACCGCAAGCTGTATGATATTGCCAATTCCCATCTGAAGAAAAAAGATGGCCGCTGTGAATCTGAGGAGCAGATTGCAGTAGGAGATCAGACAGCGGAGAAGCTCGGTTCACAGGTGGACGATTCCAAAACACAGCATAAAATTGCACAGTTGCAGGACGAACAGCTTTTCCTGTTTACGACAAAGACCTGTCCGAACTGCAGGATTGCCAAAGAAATGCTCAAGCAGGAAGCATATCAGGTGATTGACGCAGAGGAAGACCAGGATGCAGTGACACGATTCGGGATCATGCAGGCACCGACACTGGTTGTGATGAAGGGCGATGCTGTAACGAAATATGTCAATGCATCGAACATCAAGCGTTTTGCGGACAGCAGACGCAGGGCAGTGAATGCGTAAGATGTGATGTAGTGAGGCGGCAGCAGAGAAGGCCGTGATGGATCAGGATGACTGCGCATATAGGAAAATAATATGAATTTCAGAAAAAGAGCACTGGGTGAATGGAATGATTCGCCGCAGTGCTCTTTTGTGTAAAAAAGAAACTTTACGAACTGCAAAAAGCTGGTATACTTTGGGTAGTTGGGAAATAGCTATAGGAAAGCAGTCAATAGGAGTGAAGAAGTATATGGAACAGCAGCTGCAGAAAGTAAAGGATTTATCGATCAAAAAAGGAAAAAACGGTCTTTTGAAACTGGTTTTCGGAAGAACCGGCATTTTGCTTGCCTGTCTTCTGATCCAGCTTCTGGTATTGATCCTCGGGCTTCGTTTTTTGTCGCAGTATGTGTATGTTTACTTTGGCGGACATTTGCTGTTTGGAATTTTTATCTTGGTGATCATCCTGAATCGGATGGAGCATCCGGCATTTCAGATCAGCTGGGCAGCGCTTGTGCTGCTGTTTCCGGCATTTGGCGGACTGCTGTATCTCTATATTGAGCTTCAGCCTGGTGCAAGGGTTCTGAGTGGACGGATTCAGGAAATAGAAGAAAAAACGGGTGATTATCTGAGTCAGGATGAAGCTGTGATCGAGGAGCTGTATCGGGAAGACAGAAGAATGGGGCAGCTGGCCGGTTATCTGTACAAGACGGAGCATTATCCGCTGTACCGAAATACAGATACGGTATATTACGCCAGTGGTGAAGCCAAGTTTGAAGCGCTCAAGGAGGCGCTGCTTGCGGCAGAACATTTTATTTTTCTTGAGTATTTTATTGTATCAGAGGGTTATATGTGGGACAGTATCTTTGAAATCCTCACGGCAAAGGTACAGGAAGGTGTGGAGGTACGTTTTCTCTACGACGGGATGAATGAACTCTACAACCTGCCGCATCGTTTTCAGGAAATGCTGGAAGAGGCAGGAATCAAAGCCAAAGTATTTTCACCGGTATATCCGATCATTTCCACACATTATAACAATCGTGATCACCGCAAGATCGCAGTCATAGATGGGCATACCGCATTCACCGGGGGCGTGAATCTTGCCGATGAATATATCAACCGCAAAGAACGGTTTGGCCACTGGAAGGATGCAGCAATCCGGATTCGCGGAGAGGCGGTCAAAAGCTTTACGCTGATGTTTCTGAAAATGTGGGATATCACAGAAAAACTGGAGGATATGTCGCCTTATCTTCAGGTTCGTATGCCGGATGCAAAAAAGACAGAAGGATTTGTGATGCCGTATCCGTCCAATCCATTCGGGCAGGAGCGGTCTGCGGAGCGGGTTTACATCGAAATCATCAACAGCGCACAGCAGTATGTTCATATCATGACACCGTATCTGGTGCCGGATCACGAAATGCTGCAGGCATTGAAGTATGCGGCTCGACGCGGCGTGGATGTCAAACTGATCCTTCCGCATATACCGGACAAAAAATATGCATTCGCACTGGCACATTCCTATTACAGACGGCTGATCGAAGCAGGTGTGAAGATCTACGAGTATACGCCTGGCTTTGTTCATTCCAAGGTCTTCGTCAGCGACAGCTGCAAGGCAGTCGTAGGTGCGATCAATCTCGATTACCGCAGTCTCTATCTGCATTTTGAATGTGCTGCATTTCTCTGTGGCATGCAGCAGATTCAGGAGATTGAGGCGGACTTCCGAACGACATTGACCAAATGTCAGCTGATCTCGATGTTTGATGTGCGCCATGACAAATGGACGCGCAAGATTGCCGGAATGTTTCTGCGGCTGATGGCACCGCTGATGTAATTCTTATTTTATAAGTTTGGATATAAGCCAATTCTTAAGAAAACTTGTAATTTACGCGGCCTCAAATCTATGTTATAGTACGAAGGAGACACCCTGATTCCGGGTGTCTCCTTCATGGTTTATAAAATTAGAAAGGACAGTTATGTGGTCAGATAGAATTGAACAGACGAAAAAAATGCGTCTGCAGCATCAGGCAGGCGGCGGCCCACAGCGTGTGGAGCGGCAGCATGCAAAAGGAAAAATGACAGCACTGGAACGCGTGGAATACCTGTTGGATGAGGGCTCCTTTCATCCGGTGAACAGTTTCTTTCAGACGAGAGAAGACAGTGCTTCTTTATTGAACGGTAAGACATTTCTGGGAGATGGCGTTGTGACCGGATGGGGAACAATCCATGGCAGAAAGGTCTGTGTGGCAGCGGAGGATTTTACCGTGATCGGCGGAACCCTCGGTGAGATCCATGCCCAGAAGATCTGTAACGTACAGGATCTGGCATTTGACATGAAAGTTCCGATCATTCTGCTCAACGACAGCGGCGGAGCCCGTATTGAGGAAGGAATCCTTTCTCTGAGCGGTTACGGCGGCATGTTTCAGCGGCATGTGCGGGCATCCGGTGTGATCCCGCAGATTGCAGCGATCCTTGGACCATGCTCGGGCGGAGCCTGCTATTCTCCGGCATTGTGTGATTTTGTCTATATGGTCAAGGGAATGAGCCAGATGTGCCTGACCGGTCCGGTCGGCGTAGAGTCTGTACTTGGGATCCGGACAACGATCGATGAACTGGGCGGCACAGCAGTGCACGGAGAAAAAAGCGGTGTGGCGAATATGATCTGTGAGAATGAGCAGGAGTGTCTCGACAGTATTCGGACGCTTTTGACTTACCTGCCGCAGAACTGCAGCAGCGAAGCGGTTAGAGAAAATGCAGAGCTGCATAAATGTTTTGTACAGCAGCCAAACACAGGCGTATTCACTGGACTGCAGCACCATTTGGAGGATATTTTGCAGAAGGCATATCGTCCGATTGAGACGGTGCCATTTGAGGAGATCGTGCCGGATAATCCGCGCTATGCTTATGATATCCATCAGGTGATCGACGGAATCCTGCAGAATGACAGCTTTTTTGAGATCCATCGCAGTTTTGCACAAAATGCAGTGGTCGGTCTCGGAATCTTTGACGGCAGAGTGCTTGGCATTGTTGCGAACCAGCCAGCCTTTTTGGGTGGTTCGATCGACTATAATGCGGCGGACAAAATGGCAAGATTTATCCGATTTTGTGACTGCTTCGGCATTCCGCTTCTGACACTGGTAGACGTACCTGCATTTATGCCGGGACCGGAGCAGGAGCAGAACGGCATCATCCGTCACGGTGCGAAGATTTTGTATGCATATTCGGAGGCGACGGTTCCGAAGGTGACACTGATCCTGCGCAAGGCATATGGTGGTGCATTTATTGCGATGAACTGCAAGATGATGAGTGCGGATATGGTTTATGCGTGGCCGATTGCGGAGATTGCAGTCATGGGAGCCGACGGTGCAGTGAAGATCATCAACCGCCGTCAGATTGAAGCGGCAGAAGATCCGCAGCAGGAATATGAACGGCTCAAACAGGCATATGAGGAACGCTTTTCCAATCCGTTTGTGGCGGCCGAAAAGGGATATGTGGATGAGATCATTCTGCCGGAAGAAACGGTGGAACGGCTGAAGGAGACCTTTGAGCTGCTGGAGAAAAAAGATGTGGAACCTTTTGCCAAAAAGCATGGCAATATTCCGCTGTAGAAAGGAATTTTACAAATGATATTTTCAACCTATCAATTTATCTTTGCATTTTTGCCGATCACGTTTGGCGGTTATTTTCTTCTGAACCGCTTTCGTTATTACTCGATCGCCAAGATCTGGCTGGCAGTTGCATCTCTGTATTTTTACGGACAGGGAAGCCCTGACTTTTTCCCGTTTTTCCTGGCGAGTGTAGTCGGCAACTATGTCGTAGGCTCCTGTCTGGCGAATCTGGACGGCGAGCAGAAGGCGCAGCGTAAGCTGCTGCTGTTGATCGGTATCATGGCAAATGTGGCCTTGCTTGGTTATTATAAGTATACCGATTTCTTTATTGAGAACATTAATCTGCTGACCGGAAGTGATATTGCGCTGAAGCGGATCGTTCTTCCGATTGGCATTTCGTTCTTCACGTTCCAGCTGATCGCGTTTCTGGTGGATTCCTACCGCGGAGAGACCAAACAGTATGATATTATCAACTATCTGCTGTTTATCACCTTTTTCCCGCAGCTGATCGTTGGTCCGATCATTCATCATGCAGAGGTGGTTCCGCAGTTCGAGGATGAAAAGAATCTGAAACTCAATCCGGACAACATTGCGCTCGGCCTGTTTCTGTTTTCCATCGGCTGTGCGAAAAAGATTCTGCTGGCAGACCCGCTGACAACCGATGCGCAGGCATTTTTTGGTAATCTGCACGATGGTTTGGGCATGATCGAATCGTGGTATCACTCATTGGAATACACCGTTTCTTATTACTTTGACCTGTCTGGATATGCAGATATGGCGATCGGACTCGGTATGATGTTCAATATCGTGATCCCTCACAACTTCAATTCTCCTTACAAGGCAAGAAACTTTCAGGAATACTGGAAACGCTGGCATATGACGCTTTCCCGTTTCCTGTCGGCTTACATATTCCGTTCTGTTTACCGCAAAGGGGACAAATACAGAAACTATTATGTAGCAACGATGGTGACTTTCTTCGTTTCCGGTTTCTGGCATGGCGCGGGCTGGACGTTTGTAGTTTGGGGTCTGGTCAATGGTCTGTTTGTATGTATTGCAGCTTGGATGAAGCGTAAAGGAATCAAATTCCCGTTCCTGATTTCATTTTGTATGACCTTTATCGGAGCGATTCTGGTGCGTGTCCTGTTTGTGGCAAATACATTTACGGATGCCTGGAATGTCTATAAGGGAATGCTGAACTTTGGTTCACTTGGAAGCGGCTTGTATGAGGCGGCGCAGCACTGCTGGTGGTATGTCAAGGGAAATGGTGCAAATACCATTCTTTTGCTGATCGGTCTGTTTATCTGCTGGTTCCTGCCTAATTCAAAAGAAATGCAGGAGAAATTCAAGCCGAGCTGGAAGAATGCAGTATTTGCAGCGATTCTGCTGACCGTATGTATCATGCAGATGAATCAGGTCGTACAGTTCCTGTATTTCCAGTTCTAAGTCTGATTGAAGGGAAAGGAAATGTGATAAAATGAAAAACAGCAAAAAATGGCTTCTTACGTTTTTTGTGATCGTGGCAGTCGGGATTGCAGCATTTATGACGACCAATTATCTTGTGGACGCGACGGGATACTTTTCTGTGGAGCGCGGCGCAGAAACGGTTGATGCAAATGGCTATACAAGAGCTGCTAAGAGTAAATATATCAAAAAACATGCCGATGCATACAATGCAGTTGTACTCGGCGGATCCAAAGCAGGTGTACTGAGCACAGAGCTTCTCTCTGAGTATACCGGAAAAAATTATTACAACTTTTATATCGCATACGGCTGTTTCGCAGATTTTCTGACTTATGCAGATTATCTGATCCGAACAGCACAGATTGAAGAGATCACACTGCATTTGAGCAGCATAGAGGTGCAGAAATATTCCAGAGCGGATGTTAACGAGGTCTATGAGGTTCCGGCAGTGGTAGACGGCAACGCCGCAGAGCTGCTGCTTGAGAATCTGAATTATCTGTGCCGAAATATTGAGTCAACGTTGGAATATATGCTGGACGGCAATGCAGAGCAGGAGAGAGGAATGGATCGGCTGGCAGATGGTGAGCGTGATTACAGCTACCCGTACAGTCTGATGGAAACAGATCCAGACGCGTATGTGCAGAAATACGTCTTGCCGCGTTATGAAAAAAATCTGGAAAATCTTTTTGCAGACGGCAAGGAACCAGATATGCCGGCACTTGAGCAGAATATCGCGGCGATGAAAAAAATCAAGACACTCTGCGAAGAAAACGGTGTGACACTGAAAGTAGTCATCGGACCGACCTTCCTTGCTGAAATGTACAAATTCGAGAGTGCGCGCTATTATGATTATCTGCGTGAGCTGGTGCAGATCACAGATCTGTGGGATTTCAGCGGATTTATTCCGGAGAACCTGAATCCATATAATTTTGTCAACGAGGGACATTACAAAAATGAAGTGGCAGATCTGATCGTTGATACCATGTACGGAAAAGCACAGAAAGAAGGATTTGGAGTCCTGCTGAACAAGGATAATATCGAAGAATATCTGGCAGGCAGACAGGCTGATTTTGACCGTCTGAAGGACGAGTATGAGGCGACTGGAACGGTGGCACTCGGTACACAAGCGGATGAGAGTTTGATCCAATAAGCTTTTTCAGAAAATAATAAATAGTAAAAACGTGTGTAAATTGGTTATTTCAAATCCAAGTTACACACGTTTTTATATTTAACGATATTTTTTATTCATGGAGAAGCCACGGCCGCGTACCTCGCTGACCCTGCTGATCATCATAAAGCATTCCGGATCAATCTGGTGAACGAGTTTTTCGAGGCGGAACAGCTCCCGGCTGGAAATGACGCTGAGTACCATCTGCGTATCATGATGCAGGTAGCCGCCTTCACCGTTCAGAAGTGTGACACCGCGGTCAAGCTGTTTTTGGATCGCCTGGGTGATCTCAGCGGATTTTTTGCTGATAATCTTGACTTCGGTACGGGACTGACCGATCATCAGCATTTTGTCGAGTACGATCGTATAGATCAGTACCAGCAGAATTCCGTAGAGGATATGTTCAGCTGGACGGAACAGTGCCTGCATGAGCAGGATACAGACATCGAAGGTATACATACTCACAGATACGGGAATATTGAGTGTCTTCTGCAGTACCAGCGGTGGGATATCCATACCGCCGGTCGAGGCTCCGCTTCGGATCACGATGCCGAGTGCGATTCCGATGCCTGCACCGGTAAAGACGGTACAGAGCAGCAGATCATCTGTCAGGCAGAGATTGCCGAAGAGGCGGTCGCAGAACTCAAGTGAGAGCGGATATAAAAAGGTACTTGCCAGTGTGGTCAGCGCGAACGCTTTTCCGAGGACCAGAAATCCAAGGATCAGCATGACAACATTGAATCCGAGGACAAAGCCGGAGATTGGAACACCGAAGAAATGTTCAATACAAAGTGCGATACCCGTTGTACCTCCGGTGACAAGACCGGACGGAAGCAGGAAGAGCTTTACGGTCAAAGCATAGAGAAAATTGCCGCAGATCACAGGCAGAAGCGCTTTGATCGGGCGGGGGATACGTGAAAATGCTGCGTACATAGGTTACTCCTTTCTGCAGAGGATATTTTTGCTACAAAAAACGTCTGTCAGGGGATTTTCCCTGACAGACGTGGATCGAGGCATAGCCTAATACGCAGATATTATAATAGATAACCGGATTTTCTGTCAAGCGTCTAAAGGACGCAAGCGGAAGAAAATTGTAATAGAGTTACGCTTCTTTCGGTTTGCAGAAACATTCCAGTACCGGGATCAGCAGTGCAGCTACGATACCGCAGGTGAAGCCGCCGTTGTAGAGGCAGAAGCCGCCGTGCCAGAGCGGAACGGAGGTGACCATGAGCGCGTGCATTGCTCCGGCGATGACACCGGCCCAGAAGCCCCATTTGCCGGCAACCGGTGCAAGTCCGCTTGCGAAGCAGAGACCGACGAGGATACCCTGTGTGGTCAGTGTCCAGTTCTGAGCATCTGTGATACCTGTAAGGTATGTAAAGAACGGCAGCAGCGATGCGATCGCATAACCGACCATGATCGGAAATACAGTTCTAGGCTGTGCGCCGTTGGCACTGAATGCATGCATACACATGATGGCACCCATCGTTGCTCCGGTGAATTTCGCTCCGGTGAAGACCAGATTGCCGTCTGTGATCGTCATGCCGTGTACGACACTGTAATAGAGCAGGATGAACAGACCGTAAACACCCATGTTGATCAGGGCTGCTGAAATACCATATTTGGCCGTGAAATCTGTTTTGTAGCCATCACCTGCCCAGAGCTTTTTGTATTCCTGAAAACCGTTCTTGTCAATCATCAGACCGGCAACGATACAGGCACCGAAAAGCAGGATGAAAAATACAGTGACAAAGAGCTGTTCGCCGTCACCGAGATTCGTATTGGCCGGCACTTCGATGCCCGGAGATTTGAACAGGATACAGAACAGGAAAAATGCCAGAAATCCGGCAGCAGGTCCCGCGTTGTACAGGTCATAGCCTTTGTGGAAGTTCGGCATATGTGCACAGAGAGACGGCATAACACAGCCGACAAAAATACCGAGCACGATCGCCCCGAGCAGTCCGATAAACGAAAAACCACTGGTTTCCAGATTCGGATAACGGAACATCAGCTCACCGGCAAACGGTGCCAGTGCAGCACTGAACATAGCCATGTTGGCAACACTTCCGAAGGAAACTTTTTTCAGTCTGGAGTATACCCATACGCCCAGGAAAAACGGCCAGATTGAGAAAAGAGTCATGCCGAAGGTGGCGAATCCGGTACACAGCCAGTAAGCAGCTACTGTGAGTCCGGTACATTTGGCTTTGGTGAAATACAACAGTGCACAACAGGCAAGACCGACTGCACCGCAGTTCAGGAATGCACTGCCGAGACCGCCGAGGACAAAATAGTCCATTGTGAACTGAGACGGGCTCGTGTTAATCTTGAGAAAGCCCGGGATCAGATTTCCAAGATCTCCGGCACAGACGGCTGCGGCAACAAATGCCAGCGAGAAGCCGAGCAGCACCCGGAATATGATCTTGCTGTTGCTCTCCTCTGTATTTTTCATAAAATACATCCTCCTTTTCTTCGCGTAGTCCGCAAATTTTTCCGCGAATTTATTCTTACACTCATTATAGTCTATCTATAAGAAGCGGACAAGACAAAAATTTAACGGTTTTGCGCAAAAAAGCAGTCTGTGTCAGTAAATAACTTCTATTTGGTGTTTTTCACAGTATTCCGTAAGATCAGACGGAAGCGGCTGATCTGTTACAATAGCGGTCAATTCCTTGAGCGGAAGAATCTGATAGTTGGAGATCCGGCCAATCTTGGAGCTGTCAACGAGCAGGATAGTGTGATCAGAGTGGCTGCAGAAGGCTTTTTTGAGTGCAGCATCTTCCTGCGTATACTGCGTCAGCCCATATTTGATATCAAGTCCCTGGCAGGAAATAAAGTTGATTCGTGCATGGCGTTTGGAGATATATTCGCAGGCGTCATAGCCGTAGATATCATCACGCTGAGGATGATAAGTACCGCAG
Source organism: uncultured Lachnospiraceae bacterium (assembly GCA_964514125.1). Taxonomy (GTDB): domain Bacteria; phylum Bacillota; class Clostridia; order Lachnospirales; family Lachnospiraceae; genus Choladousia. The sequence continues at coordinate 18,380 of CAZEPO010000004.1, forward strand.
ACGCAGTCGATCGAGATTCCCTTATTTTTGCCTAAAATCTGGAGTGCCGGGATACCGTGAGTCAGCACGTTCAGCGATGAAAAAGAAGCCAGATGCCTTGCAAGACAGTAGCAGGTGCTACTAGAGTCCAGAAAAAGAAAATCTCCTTCCCGTACATAAGCTGTGGCAAGTTCTGCGATATAATTTTTTTTGTCGATATTGGCATGATTGCGGAATACAAACGGAAAATTCATTTTTTCGGAAGCAATAAAGGAAGCACCGCCCCGCTTGCGTGAGAGCAGTCCTTCTTTTTCCATTTGTGCGAGATCACGGCGGATCGTCGGCTCACTGACGTATACCGCCTTGGCCAGATCCTCGACGCTCATATATAAATTTTTTTCCAGATGCCGCAATATTTCGTTTCTTCTGATAGATGGCAGCATAGAACCTCCTGAATAAAGTAAGATAGAATTCAGGATAATTATAGCAGTGATAAAAATAAGAATCAATTTTTTTGATCAATTTGATCGAAAATGATCAAATTTTTTGTTCATATCTCAATAAAAACGCCACCTCTTTTTCTTTGTTCTGACTGGTGGTATACTATGCAAAAAAGAGAAAACGGAGGAAATTATCATGTTAGTAACAATGAACGCAGTTCTGGATTATGCAGAAGCAAATAATCAGGCAATCGGCGCATTTAATGTTTGTTCACTGGAAGGAATCCAGGCAGTGCTGGAAGCTGCAGAAGAGCAGAATCAGCCGGTTATCCTGCAGTTTGCTCCGGGTCATGAGGAATATATTTCTCTGGATACGATCGGACCGGTGATGGTACTGCTGGCAGAACAGTCTACAGCTCCGGTTTGTGTACATCTGGATCACGGTGACAGCATCGCACGTGTAAAAAAAGCATTGGAGCTTGGCTTCACATCAGTAATGTATGACGGTTCTACTCTTCCGTTCGATCAGAACGTTGCCAACACAAGAATGGCAGTTGAGATCGCAGATGAGTATGGTGCATCTGTAGAAGCAGAGATCGGTGCAATGAGCGGAACAGAGGGTACTATGGTTGGACATGAATCCAGCTATACAGATCCGGAGGAAGCCAAACTGTTCGTAGATCTGACTGGTGTAGACGCGCTGGCATGCTCCTTTGGTACCGTTCATGGTCTGTATGCTGCAGAACCGAACCTTGATTTTGAGAGAATTTCCAAGATTCGTGAGATCGCAGATATTCCGGTTGTTATGCACGGTGGATCCGGTGTCAGCGAGGCAGATTTCAAAGAATGTATCAACCGTGGTGTTCGCAAGATCAACTACTATACATATGCAGCAAAGGCAGCAGGCGCAGCAGTCAAAGAATACTGCAACAGCGTAGATGGTGTTGTATATTTCCATGATATCATGACCTGCGGACGTGAAGCACTCAAGAAAGATATCCTTGGTGCGATGAAGATTTTCAGCAACAAATAATCAGCCAAAACGTAAGAAAGGCACAGTCGGTCAGGCTGTGTCTTTTTTTCACGTTTTATACTTGTCTCTTAGATGGGTTTTGTATTATATTAAAAGATAGACTAAAAGATTAGGTTATAGAGTTTCTGCAGCTAAGCAGTGCTGCAGGTGGAGTTATCGGAGGCAAAAATGTTATATCAGATCAACAACGGTGCCGTGGAACTTGGCGCCGAGCTTATATTAAAGAAAGTCAATTTTGAAATACGAAACACAGAAAAGATTGCGGTAGTCGGCAGGAACGGCTGCGGCAAAACGACACTTCTGAAGCTGATTTCAGGGGAAGTCGATCTGCTGAAAAGAGACAGTGACGAAGATGTATTTATTGCAAAGGCAGGCAATCCGGAGATCGGATACCTGAAGCAGATGGCGTTTGACGATCCGAAGATCACAGTCGATGAGGAGATCCGTAAGGTATTCCGTCCGATTCTTGCGATGCAGGAGCGGCTTGATTTTCTGCTGAATCGAATGCACGAAAACGGACAGCAGGAAGTGATGGACGAGGAACTGCATGAACGCGATATCCGTGAATATACGAGACTGCGAGAAGAATTCGAGGACATCGGCGGTTATTATTATGAGAAAGAATATGAAACAATGCTCCGCAAGTTTGGCTTTTCCCAGGAGGATAAGCACAAACCGGTCAGCGAGTTTTCCGGAGGACAGCAGACGAAGATCGCATTCATTAAGCTGCTGCTGAGCAAACCGGACATTCTGCTGCTCGACGAGCCGACCAACCACCTGGACATTTCAGCGATCGAGTGGCTGGAGGATTATCTGAAAAATTACAAAAAAGCAGTCGTTGTTGTTTCCCATGACCGAATGTTTCTTGATAAAGTAGTCGATGTCGTTTATGAGATTGAGTATGGCGTGACGAAACGGTATCCGGGTAACTATACCAAATTTATGGAAACGAAACGCGCCAATTTTGAGAAGCAGAAAAAGGATTATGAGCTGCAGCAGAAGGAGATCGCCCGGCTGCAGATGATCGTGGAGAAATACAAAAATACGCCGACGAAGGTGGCGATGACGCGCTCTAAGCTCAAACAGATTGAACATATGGAGAAGATCGAGGCGCCGGACCGCTTTGATACAGCGACCTTCCATGCGAACTTCAAGCCGAATCGGGAGACCGGAAAGGAAGTCCTGCGCGTGACCAATCTGGAGATAGGCTATGACGATGTTTTGTCTGTCATAAATATGGTTCAGACCAAGGGACAGAAGATCGGTATCATCGGCGGCAACGGTGTCGGCAAATCTACATTTTTGAAGACACTGGTTGGTCTGGTACCGTCATTGGGCGGAGATTTTTCCTTCGGCTATCAGGTAGATACAGGCTATTTTGATCAGCAGATGGCGCAGTACAGCAGCAAAAAGACTGTGCTCGATGATTTTTGGGACGAATATCCGACTTTGGACCGCACGGAAGTGCGTTCCTCGCTCGGCGCATTTATGTTTACACAGGAAGAAGTCTTCAAGACGGTCGATATGCTCTCCGGCGGCGAGCGTGTGCGCCTTGCTCTGTGCAAGATCTTCAAGACGAAACCGAATTTCCTGCTGCTCGATGAGCCGACCAACCATATGGACATCGTGGGCAAGGAGACATTGGAATCCATGCTGAAGGCATTTTCGGGCAGTGTACTCTTTGTCTCCCATGACCGTTATTTTATCAAGCAGCTGGCAGATGCTCTGCTGATCTTTGATGATGATAAAGTGACCTTTTTCCCGTATGGATATGAGTATTATATGGAAAAAATGGCAGAGGAGCAGGCACGCCAGGCAGCTCCGTCAGGCAAAGGGGCGTCGGCCTCTGATCTGCGCGGTCTGGCAGGCAGTATGGGCGGCGCGACTGCGGCACGCATTGAGGCGGCCAAGGCAGCGGAAGCGGCGGCTCCGCAGAAGGGCAAGGAAGCCTACGAGCTGGGCAAGGAGCGTTCCCGTCTGGAAAAACGTCTGAAAAAGGCGGAAGAAGAGATTGAAAAGCTGGAATCTTATATCGAAACCAAAAAAGAAGAGCTGCTGAAGCCGGAGTACGCCAGCAGTTATTCCAAGCTTGGTGAAATCCAGGGCGAGATTGATGCAAAAGAAGAGGAACTCATGGAACTGATGGAAGAATGGGAAAGCCTCGGACAGCAGCTGGAAGAGCTGGGATAAGGAGCGACGATATGTACAGTGATGCGTTTTGCAAGGTATACAATGAATTTGGCTGGAACTATTTTCCGGAAGCATTTGGCGAGGAGCTGATGGTCTGGATCAGGCAGAATCAGGCAAAAATCCAGACAAGCCTCGATCTGGCCTGTGGCACCGGAATTCTCTGTGAAGTCCTGCATAAGAACGGGATTCAGGCAGCTGGAATGGATTTTTCAGAAGGGATGATCGAAATTGCGCGCAGCAGCAATCCTGCAATCGCATATGAAGTGGCAGATATGATCACCTATCGGCCGGATCAGAAGTTTGATCTCGTGACCTGTACCGGAGATGCGCTGAATCATATTATTGATCTGAAAAATGTCGAGCAGATTTTCCGGAATGTCTATGCGTATCTCAGCGAGGGCGGCTATTTTATCTTTGATATCCTCAATGAAAAAGAAGTCTCCTTCGGTGAGCCGATCGATCTGGATTTTAGTGATACTGTGAAGGCACAGTTTATGATCACACAGGATCAGGAAGGGATGATCCGGCTGAAGACGACAGTATTTGAACAAGGTGTGAAACAGTTCGAAGAAATCATCACTGAAACGGTGCATGATGTGGATAAAGTCCTTGAAATGCTGACAGGCTGTGGATTCCACATTCAAAAATGCGGCCACAGCCTGTTGGATGAAAAAGATACACAGGCCACAACCTGGTATATCATTGCACGGAAATAATGCAGTATTTATTTTTCCTCAAACAGCTCTTTGATCTGTTTGAAGGCAGCTTCATATTTTTGAGAAACGGCACCCGGATTACGTCTGAGGTGCTGTTTTGCATGCCAGAACTGTGTATTGCTGCGGGCAAAGAGTGCACGCACCTGAGTCTGGATCTGAGCCAGAAGTTCTTCACGGTCAGGCAGCTCGACCAGATCGCGCTGTGCGATATATTCCCGCAGAGCACGCAGGCGGGCAAGCTTGCGCTCACGGCTGCTTTCCAGATTGAGTACCATTCGCTCTTTGGCGGAGAAGGTTTTGGAACGCAGATCATTGAGATCTGGAATCTCTGCAAAGGCAACATAGGCATTGAAGCGGTTTTCCATGCGCTGCAGGGTCTGACTGCTCTCGGAAAGTTTTTCGAGAAGATCACGCAGGTCAAGAGCTTCACGCAGAGAAATACTGAAATCAAATGCGAAGCAGAGTGAGATTAGCAGTGCCAGTACCTCTGTGATCCATGCAGGCAGCCGAAGCAGAATCCGTTCTGCCGGGAGATGTATGACCCGCACGAGCAGGACAGAGAAAAAACCCCAGAACAGCGAGATGAAGAAGCAGATATATCCGTGGTAGTTCAATGGCAGATTGCTGTAATTCCAATATTTCACATGAAAGATCCGCTCCATCGTGCTTCCGGTGACCAGCTCCATCAGGGTAGCCGCAAGCATACCGAACAGGTAGATCAGCGGGATATTGGTGCGAAATGGGATCGTGGCAAGCAGAATGACGATCGCGGCGCTGCCGTAGATTGGTATGAGCGGTCCGTTCATGAAACCGCGATTGATCCACTGCCATTTTTTGTTTTTGTATGCTTTGACACAGGAGACGTAGCAGGATTCCCAGATCCACCCCAGGAAGCAGTACCAGAAGAAGAAAAGGGTCCATTGCGTCATTGTATATTGGTGCATAGGGAGTGCTCCTTTCGAATATAAGTGAAGATTTTGGTGCCCTATATTTCCCTATAATAACATAAAACGGAATAAGGGAACAGAGACATTCGATCATATCTGCTGGATCTTTTGGTTGAGGGAAAATCAGGGCTGTGCTAAAATGAATTAATGTAGTATATGACCGTCCTCGAATAGGAGGTGCAGAAAACATGGGAGCTTATTTGAATCCGGGCGCGGTTGAATTTCAGGAAAGTTTGAATTCTTGTATATATATAGATAAGACAGGGCTGATTGAAAGGACGAATGAGGTAGTACGGACACAGCAGAAATTTGTATGTATCAGCCGCCCGCGCAGATTCGGCAAATCAATGGCAGCTAATATGTTGGCAGCCTATTACGATAGAGAAGCAGATACAGAGTCGTTGTTTCAGACTCTGCGGATCGGACAGAGTGCTTCTTTTAAGGATCATTTGAATCAGTATGATGTCATCAAAGTCAATATGCAGGATTTTTTGAGTGCGACGAGCAGCATAGAAGAGATGCTTGTATTGTTGACCAAAAGACTGCTTCGCGAGTTGAAAAATAAGTATCCGGAGCAAACAGCAGATGACAGTCTTGTTTTTGCAATGCAGGATATTTATGCTCACACAAAGCATCCCTTTGTCATTCTGATTGATGAATGGGACTGTATGTTTCGAGAGTATCGAGACGACAGGGAAGCACAGAAAAAGTATCTGGATTTTTTGCGTACCTGGTTGAAGGACAAGGTTTATGTGGCATTGGCTTATATGACAGGTATTCTGCCAATCAAAAAATACGGAACTCATTCGGCTTTAAATATGTTTACAGAGTATGCGATGACGGATCCGGGGGTATATGCGGAGTTTTTTGGATTTACGGAAGAAGAGGTCGCAGAACTATGCAAAACATATGACATGAATTTTGAAGAAGCGAAGGCTTGGTATAATGGTTATGAATTAATTTCACATGGAATGAAAGAGAATCGTCGTTTGGCAATGTACAATCCCAAATCGGTTGTGGAATCTATGTTGCGTCATAAATTTGGACCGTATTGGAATCAGACGGAAACCTATGAGGCTCTTAAGATTTATATCCAAATGAATATGGATGGATTGAAGGATGCAGTGGTAGCGATGCTTGCTGGTGACAAAATTCCAATCAGTACAGGAACCTTTTGCAATGATATGACAACATTTTTGACAAGAGATGATGTATTAACGCTGTTGGTTCATTTGGGCTATTTGAATTATGACAGTGAAGCGGCATCGGTATCAATACCGAATCGGGAGGTTTCGCAGGAATATGTAAATGCGATCAGTACGATGAACTGGACGGAAGTGACACGGTCAGTCAACGCATCCAGAATGCTTTTGGAGGCATTGTGGAAACTGGATGGTGATGCAGTAGCAGCTGGAATCGATCAGGCACACAAGGAGATTTCTATTCTGCAGTATAATGATGAGAATTCCCTGAGCTGTACAATTAGTTTGGCATTTTATTTTGCGAAAGAGTATTATACAATTATTCGAGAAATGCCGACCGGGAAGGGGTTTGCAGATCTATGTTTCATACCAAGAAGGATTCATGCAGATAAACCGGCTGTGATTGTGGAACTGAAATGGGATAGAGCTGCCAAAGGGGCAATACAGCAGATAAAAGAAAAACAATACATGGATGCACTGAAAGATTATCAAGGTAATTTAATCCTTGCAGGGATTACTTATGATAAAAAGACCAAAGAACATACCTGTATGATTGAACAGATGAATTATCAGAATCAGCTATAAATTAGTAAAAAAAGCAGAGACTAATGTGTGCAGAGCAATATGACATTGGTCTCTGAATTTTTTATCAAAAAATTAGCACTCACTCTTGACGAGTGCTAACAAAAGTGCTATAGTGCAACTAGAACAAATGATTAGATTAAAGGAGGCCATTATGAACATTAGCAAATTTACGCAGAAATCACTGCAGGCAGTGAATGATCTGGAAAAAATCGCACTTCAGGCCGGTAATCAGGAGATTGAGCAGGAGCATCTGTTATATGCACTGCTTCATCAGGAGGACAGCCTGATTGGAAAATTGATCGAGAAGATGGAGATCCAGCGGGAATATTTTGAAAACCGCGTGGATCAGATGATAAACGAAAGAGTCAAGGTATCCGGCGGCAATGCGTATATCGGACAGTATCTGAACAAAACGCTGATCACTGCGGAGGACGAGGCGAAGCGAATGGGAGATGAATACGTCTCCGTGGAGCATCTGTTCCTTTCCTTATTGAACAATCCGAGCCCGTCCATGAAAAAACTCTGGAATGAGTTTGGTATCACCAAGGAGCGTTTCCTTCAGGCACTTTCGACCGTCCGCGGCAACCAGCGTGTCACCTCGGATAATCCGGAGGCAACCTACGATACGCTGAACAAATATGGTGAGGATCTGGTCGAGAAAGCCAGAAGCCAGAAATTGGATCCTGTTATCGGACGAGATGCAGAGATCCGAAATGTGATCCGTATCCTTTCCCGAAAAACGAAAAACAATCCGGTGCTGATCGGTGAACCGGGTGTCGGTAAGACAGCTGCCGTTGAAGGTCTCGCACAGCGTATCGTGCGTGGCGATGTACCGGAAGGTCTGAAGAACAAAAAGATTTTTGCACTGGATATGGGTGCGCTGGTAGCAGGCGCCAAATATCGTGGTGAATTTGAGGAACGTCTGAAGGCAGTGCTTGAGGAAGTCCGCAAGAGTGAGGGAGAGATCATTCTCTTTATCGATGAGCTGCATCTGATCGTAGGTGCGGGCAAGACAGACGGCGCAATGGACGCCGGAAATATGCTTAAGCCGATGTTGGCCCGCGGTGAGCTGCACTGTATCGGTGCAACGACACTGGATGAATACCGCAAATATATCGAAAAAGATCCGGCTCTGGAGCGAAGATTCCAGCCAGTCATGGTTGATGAACCAACGGTAGAAGATACCATCTCAATCCTGCGTGGTCTGAAAGAGCGTTACGAGGTCTTTCACGGCGTCAAGATCACAGACAGCGCGCTTGTAGCAGCTGCGACTCTGTCTCACCGTTATATTTCAGACCGTTTCCTGCCGGATAAGGCAATCGACCTGGTCGATGAAGCCTGTGCACTGATCAAGACAGAACTGGATTCTCTGCCGACCGAGCTTGATGAACTGCAGCGTAGGATCATGCAGATGGAGATCGAGGAAGCAGCGCTGAAAAAAGAGACCGACAAGGCTAGTCATGAGCGGTTGGAGGTTCTGCAGAAGGAACTGGCAGAACTGAGAGATGAATTTAATTCGCAGAAAGCACAATGGGACAACGAAAAGAAAGCTGTGGAGAATCTCTCCGGCCTGCGTGAACAGATCGAAGCTATGAACAAAGAAATCGAGCTGGCAAAACGTAACTATGACTTGAACCGTGCAGCTGAACTGCAGTATGGTGAGCTGCCGAAACTGCAGCAGCAGCTGGCGATTGAAGAAGAGAAGGTCAACAGCCGGGATATGACACTGGTGCATGAGAGTGTCACAGAGGAAGAAATCTCAAGAATTATTTCCCGCTGGACCGGTATTCCGGTAGCCAAACTGACACAGGGCGAACGTGCTAAGATCCTCGCACTGGACGAAGAACTGCACAAACGGGTCGTTGGTCAGGACGATGGTGTAGAGAAAGTTTCAGAAGCAATTCTCAGGTCTAAGGCAGGTATCAAGGATCCGTCCAAGCCGATCGGTTCATTCCTGTTTCTCGGCCCAACCGGTGTCGGCAAAACAGAGCTTGCCAAGGCACTGGCGGAGAACCTGTTTGACGATGAACAGAATATGGTACGTATCGATATGAGTGAGTACATGGAGAAACATTCCGTGTCCCGACTGATCGGAGCACCTCCAGGATATGTCGGTTATGAAGAAGGCGGCCAGCTGACGGAGGCAGTCCGCAGAAAACCGTATTCGGTTGTCCTCTTTGACGAGGTAGAAAAAGCTCATCCAGATGTCTTCAATGTACTGCTTCAGGTACTGGACGACGGTCGGATTACCGACTCGCAGGGCAGAACCGTAGATTTCAAAAATACAATCCTGATCATGACCTCGAATATCGGTTCGCAGTATCTGCTGGACGGCATTGAGGCAGACGGCAGTATCCGCAAAGAAAATCAGGATCTTGTCATGAATCAGCTGCGCGGCAGCTTCCGACCGGAATTCCTGAATCGTCTAGATGAGATCATTATGTTCAAGCCGCTGACCAAGGACAACATCGGCAATATCATAGATCTGATGATGAAAGATTTGAATCGCCGACTGGCAGATCAGGACATTTCACTGGAACTGACCGACGAGGCGAAAAACTACATCATTGAAGGCGGTTATGATCCGGTTTATGGTGCAAGACCGCTGAAGCGTTATCTGCAGAAACATGTGGAGACACTCGCTGCCAAATTGATCCTTTCAGGGGAGGTACGCATGGACGATACAATCCTGTTCGTGATGCGTGACGGAGCACTTGCAGCAGAGGTGAAGCCGCAGGTGATTGAATGCTAAAATAAATGAAAGACGTATAGAGCCACCGTGCCTGCACGGTGGCTCTGTTGGCTGAAAGATGAGGATAGAGAAATGGAATTCGTAAGTGAAGTGAGGGAATACATAAAAAAGAAATATGATATTGATCCGGAATATCCGTGGCTGAAGTATCCTGAGAACGTTGTATTCAAAGCGAAAGAAACAGATAAATGGTTTGCGTTGATCATGCCGGTTGCCAAAAGAAAACTAGGCAGACAAGAAGATGGCGAAATCTATGTCATTGATGTGAAATCGGATCCGGAATTTATCAGTATGGTTTCACAGACTGCAGGCTATATGCCGGGCTATCATATGAATAAACAGCATTGGCTGACGGTGTTTCTGGACGGAACGGTTCCGTTAGAACAGATCTTTGCTCGTATCGATGAAAGCTATCATCTGATAACGGACAGCCCGAGCAAACGAATTTATGCAGCAGTAAAGCAAATTCCAAAGGGCAAGGTTGCCACCTACGGACAGGTAGCAGAAATGGCTGGAGACAGAAAAATGGCGCGTGCAGTAGGAAATGCGCTTCATAGAAATCCAGACCCGGATAATATTCCCTGTTACAGAGTGGTGAATGCCAAAGGTCAGCTGGCAGATGAATTTGCTTTTGGTGGCGTCGGTGTGCAGCAGCGGCTGCTGGAAGGAGATGGAATCGAGGTCGCAGACGGCAAAGTAGATTTAAAAAAATATGGTGTGCAGATAGCAGATAAAATGTTAATATAAATAGATAAGTCAGTACAGAGGAGGAAGTTAATATGAGTATACCACAGGATCCGGTTATGCTTTTGAGCTATGTGAATACACAGCTGAGAGACAATTATCCATCATTAAATGAGCTTTGCAGCAGTCTGGATATCGATCAGGATGCATTGCAGGAAAAGCTGAAGATGATCGATTATGTATATGATGCAGAGCGGAATGCGTTTGTGTAGGGAATACTGGAAGTCTGCTAAACAGATGAAGAGAGAATAGTATGAAAGAGATTAAACTTGGAACAATAGGATCAGGTATCATCGTCCATCATATTCTTGAAGGAGTAAAAGCAACGGATGGAATTAAGCTGGAAGCAGTTTATTCCAGAAGTGAAGAAAAGGGCAAAGCATTAGCCGTTGAGTATGGCACACAAAAAGTTTATACAGACATGGATGCCTTTCTTGAAGATAAAGATATAAATTTTGTTTATATCGCGACACCGAATCTGCTCCATTATGAGCAGGCAAAGCGTGCCCTGCTTGCAGGCAAAAATGTTATTTTGGAAAAGCCATTCTGCACGAAGGCAGCACATGCAAGGGAACTGGTGGAGCTTGCCAAAGAAAAGCATCTGTTTCTGGTCGATGCAGTTCCGCCGTCTTATCTGCCGAATTTTGAGATTATCAAGAGAGAACTGCCGAAGATTGGCAATGTCAAGCTTGTCATGAGCAACTTCAGTCAGTACTCCAGCCGTTATGATCAGCTGCTTGCCGGAGAGATGACGAATATCTTCAATCCGGAATACGCTGGCGGATGTCTGATGGATATCAATTTTTACAATGTATACCTAAACGTTGCATTGTTTGGAAAACCAAAGGAGGCAGTGTATTATCCGAATCTTTGGAAGGGCAAAATAGATACATCAGGTATCATGATGCTGGATTATGAGCAGTTTTCCTGTGAGGCAGCAGGAGCCAAAGATACCTGGGGTGTGAATTTCGCTCAGATTGAAGGCGACAAGGGATATATCTATGTCAAAGACGGGTTCTCTGATGTATCAGAAGTTACCGTAGTCACCAAAACATCGAAAGAAACATTTAACGAGCAGGATGATCGTCCGCGCTGGACATACGAAATCCAGAACATGACAAAGCTTTTGCTGGCAGATGACTATGAGGAAATTTATCGCAGACTGGACACAATGTTAGATGTTATGGAAGTGTTGGAGACTTCAAGGAAAAAAGCAGGAATTTTCTTCCCGGGAGACGAAAACTAAAAAAAGTCTATGACTAAAACAGGAATAGAAAAACCCGAAGGTCGTCGGATCTTCGGGTTTTTTTATATTACTCTCCCAACGACTCGATCTTATCTTTATAAATCTTGCGCAGGAAGAAGATAGACAGGATAATAGAGATCACTTCTGCAATCGGGTAGGAATACCATACGGCATCGAGACCGAACAGCTTGGCGAGAATCCATGCGGCAGGCAGGAGTACGCAGAGCTGGCGGCATATAGAAGAGATCAGACTGTATACACCGTTTCCAAGTGCCTGGAATACGGAACTGAATATGATACAGAATGCTGCTACCGGGAAGCTGGTACTGATAATACGGAGTGCCAGACAGCCGATGGAAAGCATATCCTCGGAAGCGTTGAACATACCGAGCAACACATCTGGAATCAGCATAAAGGCAAGCATACCGCAGACCATCAGAACAAATGCAGCTGCACAGCTGAGTTTGATTGTATGTGTGATACGTTTGCGGTTGTGAGCTCCGTAGTTGTAGGCGATGATCGGTACCATACCATTGTTCAGACCGAAGATCGGCATGAAGAAAATACTGTTCAGCTTAAAGTAAACGCCGAATACAGCAGCTGCGGTAGAAGAGAACTGCAGCAGGATCTTGTTCATTCCGAAGGTCATGATCGAACCGATCGACATCATTAATATAGAAGGAACACCAACCTTATAAATTGTTTTTACCGTTTCAGGATCAAAACGCAGTGTTTTGAAATTGATTGTGAGATCCGGATTCTTTTTCAGGTTGAAATAGATGCCGAGCAGCATAGCGATGATCTGACCGATGACAGTTGCAGCGGCAGCTCCGGCTACACCCATTTTCGGCATACCGAAGTAACCGAAGATCAGGATCGGGTCGAGAATAATGTTGATGATGGCACCAACGCCCTGTGTGATCATCGTGAAGAACGTGCGTCCAGTTGCCTGAAGCAGACGTTCCATTGTCACCTGAAGAAAGATACCGATTGAGAAAATACAGACAATACTCAAGTACTGGTAGCCGTATTCCTGAATCTGCGGATCGGAGGTCTGTGTCGCAAAGAACAAGCGGGAACCGAAGATTCCGACCAGTATAAAGACGAGGCAGCTGATGATGGCGAGCAGGATGCCATTGTTGGCAGCCTTGTTGGCATTTTTATAATTTTTCTCACCGAGACTTTTGGAAAGCAGTGCATTGACACCGACACCAGTACCAGATGCCACAGCGATCATAAGGTTCTGTACCGGAAATGCAAGAGAAACAGCTGTCAGCGCATTTTCATTGATCTGAGAAACGAAGATACTGTCTACGATATTGTAGAGAGCCTGTACCATCATGGAAATGATCATTGGCAGCGCCATCGTAAACAAAAGCTTCGGTATGGGCATCGTGCCCATCTTGTTTTCCTGCGGCTGTCCGGTAGACACAGTAGAATTGTTAGAACTTGACATGAAACATTCCTTTCGTTTTATAAGATGTTGCCCGACAAATGATTCTATCGCAGATTTTTATATGATGTATTTTTTGCAATTCTCATAAATACAAGGCAAGCATGATTGATACGCAACATTATGTATTCTATATGGAAGAAAAACTTCTGTCAACAAGATAGTCTGATTTTGACAAAAGGTAAAAAGATTCCCAGCCTACTATTGGAATTATATATAATATGTGATAAAATAAAAAACGTTACCGCCTCCAACACTGGTGCAGGGAGGAGGTGTTTAGCTTGGAAGTATTTATATCGTTTCTGGTCGCTGTTACGGGTGGTGTAGTTTGCCACTACATCATCAAATGGTTAGATGGTGACAAATAGTCGGTAACTAGCCTGTGGAGTTAAGCCTTCCATTACCACAAAAGGAATAGAACCCCCGAAGGTCTGGCCACCTTCGGGGGTTCGTTTTCGTTTAACTCAGACTATTTATATCGTTTTGCCTACAGGCATTATAGCATATGCAATTAGAGGTTTCAATATGCTTTTTGGAAAATCCATTTGAATGTGAGAAAACCTTCTGTCAACAGGATTGTCGGATTTTCAGAGTGGGTGTAAAATCTAG
>CAZEPO010000004.1:32375-36793 GCA_964514125.1 uncultured Lachnospiraceae bacterium
AGAAAACCTTCTGTCAACAGGATTGTCGGATTTTCAGAGTGGGTGTAAAATCTAGATAAGAAAGGAGTAGATTTATGTCAGTTCGGAAATTGTCTCTGATGCTTTTTTTCGTCAACGGTCTGCAGTTTTTGGTGGGAGCAGTCCTGATGGCTGCGCTGCAGTTTCAGTCGATTGAATATTCGCGTGTGCTGGTCGCGGTTTCCATCTTCCTGATCCTGCTGAGCAGTATCATGTCGGTAGGCGGAATGCTTTCGATCACCCGCTACCAAAAGCAGCTTTACGAAGAAAGTATTCAGAATCTAGAGGATTTTAATACAAAGCTGCGGGAACAGCGACATGATTATCTGAATCAGATTCAAATCGTGCATGGGCTTCTGGAACTTGATGAATATGAAGAGGCCAAGAATTATCTGCAGCCGGTGTTTCGGGATATCATGAAGGTGAACCGGGCGCTCAGAACCTCGCAGCCGGCGGTCAACGCCTTATTGCGGGCCAAGATGGAGGCGGCAGAGCAGCAGGGGGTAGACCTGTATGTGGAGGTTGCGACGCAGCTGAACCAGCTGCCGATCGAGGCATGGGAATTCTGCAAAATTCTGGCGAACCTCATCGACAATGCAGTGACGGCAGCCAGTCAGAATGAAACCGAAAAGCAGGTCTTTCTGCGGTTGCGAGAGACGCCGCTGGAATATCAGGGCTGTGTGCAGAACAATGGACCGGAGATTCCGGAAGCACAGCAGAAGCTGATCTTTGGCAAGGGTTATACGACCAAAAAAGGTGAAGGGCATGGAATGGGACTTCATATTGTCGCGTCAGTGCTGAAGAAGGCTGGTGGCAGCATCCGTGTCAGCAGCGAAACGCAGGAAACGGTCTTTTCTTTTGTGATTCCGAAGGCTGTCAGTTCAGGCGGCAAAAATGACAGGTTGCGCGGAAAATTGTATAAATAATGGACTATCACTTTTCATTTAGATGTAATAAGCTATAATACAGATAACGCAAACGGAGGTCAAAAAATATAGTAGGACTTCTGGGCGAATGACAGAGAGGAGGGAGCGTTTTGGACGGCATTGTTTTTGCAGGAATCATTTTACTGATCGCTGGTTTTGTACTGGTGGGTATTGAAATGGTTCTTCCGGGATTCTCGGTTCCGGGAGTCAGCGGCATCATCTGTCTCGTGGCCGGTGTATTTCTGCTTGCGGATTCGGTGATGGAAGCGGCAGTGATCACGATCGCAGTGCTGGCAGTCTTGGGTATCCTGATGGCAATTATTTTGAATCTTCTGTCTCACAATAAGATCAAGACACCGATCGTTCTGGAGGAAGAACAAAAAAGAGCAGAAGGGTATCTGAGTTCTAAGGATCTGAATTACCTGCTTGGCAGAAAAGGGACTGCTGCGACAGACCTTCGCCCATCTGGAATCGGTCAGTTTGACGATGTTAAGTTCGATGTGATGTCGGAGGGCAGCTATATCGTACGGGGAACGGCGATCGAAATCATCAAAACAGAGGGATCGAAGCTGGTCGTAAGAGAATGTGCAGCACACTAAAAGAAACCGTGAAAAGCAGCACTTGCGCAGCAGGCGTGAGTGTATCCAAAAGGAGGAACAGTTATGGATAATATTTTATGGATCGTATTGCTTGGTATTGTAGGGTTATTGATCATTTTATTCTTTGCGTTTGTCCCGATCGGACTTTGGATCTCATCACTTGCATCGAATGTCCGGATCGGCATTTTCAATCTGGTCGGCATGAAACTGCGTCGTGTGAAACCGGCTAAGATCGTGAATCCGCTGATCAAGGCAAGAAAAGCCGGAATTGATCTGAGTGTCAACCAGCTTGAGGCACACTATCTGGCAGGCGGAAATGTAGATAATGTCGTCAATGCGCTGATCGCTTCTGAGCGAGCAGGTATTGATCTGAAATTTGAAAAAGCGGCAGCGATCGATCTGGCAGGCCGCAACGTGCTCGAAGCAGTCAAGATGAGTGTAAATCCGAAGGTGATTGAGACACCGAATGTATCTGCAGTGGCAAAAGATGGTATTGAGCTTCTCGTAAAGGCGCGTGTGACTGTGCGTGCCGATCTGGAACGACTGGTCGGCGGTGCCGGAGAAGCAACGGTGCTTGCCAGAATCGGAGAAGGAATTGTTACTACCGTTGGTTCTTCTGATTCCCACAAGAGTGTGCTCGAAAATCCGGACGATATTTCCAAACGCGTCCTCAGCAAGGGACTGGATTCCGGTACTGCATTTGAGATTCTTTCAATCGATATCGCGGATATCGATGTAGGAAGAAACATTGGTGCGCAGCTGCAGAGTCTGCAGGCAGAAGCCGATAAAAATATCGCGCAGGCGAAGGCAGAGGAACGCCGCGCCATGGCACTTGCCAAAGAACAGGAAATGCGCGCTTACGTTGTAGAAGCAGAGGCAGAGGTACCGAAGGCAATGGCTTATGCGCTGCGGGAAGGCAAGATGGGCGTGATGGATTATTATGAAATGCAGAATATGAAGGCAGACACCGAGATGAGAGAGAGCATTAAGGGAAATGCAGGCGCAAAGAAGCCGGTGTAATCCGATTATGCCGGGAACAGGAGGCGTAAATGGGAAGAAATCAAATGTTTTCCAGTGACTGGTATCGCAGGCAGGTTCGAAACGAAATTAACTTATTGCTGTCATCAGGCGCAGGGAAAAGAACGGGCAGGAGTGAGATACCGATGTCGAATCTTTTTCAGCCAGGCAAAAAGAAAGATAAAAAGAAAAATTTTAAAAATGGCATGCCGGAAGGTCTGGAAAACGACAGCCAGAGCAGTGAAAACGATCACTGGAAGGAAGCGTCAGGAGAGTGGACCGATGAGCCGCAGGAAACGTTTGTACAGATGACGCTGCAGGATCTAATGGAAATCAGTGAAGATGAGGAAGTGCCTGCGGCTAGACAGCAAAAACTGCCGGAGATTAGCGAAGAGGCAACACTGCATTCCAGGAAACGGAAAAAGCGAGGCAAAAAGGCGCATGCCGGGAAGCAGCAGCGGGAACCGCAGCAGATCAAAACCAACACAGCACAACAGCAGACCATAAAGAAGAAGCAGCCAGAGAAAACGACTGCGAGCGTATACACGAAGAGTGTAGAGGAACTGCAGGAGATCATTCTCTGGTCAGAAATTCTGGGTGAACCGGCTGCAGTGCGCCGCAGAAAAAGAAAGGTGAATCAGCAGTATGGCGATCAAAGTAATGCTTATCGAAGATGAAGCCGGAATGCGGCTGCTCCTGCGCAGGATCATTGAGAAGCTGCCGGAGTTTGAAGTGGTGGCAGAATGTGAGGAACTGACAGAGGCAGTAATCGCCTTCAACCGGCAGAAGCCGGAGGTGGTATTTCTGGACATCGGGATCAAAGGACAGAATGGAATCGAATGTGCGCGGATCCTGACAGACCTGAATCCGAAGGTGAAGATCATTTTTGCCACAGCGCATACGGAATATATGTCAGAAGCATTTGAACTGTATGCGTTTGACTATCTGGTGAAGCCGTTTGATCTGGAGCGTGTGAAGCGGACGCTGGGCAGGATTGTAGAGCAGATGCTTCCGAAGGAGTGTGAGCCGGAGGAAAAGCTTCTGAGTGTCCAGCACAGACAGGATAAGCTGCTGGTCAAGGGAAAAGAAAGCATGAGTTTTATCCATATCCCGGACATCATACTGATCCAGAGGGAAAATAATGCAACTGTGATCTACACTGCGAAAGACAGCTATGTAACATCAGTCAGCATGGCAGAACTGGAGAAAAAACTTGATCCGGAGCAGTTTTTGCGCAGCCACAAATCCTACATTATCAATCTTTCGTGCATCAGTAGGATTGAGCCTTATGGACGGTGGACTTATATCGTACATTTTCAGGGCAGAAAAGAAGATGCACTGCTGACCGCAGAGAAATTCGAGGAGATTAAGCGGCGGTTTGTATAGTGCAGATATGGTGTAAAGTACCTCCTTTTCCCCTTGACAAAAAGCCGGGAAATCTCTATACTGAACAAAGATAAAAGGCAATGAAGGGAACAAGTAGGGTTCAGCGGAAGGTACAGAAAGTGACCGGTTGATGAGAGGTGCACATGGAAGCTGATCTTGAATACATCCCGGAGCTGCGCATCGAACAGACAGTCAGACTGGCTCAGTAGAATGCGACGGAGGACGACCGTTACAGTGTCAGAGTATCAGGTACTCAGTGAGGCAGGCAGTGTGAGCTGTCTGTGAAATAAGGTGGTAACACGGGATTATGGCTCTCGTCCTTATAGATTTTATTATAAGGCGGGAGCCTTGACTATTATAGGAGGAAAACTATGCAGATTTATGACGAACTGGTTGCGCGTGGACTGATCGCGCAGGTAACAGACGAAGAAGAAATTCGTGAACTGGTAAACAACGGAAAGGCAACATTTTA
>CAZEPO010000005.1:0-2047 GCA_964514125.1 uncultured Lachnospiraceae bacterium
CAAAACAGGCAAGCGTTTCTGTTCCTCAGAAGCTGCCTGCCTGTTATACTTTTCTATTCGGTCTGTTTACTGCATTCTCGTGCGAGCATCGATCATCGGAGTACCCTTTACACGCTCCGGCAGTGCAAAACGTTTCTTATATTCATGAAATTTATCGCGGAAATACTGATCATTGTCCAGTGAATGCAGATATTCGTGTCTGCCATACTCGTTGTTATCTGCCTGGATCAGACAGACTGCGATGTTGGAACAGTGATCTGCAATACGCTTGTAACTTGTCGTCAGATCAGAAAGGATAAAGCCCAGTTCGATCGTACAGCGACCCTCTCGCAGACGATCGATATGACGCTGCTTCATCGTGTCACCGATGTCATCGATCAATTCCTCCAGCGGTTCTACCTGCTGTGCCAGTGCGATATCTTCTGTTTTCATCGCTTCCATTGTCAGACGCACGATTTCCTGCACTGCTGCAGAGAATACCTTCAGTTCACTGACTGCTGATTCTGAAAAGGCAAGATTTTTTTCAAAGATTTCCTTCGCCGCATTTCCGATTGCAATCGCATGGTCCGAGATACGCTCAATATCTCCGATACTGTGCAACATCACAGAAAGCGTATGGCTGTCCCTCGCCTGCAGTTCATTTCCGGAAAGCTGGACCAAGTAAGTACCCAGTGTATCCTCAAACTGATCGACAATCGTCTCATCCTCCGAGGTCAGCTGCAGTTTTCCTTCGTCAAAGGTATCCAGCAGCGTGATTGCCATATTCAGCGCTTCGGTTGTCACTTCTCCCATTTTGGCACAGACTTCACGGCATTTATTCACAGCAAAACCCGGATTGTTCAGGAAACGCTCGTCCAGACCCTTGAGTGCCTCCAGTGATTTTGCTACTCTGCTGTGCTCCTCATCTGCCTTGTCGCGTACCGTCATACAAGCCAGCTTCACAAGCAGGTTGTGGAACGGCAGCCAGAACAGTGTTGCCAGCACATTGAAGGCGGTATGCACGACTGCAATACCGGATGCGTTTGCTGCATCGTTCAAAAATGCAAAACCTACCACTGCATTGATCAGATAGAACAGGATCATAAAAACAATTGTACCGATCAGGTTAAAATACAGGTGTACAAACGCAGTTCTCTTGGCATTTTTCTTGGCACCGATCGCTGAGATCAGCGCAGTCACACAAGTACCGATATTCTGACCCATGATGATCGGGATCGCAGAACCAAAAGATACTGCTCCAGTGGCACACAGCGCCTGCAAAATACCGACTGATGCAGAAGAACTCTGGATCACTGCGGTCAAAACAGCACCTGCGATCATACCAAGGATCGGATTTTCAAACATCAAAAACAGTCTAGTAAATTCCGGTACATCTGCCAGCGGCTTCACAGCTGCACTCATCGTATCCATACCGGTCATCAGCACTGCAAATCCGATCAGGATCGATCCGATATCTTTGCGCTTCTGTTTTTTGGAAAACATAACAAAGAAGACACCTACGATCGCAAGAATCGGTGAAAAAGATGACGGCTTGAGCATCTTTATAAAGAAGCTGCTGCCTTCAATTCCGGACAGACTGAGCAGCCACGATGTGATCGTTGTACCGATGTTCGCACCCATGATGATGCCGACTGCCCTCTGCAGCGACATGATGCCTGAGTTTACAAAACCTACTACCATAACCGTTGTTGCTGACGAGGACTGAATCACTGCTGTGACTCCTGCGCCGAGCAAAACGCCCTTTATTGTACTGGAGGTCAGCTTTTCGAGAATCCGTTCCAGACGACCGCCGGACGCACGGGTCAATCCTTCACCCATGACATGCATTCCGAACAGGAACAGTGCAAGACCTCCGATCATATTCAATATTCCAAAAATATCCATACATTTTCCTCCATACTTTTCTGCAAACGGATTGCTCCGTTTCCTATGGTTGTCTCTGAAAACAAACTGTATTCTTTCAAGTTTGTTCCCACATATACACTCGGCATTATAAATGCCAAACGTAAAACCTAAAAGCACGGAATGTAAAATCTATGTAAAATTT
>CAZEPO010000005.1:2147-11244 GCA_964514125.1 uncultured Lachnospiraceae bacterium
ATAAATGCCAAACGTAAAACCTAAAAGCACGGAATGTAAAATCTATGTAAAATTTCGTTTTCTACTATCTGCATGTTCAAAGCTATTTTTGTTCCTGCCGAAGCGCATCCAACAAGCACTCTGCAAACCTTCGATGTCCTTCCTCAGAAAGGTGTACGCCGTCAAACACAGTCGGCAGTTCCCATTTCCCGGCATCGTTAAAATCCAGCTGCCATTTTTCTGCCAATTTCTGATATGCATTTCCTAATCTTCTGGATTCCTGATAAATCCGTTCTTCATTCACCCATGCACCATACTGCATCAGCGGCGGTGCGATCAGGCGGATACGCATCTTATCCTCTCTGCCGCACTCCGTCACTTCCTTCTGCAGCCGCTCTAGAAACACTTCCATGCGTGCAGCTGCCGCTTCTGCCGTAAAACCGGAGGATTGAAGAAGATCGTTGGTACCAAGCATGATCCACAGTTCTATCTGTCCTTCTCTCTCGATCCAGCCCTGAACTTCAGAACATGCCGTTTCAATCTGACTCTTCAGATGTGGGATGCATCTTCCGCAAACCCCATGATTTTCCAGCTTTTCTTCCAGCTGCTGCTTCAGGATTCCGGTCCATCGGCCGTTTGCTTCATAGCGTCCGCTGCCACCCAGCTGCGGATCATACCCATAAGTATTGGAATCTCCATAACAAATGATCGTGCCTGCCATACTGCTGTCCCCCTTGTTCTTTTTGGGGCTATTATAAATTCTGTACCTTGAAATCGCAACTGCTATTTTCAACTGTCGGTTTCTTCTGCGGCTTCCTCAGATAAAAAAGATTCGGATTTGTGTCTGGTCAGCAGGATTCCTGCGCTGAGTGCTGTCAGCGGTGCCACCGTGACCAGTCCCATACTTCCCACTACGGTATCCAAAATCTCTGCTGCTACATATTTATAATTGAGGATATTGTAAATCGGGGTTCCCTGTGCCATAAAAACCATCAGCAGCGTTACATAGCCGCCGGAATATGCCAGCAGCAGTGTGGTCGTCATCGTTCCCATCGCAGCCCTTCCTACATTCATTCCGGACCGTGCTGCCTCCCTCCAGGAAATATCCGGCTTTTTTTCGATGACCTCATAGACTGCCGAGGTAATATCTACGGAGAGATCCATCACTGCTCCCGAAGATCCGATAAAAATACTGGCCATAAAAATCTGAGTCAGATTCAGACCTGCA
Source organism: uncultured Lachnospiraceae bacterium (assembly GCA_964514125.1). Lineage (GTDB taxonomy): Bacteria > Bacillota > Clostridia > Lachnospirales > Lachnospiraceae > Choladousia. Next base: position 3,355 of record CAZEPO010000005.1, read on the forward strand.
TAGCCGCTGTAAAGGAGACTCTCCGAATATGGCATGATCGCACCATGGATATTCAAACCTCTGGTAAAGAAAATGCCCGTCACTGCTGTCACAAGAAGTCCTGCCATCGAGCCGGCCACCGCCGAAGCGGTTCTGCGTTCAAATCCATAAACCAGTGCGATAATGACAATTGTCAGCACACCTGTGATCACAAATCCGATCAGGATCGGATTGTAACCATTCAGATAAGCCGGAACCAGTACCTTCCAGATCATCAGCACTGTGATCACAAATGATAAGATCGCACGAATCCCAGCTTTTCCTGCTACCAGCACCAATACCAGTACAAAAACACCTGCCAGCAGCACTTCATACGGAATCCGATAGTGATCGATCATATTGACAGAAATGATCCGGTCATTGTCATAGCTGATGACGACCTGCGCTCGGTCTCCCACCTCAAACAGCTTGTCATTTTCCAGTGAGCCGTTGAGCATATTGACTCCATCGGTCTCCTGTCCCCGAAATCGTCCACCCAGCAGCCGTATGCGACAGATCTGTTCGCCGCTCCGGATCAGTCCGGTATCAATGATGCTGTTGTTGTCTGTCTCCAGTATTTCTGCCGCACAGCGGTCTGTTCCCTGATAAATCTGTGCTTCCTCATATCCGGTTGGAAGAAGCAGTAAGATAAGCAGCAGTACTACCGATGCATATACTGCTGCAAGCTCCCGCAGATGCAGGAGCTGATACAGCTTTGTTCTCATAGGATTTTGCCTCGTTCTTATTCTACACCAGTCAGTTCTGCCAGCTTGTTGTAAATCGCTGTGTTGTCATAGTAACCGTCAAACAGTTCCTGACCATTTCCCTGTGCAAATACTGCAACCGGAAGTCCTGTGTGTGCATAAGAACTGAAGTTGATGCCGCTCTTGTTGTTCAGAATATGTGTGATTGTCACTGTGAGCGGTTCGTAGCTTCCATACAGCAGATATTCTTCCTGTCCGATTTCTTCCTCACCGGTTCTTGCCATTGTAGTTTCATATGCAGCTTTCAGTTTGTCATACTCATACTGTGTCATTTCCAGGCTGCCGGTATCGTCGGATTCCGGATGCTGATCCTTGCTGTCCATCACTGCCTCTGTCTCCACCTGATCCTCTGACGGAGCGGTCAGTCCGAACAATTCTGTCACATCTGCCATAACTGTATCAAAATCTGTTCCGTTTTCTTTGTAGGCTGCCACATAATCTGAGTCATACTTTGCATAGGAAATCTTCTGATTGCTGATATTGGTAAGGAAGGTGTCGTAGTCTGTGCCGGCAAAACCGATCGTCAGACCACCAGTCTCATGGTCACCTGTTACGAGGATCAGTGTTTCTTCCGGATGCTCCTCATAAAATTCTACTGCCTCTGCTACTGCCTGATCCAGTGCGATCGTATCTGCGATCGTTGAACCTGCATCATTTGCGTGACATGCCCAGTCAATCTTGCCGCCTTCTACCATCATGAAAAATCCGTTTTCATTGTCCAGCACTTCGATTCCTTTTTCTACATAATCTGCCAGTGCCCACTCACCCTCTGCGCGGTCATTTTCGTATGAAAGTGCATCGCTGTCGGCCAGTGTCTCTGCGATCACGATTGCTTTGCCGTCCTCAGCAGTAAGTGCCTCAGCTTCTGCCTGTGTCTTGATCACCTTATATCCGGCTGCTTCTGCCAGTGCATAACTGTCTTCCTGATCTTTTTCTTTGCCGGTTGTCTGAAGCAGACCGCCGCCTGCAAAATAGTCAAATCCGCTTTCAATCAGCTCATTGGAAATGTCATAGTAGCTGCTTCTGCTTACCTGATGTGCATAAAATGCTGCCGGAGTCGCATGATTCAGATTGACAGTGGAAAGAATACCAATCTTGTAGCCAAGCTGTGCTTTCAGTTTTTCTGCGATTGTCTCATATTCTACAGTACCTGTCTCATCCACGTTGATCGAACCGCTGTACGTCTTGTGTCCGGTTGAGATCGAAGTCGCTGTTGATGCAGAATCCGGACAAAATGAAGTAGAATCAAAGGTTGTTGCAGAGCCGACTGCCGGAAATGTCATCATGGTCAGCTCTTTATGACCGGAAAGGATCTCAGAAGACGGCTCCTGCTCCAGTGCACCCAGATAATCCGATGTGATCTGAATCTGCGGATAGCTCATGCCATCTCCGATAAACAGGAAAATATACTTCGGTACTGCTGCTTCTGCTGCAGAAGCCGGTACCGCTGCTGTCATTGTCATTGCAGCTGCCAGTGCTGCTGTTGTCATTTTCACCATTCTGTTTTTTCTTTTCATCGTTTTTCTCCTCATTCTTCTGTCTTACTGTTCTGTCCTGCGGGCAAATACATCATAGACCTCTTTGCCGCTTCTGTGGATTCCCGTCAGGGAAAATTCCACCCACTCTGCGATATTGGTCGCATGATCTGCGAGCCGCTCATAATACTTTGCGATCATCAGCAGATCGAGTGCCTGATCACTGGAAAATCCCAGACTGTTTTCCTGCAGCTTTCTGCGAACATCCTGAAACAATCCATCTACAATATCATCTAACTCGATCACTGCCAGCGCCAGATTCAGATCTTTGTTGACATATGCCTCGATACTCTTGTTGATCATCTCCATCGCCTGCTCTGCCATTCTCGTGATCGGCAGTCCCTCGACCGGCACATCAATACTGCCTGTCTGAATGATTTCTGCTATATCCACTGCCTGATCACCGATCCGCTCCAGATCCGTGATCATCTTCAGTGCTGCCGAGATTCGGCGCAGATCACCTGCCACCGGCTGCTGACGCAGCAGAAGCTGGATACAGATGCCTTCGATCATCTGCTCTTTGCCGTCTACTTCTTTTTCTAAATGGTCAATTTCTTTGATGAGTGTTTCTCTGGATTCACCGGAGATGAGCAGCTGATACGTCTTCATGATCGCCTGCTCACACAGCATTCCCATGTCAAGCAGCTCGTTCTGCAGCTGTGACAGTTTGTCATCATACCGTTCTCTCATGTCTTGCGTTCCTTTCTGCTTCCCGTCATTAACCAAATCTTCCGGTAATATATTCTTCCGTTTTCTTGTTCTTTGGTCTTGAAAACAGCGTCATGGTATCATCATATTCAACGACTTCTCCCAGCAGGAAAAACGCGGTTCGGTCGGAAATGCGGGCTGCCTGCTGCATATTGTGCGTCACCATGACGATCGTGTACTTTTCCTTCAGTTCAGATGCCAGATCTTCAATCCTGGCAGTCGAGATCGGATCAAGCGCAGAAGTCGGCTCGTCCATCAGCAGTACCTCTGGCTCTACCGCAAGTGCCCGCGCAATGCACAGTCTCTGCTGCTGTCCGCCAGACATACCAAGCGCACTTTTTTTCAGACGATCCTTGACTTCGTCCCAGATTGCTGCGTCCCGCAGTGCTTTTTCCACAATCTCATCAAGTTTTGCTTTGGAACGGATTCCATGTGTTCTCGGTCCGTATGCAATGTTGTCATAAATGCTCATTGGAAACGGATTTGGCTTCTGAAACACCATACCGACACGCTTACGAAGCTGATTTACGTCCATTGTTCCGTAAATGTCCTCTCCGTCAAGCATCAGCTCACCTGTGATCCTGCAGCCCTCTACGAGGTCGTTCATACGGTTCAGCGATTTGAGCAGCGTAGACTTGCCGCAGCCGCTCGGACCGATAAATGCTGTGATCCTGTTTTCCGGAATTTCCAGATTGATATCTTTCAGTGCATGAAAATCCCCATAAAATAAATCTGTATGTTTAATCGAAATTTTTGACATGTTTCTCTCCTGCGGACTCTGCCGCATCTGTATTTCTATTACTTCCTATCTGTTTTTCGCCACGCTCTTATTTTTCTGCTGTCAGTTTACGTGCCAGCAGATCCGAAACTCCATTTAGGAGCAGCACGACGATCAGCAGCACGACGGCGGTTGCAAATGCCTGATTCATGTACAATCCTTCACTGGAAAGCACATACATATGAACGGCCAGTGTTCTGCCAGAACCCATCAGGCTGCTTGGAATCTTGGCAACCGTACCTGCGGTATAGAGCAGCGCCGCTGTCTCGCCTACGATACGTCCCGTGGAAAGGACGACACCGGAGAGAATACCAGGAACTGCTGTCGGCAGTACAATTTTGAAGATGGTCCGCAGCTTGCCTGCACCCAGCCCGAACGATGCCTCCCGATAAGAATCCGGCACTGCCAGAAGTGCTTCTTCCGAAGTTCGGATGATTACCGGAAGTACCATGATCACGAGGGTCAGAGAACCTGACAGCAGGGAATAGCCCCAGCCAAGTGCCGTACCAAAAAACAGAAGTCCGAACAGACCATATATAATAGAAGGAATTCCGGAAAGCGTTTCTGCTGTGATCCGAAGCAGCTTCACCAGTCTGCTTCCTTTTTTTGCATATTCTACCAGATAGATTGCTGCTGCCAGTCCGATTGGAATCGCAATAAGCAGTGACAGGATCGTGACGATCAGTGTGTTGACAAGCGCCGGCATCAGCGATACATTGTCTGAATTGTACGTCAATGCAAACAGATCCGGTGTCAGATACCGCACACCCTTGACCACAATAAATCCAATCAAAAACGTCATCATTGCCATGGTCAGAATACCGGCCAGCCTGACCAGCATTGCTGCCAATGCTGAAATCGGGTGCTGTTTCAGCTGTTTTATCATTTTATTCATGTGTGCTCCTGCCTTTCAAAACAGATACGCCGAGATTGATCAACAGAATAAAGACAAAAAGTACAACTCCTGTTGCGATCAATGCCTCTCTGTGCAGATCTGCCGCATATCCCATTTCCATGACAATGTTGGCTGTCATCGTCCGCACACCTTTCAGGATTCCCTGCGGCATCCAGGTCTGGTTGCCTGCTACCATGATCACTGCCATAGTCTCGCCGATCGAGCGTCCCATACCAAGTACAATGCCTGCTGCAATTCCGGATTTGGCTGCCGGCATCACAATGCAGAAGATACTTCTTTCGTGGGTTGCTCCCAGCGCCAGTGAACCCTCATAATAGCTTTCCGGTACACTTCTCAGCGCACTTTCGGTCATTCCGATGATCGTCGGAAGAATCATAATCCCAAGCAGAAGTGAGGCGGTCAGCATGGTACTGCCATCTTTGCCGGTCAGTTCCCGCATCAGCGGAACGATCAACACCAATCCGAAAAATCCATATACAACTGACGGGATACCTGCCATCAGGTTGATTGCCGATTTCAGGATCGGATACAGCCTTTTCGGACAATAATATGCCAAAAACACAGATGTCAAAAGTGCGATCGGTACGCCGATCACCATAGAGCCTGCAGTTACACAGATACTTCCTAATATAAATGGAAGGATTCCATACAAGCCGTTCGAGGGCTTCCATTTTTGTCCAAGCAGAAACGCTTTCAGACCAATTTCATGGATTGCCGGAATCCCGTTTCCAAACAGGAATACACAGATCAGTGCGACTGCCACCACCGAAATGCAGGCAGCCGCAAAAAAGATCTTGTGCATGAACCGTTCTATTCTGCCAGTTCTTCCCATGTTGTGATCTCTCCTACATAGATTCCTTTTACCTGTTCGCTGGTCAGCTCTGTTACACCGCTTTCGTTATTTACGATCACTGCGATACCATCCTGTGCGATCACGGTAGAAGTAAGACCTGCTTCAAGTTCGCTGTCCTTCAGTTCACGAGATGCCATACCGATGTCACAGAGACCGTCGATTGCAGATGTCATACCAGTGGTAGAGTCACTCTGCTGTACTTCAATCTCTACTTTGTCATTGACTGTTCCGTAAGCCTCTGCCAGCTTCTCCATCACCGGTGTTACGGAAGAAGAACCAGCTACGACAACTTTGCCTTCTGCCTCGCCTCCTGCAAATGCTTCTGTATCTGTCAATGCGATATAGCCATTTTCAGCTACTACTGCCTGTCCTTCTGTGCTGAGGATATAGTCGATAAACTCTGCTGCTGCATCGCTTACTTCTGCTGTTGTCGCAATATTGAACGGACGAACCACTTTGTAGTCACCGGATACGATTGCTTCTGCTGTTGCTTCCGCGCCATCAATTTTCAGGGCTGTTACGGAATCATTCAGAGATCCGAGTGAAATATATCCGATTGCATTTACATCACCTTCTACGGTGCTGAGCATAACAGATGTGCTGTTTGTGATCTTGGCTGCCTCTGTTGTATTGTCTACTTTATTGCCGTCTGCATCTTTTTCTTCTACACCAAACAGTTCAATAAAAGCACCTCTTGTACCGGATCCATCTTCTCTGGAGCAGATCACGATATCGCCTTCTGCTGCTGCCATTGCTGTCATACCCATACCTGCTGTCATTACTGCTGCCAATGCCAATACTGCTGTTTTTTTCATAATCTTTATTCTCCTTTTCTTCTTCTGTGCATCTTTTTCTGCACCACTTCCCGACTCGTGCTCTGTTCTGATTTTTGCACGGCCGTCTTATCGATTACACCGTGCATTTTAGACCCGCAATGTAAAATTCAAAATCCATTTCAGGTAAAATGTCAGTAAATTAAATGTAAGACAGCAAAAAAGACACTACAGGAATCAGATCATTCCCATAGTGTCTTTTCAAGTTGTTTCCATTTTTTTATTCTGCATAACCGCCAAAAATTTCTGCAATTGGAGAATCTGCGGACAGGATTACCGCCAAAACAAGCACCACAATACCTGCAATACCAGCTTTCTTCCACTCGCCCTATCGTCCCAGTGCCTGTGCCAGAGCCCGGATATACTCCGGATCTGTACCGCAGCAGCCACCGATCACGCCGGCACCTTTTTCGACCAGTTTTTTCATCGAAGCTGCGAAATGCTCCGGTCCCATACTGTAGTGTGCCACACCTTTTTCATCGATCTGAGGCATTCCGGCATTTGGCTTGGCGATCACCGGAACCTTTGCCACTGCTTTCATCGAACCGACTACGGCTTCCAGCTGATCCGGTCCTACTGAACAGTTCAGTCCCACTGCCGCTGCGCCGAACTCCTGCAGCGTCTCTACCATCTCAACTGCATTGCCACCGTACAGTGCACTTCCGTCTGCCTCCAAAGTCAGAGAACACATCACCGGAAGATCACAGACTGCGGAAGCTGCGTCCAGAAGCACGATGGTTTCGTCAACGGCCAGCATCGTCTCCGCAACAATCAGATCTGCCCCTGCGTCCCGCAGTACCTTGAGCTGTTCTTTGTAAACTTCATATAACTCCTGATAGCTGATCTCGCCGCGCGGCTCCAGCATCTTGCCTGTCGTGGTCATATCTCCTGCTACATAGGCTCTGCCGTCAGCTGCTTCCTTGGAAAGTGCGATCAGCTTGGTATTCAGTTCGACCAGACGATCCTGCAGTCCGTGCATCGAAAGACTGAGCCGATTCGCAGAAAAAGTCGGCGCATAAATAATCTGACTGCCTGCGTCCACATAAGCGCGCTGCAGCTGCTGGATTACCTCCGGATGTTCAAGCGCCCAAAGCTCGGTACAGGTACCGACCGGCATTCCTGCTTTTCTCAAATTGGAGCCTGTCGCTCCATCGAGGAGAATGACTCCCTGCTGTGCCAAATTTTGAAATTCCTGTTTTGTCATAGTCGTTCCTCTTTCTGCTGCCGCTGCAGCTGTTTTATCGTATTGCCAAACTGTCACCCTTTAACCAGGCTGCCAGTTCTTCTTCTGTAACCTTCCTGATATTCATAAGCGATTCATCATGCTGAACATTAAAATCTAATTCTGCACAGGCCGCCAGAGTGTATGCGTCCTCCGCCTGTATCTGGAGGCAATATTCGGCTTCCTGTAGCGTTCGCTTTTTCATCTGAATCTGCTGACGCTGTTCCCCATTTTCAATCGGAAGATACGCAGACAAGTCTATC
>CAZEPO010000005.1:11344-13371 GCA_964514125.1 uncultured Lachnospiraceae bacterium
AATCTGCTGACGCTGTTCCCCATTTTCAATCGGAAGATACGCAGACAAGTCTATCTCCCGCATTCCATATCCCAGACCGCGTCCGTCCAGTTTTACCAAACTTTCTTTCAGTGACCACAGAATCTGCTGCTGTCTCTGCTGTTCTTCCAAGTCAAGTTTCTGCAGCACCGCACGTTCCTTTTCGTGGCAAAGACTGCGGTTCAGGTTTTCTTTGTATGGGAACCTTCGTTCCACGTCGATTCCGACTAATGCAAGTGCCTTTGATCCCGAATGAACCTCACACTGCAAAGCATCACCAATTATGCAGGCACACGCTGTATCGCAATGACTCAGATTAAAAGCAAGATTCGGCATCGCCGCACTGTACGGCTTGCCGTCTGCGGTTCTCCGTATTGCAAGCTGCTCAAACAGCAGCTCTAGCCTCGGCGCACACTTTTCTGCCGTACTGTTTTGTTCTCTGTTGTCTTTCAAAAGAGCTTCCTGCTCAATCCCATATGCCAGCAGCAGCCACGCCAGAATCCGCTGACGTGCTTTTTCCCATCGGTGTCCCGTCTGCCAGCCCTCCGGAAAGAACAGCGGAAGTTCCGCTGCCAGCCGCCCGAGTAAATCCTGCTGCAGGAAATGGGTGTATTCACATATATATATCATTTGATCACCTTTTTCGTTTTCTGCCTCATTTTAACATTGAATACGCCGGAATGCAATGACGCGCTTTCGGAAGTTTTTTTCATACTTAGTACATCTTTTTTCGTACTTGCCTGAATTTCTTTATGCGGTATAATAAATATACTATAATAATTTTCAGGAGGCAGATATATGGAATTCACAACACTTTTAAATTCACGCAAATCAATCCGTTCTTTTACCGGCGAAGCTGTTTCAGATGAAACCCTGAAAAAAATCCTTCATGCAGCAAATGCTTCACCTGTCGGTCTCGGCAAGTATGATTCAGTTCACCTTACCGTTGTAAAGAGCAAAGAACTGCTCGCAGAACTGGAGCAGAACGCTGCCAACTTATTAAACATGGCAAACCACAGCTTTTTGTACAATGCTCCGGAACTGATCATTGTATCTACTGCAGCGACAAACAACGTCGGCTACTCCAATGCAGCGATCATCGCACACAATATGGCACTTGCCGCTGTCGATGAGAATGCCGGTGTCTGCCATATCTGGGGCTGTACTGCTGCACTGGCAGGCAATCCGCAGCTTGTTGCCAAACTCGGAATTCCGGAAGGCTTCTCCCCTGCATGTGCAGTTGCGATTGGCGTGACCGCAGATAACTATGTGCCAAGAGAGATCCCGGATGACCGGATCAGCATGAATATCATCTAAGATTTTTTTCCGTCAGCTCACACCGCAGCTTCTCGAGTGCTTTTTTCTCAATCCGAGATACATACGACCGGCTGATCCCCAGCTGCTCTGCAATTTCCCGCTGAGTACGCTCCTCATTTCCCATCAGTCCATATCTTGCACAGATAACGAGAAGTTCCCTGTCGTCCAACACCTCTGGAAGACAGATGCGCAGCTGACGGATATTTTTCTGCATTTCCAGATTCTCTACCACATCGACCGGCTCACTTTCAAGGATATCTGCCAGCCGAAGTTCACGCCCTTCCTGATCGGTTCCGATCCTTTCGTCCATCGATACCTCTCGCGAAATCTTTTTTCTGGAGCGAAGCATCATCAACAGCTCATTTTCAATACATCGTGCCGCATACGTCGCCAGACGATTGTTCTTGCTGCTGTCAAACGTCATCACTGCCTTGATCAGTCCTATGATCCCGATTGAAATCAGATCATCTGTCTCATATTCGGGCGACTGATATTTTTTGCTTACGTGTGCCACCAGTCTTAGATTGTGCTCAATCAGCAGATTTCTGGCCTCCATATCCCCTTTCTGGTATCGCACCAGATATTCCCGCTCCAGTTCTGGAGAAAGCGGCTTTTTAAATGTTTTCAAAAAAAGCACCTCTAAGCGGTTTTTTATTATCTTATGATAAAAAACGCCTGAAGGTGCTTTTCCA
>CAZEPO010000005.1:13471-27228 GCA_964514125.1 uncultured Lachnospiraceae bacterium
TTCTTAGCTGCCTCATCTCTTTGACGGCAGATTTCTGCCCAGCTCGGCAGTTTTCCAAGCGCTTCGGTAAATTCCTGCATTGCCTTCGGAATATCGATGTTCTGCGGACAGATCTTGGTACACTGTCCACATCCGACACAGGCAGACGGACGCTTATCCACCGGAAGCGCTTCAATCCTCATCCCCAGGTTGATCGACGGTGCAAAGCGCAGCTCATTGTATGCTGCCAGCAAATCCGGAATATTGAGCTCCATTGGACATCCATCACAGCAATAGCGACAGGCAGTACATGGAATGGAATTCTTCATACCTTCCGCAATCTCCAGAATCAGCTTTTTCTCCTCTTCCTTCATTGGCTTACGTTCGGAGAATGTCTTGATGTTATCTTTCATCTGTTCCATATTCGACATACCGCTCAGTACCATTTTGACATTCGGAAGCTCCTGCAGGAAACGGAAGCCCCACGCTGCTGTCGATTCATCCGGTCGAAAGCTGCGCAGCTTAGCCTCTGATTCTTCGTCCAGCTGGGCCAGTCTTCCGCCGCGCACCGGCTCCATAACCCAGACAGGAATGCCGCGCTCTGTGAGCAGCTCATATTTCTCCTTGGCCTCCTGCAGAGTCCAGTCCAAATAATTCAGCTGAATCTGACAGAACTCCATCTCATCTCCGCATACATCCAAAAATTCTTTCATACCTTCCAGCTGTGCATGTGTAGAAAAGCCAAGATGGCGGATTCTTCCAAGACGTCGCTGCTCCTTGAAATAATCGATGATTCCCCACTTCGGATCCAGATAGGTATTGATTGAATTTTCATAAACATTGTGCAGCAGATAAAAATCAAAATAATCCACGCCGCATTTTTTCAGCTGTTCTTCAAAAATGGCTGCTGGATCATAGCTGCTGCTGATCTGATGTCCCGGAAATTTCGTCGCCAGAAAATAACTCTCCCTTGGATATTCCTTCAGCACTTTGCCGATCACACGCTCTGACTTGCCCCCATGATATGGATAAGCTGTATCAAAATAGTTGACACCATGTGCGAGCGCATAGGCAGTCATCTCTCTTACCTGTTCCTCGTCTATCGCTCCGTCTGATGTCACTGGCAGACGCATCGTGCCAAAGCCAAGCAGCGACAGATTTTTGTCCTGAAATTCACTGTAGATCATCTTCGTATCCTCCTGTTCTGCCGGCAGTCACAGCCGGTCAATGTTCTTTTTATTTTCTTTTCTTTTTCTGCATCCAGACATAAACTGCAATGCAGATCAAGACAGATACAGCGGATCCTGCGGTCGTAGCAAGTCCCATCGGGAACAATGTATCCTTGAAATGAACAGATGCCAGATATGCCATCGGGATTCTGGCACAAATGATTGAAATCGAATTATGCAAAAAGGAAAATCCTGACAGTCCGTATGCACAGAAATAGCCACTGAAGCAAAAATGAATTCCTGCCAGAACACAGTCCCAAATATAACCGCGCATATACTGTCCGCCCATTTTGATTACCTCTAGCTCAGAAGAAAACAGGCCGACGAACGTCTCTGCAGATAGCTGCATCACAATAACGGAGAGAATTCCGTAGGAGACGCAGATCATCGCAGCATACCACAATGTCTGCTTCGCACGATCATGTCTGCCTGCACCAATGTTCTGAGCAGCCAGCGCCGAAACGGATGCCAGCATCGATGACGGCACCAAAAACAGAAAACTGATCAGTTTTTCCACAATGCCGACTGCCGCTGCATCGTTCAGTCCACGCTGATTCACAATGACCGTGATCACGATAAATGAAATTTGAATAAAACCATCCTGAAATGCAACCGGCAGTCCGACACTCAGCAGCTTTTGCATAATCTGCTTCTGTGGACGAAAATGCTGCTTACGCAGCGCTATCCCTGTCTGTCTGCATCTAATGCACCCAAGCGAAATGATCACACTGATCGTCTGTGACAATGTCGTGCCAAGTGCGGCTCCGGCTGGTCCCATATGCAGCACTCCGATAAATAGATAATCCAAAATAATATTCGCAGCACAGGCAATCGCAATAAAGTACATCGGACTCTTTGAATCACCTATTCCCCGGAAAATCGAACTGATGATATTGTAGGCGGTGATAAACGGGATTCCGATAAAGCAGATCGTCAGATACTTCACGGTACCGTCCACTGCCTGTTCCGGAGTAGACATTACAGACACGATTGGATGTACCAACAGCAGCATTACGAGCATCACAGTTGCCGCCACTCCCATAAAAAGCGTCACTGTATTTCCAATCGCTGCCGATGCTTCTTCCTTCTCACCTGCACCGATTGCCTTGCTGATCATGACGGTAGAGCCCATCGCCAGTCCGACGATCATAACCGTCACCATATGCATGACCTGGCTTCCGATCGATACCGCCGTCGTACTTTCGACGCCATTGAACTGTCCTACAATGAACAGATCCGCCATACCGTACAGCGTCTGCAAAAAATAGGACAACAAAAACGGCAGCGAAAAGGAAATCAGAGTCTTAAGTACGCTGCCACGTGTTAAATTCTTTTCCATAGTCTCTTCTGTACTTCCTTTCGTATGATAATATGATATTTTATCATACCTGTGCCGGCAAGTGTAGCACCAAATCAGACAAAGTTTGAGCCCGATCGATTCTTTTTCCTCTCGATCGGGCTCTTAATGAATTTCCTGTAATTTCATTGTCTACACCTTCGTCTTTCGTTGATTATGGGGTATTACCTTATGTTCCTTTTGGACCGTACCTCCTATCGTTAGATTTGTTGTCCATCTGCTATGGATCTCTGCCTTTCATCGGTATCATCTTCTTTCCGATCTGTGTGTCCTTTCGGTTACTCATTGGCTAAGATTCTTATCTCATTGGACTGTACCTCTTTCTTTTTATTCGTCTTTTCTTTTGATAGTTAGATAATAACACAACCTTTTCATTCTGTCAACCTCTTTTCTGATGATTTTTTATTTATTTTAAAATTGTTTGATTTTTCAGTTTTTTATTAACAATTAACTTCTCAATTCGTCCGGTTTCTGAAATACAGAACTCTGTGTTTTTTCTTTTCTAACCAGGATTTCTATGTTAAGATACCCCTTAACAGCTGCATGCTGTGTTCCAAAACAACATTCCCCTGTGCAAAGGAGACTGATATGAAACGCACCCACTCTATCTTTTCAAATGAACCGCTTGTGATCCTGATTCTCACCCTTCTCTGGAATCAGCTTGTCTATTGCGGTGCACGGCTGATTGCCGGGGGCTGGCAGCACTATGACCTGACCACCGCTGCCGATCAAAAGATCCCGTTCCTGCCCTGGACGGTCGTGATCTATTTCGGCTGTTATCTCTTCTGGTGTATCAATTATTATCTCTGTGCCGCACAAACAAATTTCCGGCATTTTGCAAAACCTGATCAGTTGACAGCGCAATCTGTCAGTGAACGCAATCGTTTTTTCTGTGCAGATGCACTTTCAAAAGCCATCTGCCTTTTCTTTTTTCTGGTGCTCCCCACCACCAACGTCCGGCCTGAGATCACCGGTACCGGGCTGTGGGCATTTCTGATGCGCTTCCTGTATCAGGTCGATGCCGCAGACAATCTCTTTCCGTCCATTCACTGTCTGGTCAGCTGGCTGTGCTGGATCGGAGTCCGCAGACGCAGAGACCTCCCGGCTTTTTATCGCTGGTTTTCTCTCCTTGCTGCCATCGCAGTCTGTCTCTCCACACTGACAACCAGACAGCATGTTCTCGCAGATGTGTTCAGCGGTGTCTTTCTGGCAGAATTTTGCTACCTGATCGCCGGATTTCCATGCATCTGTCAGCTATACAGCCGGTTCCTGCAATGGATTCTCGATAAAGTTCTTATATAACTGTGTTCCGAGAAACCAGTTATGCAGATACAGAGTCAGTGTTAACTAATTCCTTTAGAAACCCTGACGAAATATCTTTTGACATATGTCCAAAACAATTTTATAATAGGAAAAAAGGCATTCGCCGACCTGAAGCTGCGTTCGGTGATCCATTTTACGGAGGTACATAAGAATGATGAATGCACATGTGCACGAGCTGATCAATCAGCAGATCAACAAAGAATTTTATTCCGCTTATCTTTATCTTGACTTTTCCAACTATTTCAAAGCCCATGGCCTTGACGGTTTTGCCAACTGGTATATGATTCAGGCACAGGAAGAAAGAGACCATGCGGTTCTGTTCTACACCTATCTGCAGAATCAGAATCAGATCGTTACACTCGAAGCGATCGACAAACCTGACAAGGTATTTACCTGCCACATGGATGTGCTCAAAGCAGGTCTTGAGCATGAAGAATATGTGACCAGCCTGATCAATGACATCTATGCTGCTGCATATGAAGTGAAGGATTTCCGTACCATGCAGTTCCTGGACTGGTTCGTCAAAGAGCAGGGTGAAGAAGAAACCAATGCCCATGATCTGATCTCCAAGATGGAGCTGTTCGGTTCTGATCCGAAGAGCCTCTATATGCTGAATCAGGAACTGGCTGCAAGAGTTTATACTGCACCGTCACTTGTTTTATAAAATGAAAAGGACGGATGTCTATGCCTAGACCAATGAAATGCCGCAAGGTATGCCATTTTCCGCAGACGCTGGAATTTGCACCTGTTAAGATGGCAGAGGAACGAGAACTGATTATTTTAACCGTCGACGAATATGAAACGATCCGCCTGATCGATAAGGAAGGCCTGAGTCAGGAGCAATGCAGTGTCTTCATGCAGGTTGCCCGCACTTCTGTACAGCGTATCTACGAGAGCGCCCGCAAAAAGCTTGCCGACAGCATTGTTGACGGCCGGCCGCTTCGCATCGAAGGCGGCGATTTCTGTCTCTGCGACGGTCATGATACCGCCTGCGAACATAAGGGCTGTCCCAAACGCCGCTGTCTGGAGCAGAAGCCATCCACAGACCCTGCCGTTTCTGATTGATTCTTGACACAAAATACCGCCTGCACCGGAAGTTTCCGGCACAGACGGTATTTTTTATTGCTTCTTTTGATTCAATTCTGCCACGATCTGATTATAATGTTTTTTGTTCAGACGATAGAAGAACAGCACCACCGCTGTCACGATCCAGAGCAGCCCCGGAATCGTCGTAAAAGCATGCTTCATAATTGCAAGCACCGTCTCATTCTGTGTCTGATTCGCCACATATCCATATTTGCCAAGCAGTCCTGCCAGCAGCGCGGTACCTACTGCCATGCCGATCTTGTTGCCAAGAGAGATAAATGCATACTGGAAGCCGTCATTTCGCAGTCCGGTCTTCCATTCTCCATATTCAACACAGTCCGGAATGATCGCATAGATCGCAGTATTAAATCCGGAAAAGAAAAACTGTGTAATTCCTGATAAGGCATAAAACAGGATCGGAGATTCTTTTACATTAAAGAAATACAATGTCAGCATACAGATTCCGGTCAGCAGAGCAAACACAGATGCGGTTCGGCCCTTGTTGTTGAGTTTACTGAATACCGGCTGAAAACAGGCTGCTCCGATGATGGAAGGAATGATGATGCACATCGAATAAGTCGTATAATATGCTGCGTCGCCCTCTACATAGGTGAAATAATACAGAATGTCTGCATTTCTTCCGTATAAAGTGAACCCAAAAAGAATCTGACCGATCAGCGCCAGCATATATGGGCGGTTCTGCAGAACAGCCTTCAGCTGTACTTTTATTGATATCTTCTCTTTTTCCGGCATCACAACTGCTTCCCGTGTCTTCGCAAAGCAGAAAAAGTGACACAGTACAAAAATACATCCGTAGAGAATGGCAACCGTCAGATAACCTGTCTTTGCACTGTGGCTGCCGAATTTGTTGACCAGCGGCACTGTGATGATATTCAGAATACCGATTGCGATCATTGCCGCTACCGAGCGTGAGGTATTGAGCTTCGCCCGCTCATCGATATCCTGTGTCATTGCTCCGCACAGTGTTCCGTATGGGATATTCACACAGGTATAGCCCAGCACGAGCAGACAGTATGTGATCGTCATGTATACAATCTTGGTTCCCTGCGACCATTCCGGTCTCGCCCAGAAAGTCAGAACCAGAAGCACCGCCGTGATCGGAGCTGCGATCAAAAGCCATGGGCGATAGCGTCCCCATCGTGATTTCGTCTTGTCGGTCAGTCCGCCTACGATCGGATCATTCACTGCATCCCAGACTCTTGAAAAAAGCATCAAAGCTGACACCGCAGACATGCTGATCCCGAATACATCGGTATAAAAGATCATCAAAAAATTGCTGACAAACATCCAGCTGAAATTGCAGCCTACATCACCGAATCCATATGCAATCTTACTGATCAACGGTATTTTTCCGTTTGTATTGTTTTTCATAAATCAATCCTCTTTCTTCTCTAATCATTCATTACGCCTGCACATTGATCAGTACTTTCATTGTTGTCTCGCGATTGCTGTCAATATACTGATATGCCTTCAGATAATCCTGAAATGCAAATACTTTTGAGATCAGTGGTCTCAAATGAACCTTGCCTTCTTCTGTCAGACGGATCGCATCGACATAGTCCTCGTGACGATACATCATGGTACTCTTGATATCAAGCTCATGATCGTTCGCAACCGCCAGATCGATCTCTGCCATTCCGGCAAAGACTGCAACCAGCACGATCACACTGCCTTTTCTCGCATATTTGATCGCCTGTCCCATCGTGATGTTGTTTCCGGCACAGTCATAGATCACATCTGCTTTGTCCGGGCCAAAGGCGTCGAGCATCGCATCTCCAAAGTCACGGTTCTTTGTGTTGACACACACATCAATTCCACATTCCTTCGCCTTCTCAAGACGCAGATCACTGACATCTGTGATCATGACCTTCGCTGCACCCATACCTTTGGCTGTCTGTGCCACCAGATTGCCGATCGGGCCTGCACCGATCACTGCGATATTCATACCGGATACATCACCCATCTGCTTCACAGCGTGAACAGCCACTGCAAGCGGTTCGATCATCGCACCCTCCTCATAGGACATTGTCTCCGGAATCGGAGTAACCTTGGATGCATCAACCGCAAAAAATTCAGATGCGGTTCCTGTTGTCTGAAATCCCATTACCTTCAGTTCTTCACAAAGGTTATATTTTCCATGACGGCACGGATAGCATTCTCCACAGTATACCTGCGGTTCGATCGTCACCTTCTGTCCAATCTGAAACCCTGTCACCTGTGCTCCAAGCTGTACGATCTCGCCTGAAACCTCGTGTCCCTGTGTAACCGGATATTTCGTGAATGGGTGTTTGCCATGGTAAACGTGAATATCAGAACCACAGATTCCAATATACATGATCTTCACCAACACCTGATCCTCTTTTACCTCCGGAACCGGAATCTCCTGAAACATAATTTCTCCTGGATTTGTCATTACCTGCTGTAACATTTGCTTTTCCTCCATTTCTTTTTTTATTCTTTTTTCGCTTCTTTATTTAATCTTTTATAAAACTTTTTATTAAAGTAACTACATTATCAACCACTTTTTCCTGTTTGTCAACTACTTTGTATCGATTTCACTTATTGCACAATTTAATCTATCTGTTTTTATGCAGATTGAATAAAAAAAATCCCAAATCAGTTCTGCTCTCACAGGTCTGATTCAGGATTTCTGTTCCGTCTATCTATGTTGTTATTCTATTTGCATCAAAAAGTACTTCGCTGCTCCGACTGCCGAAGCCTCTTTCTTATAAGCACATGACTTGAGATAAGAAATATCGCGGTCGAATCGATTGTAATCCAGCACCTTCTGGCCAAGCTGTATCATCTGATCCGACAGGATACCACCGACATCACCACCCAGAATGATATCCATATCGTATGCCATGCGCAGATTGGAGATCAAAAGAGCCAGATGATCCAGATATTGTTCCCATACGGTATTTGCTTCCGGATTGCCGTTTTTTACTTTTTCCATAAAAGATTCCAGGGTAATCTGATTATCCTGCGTCAGCACACTTGCCGCACAGTAAGCATCTGCACAGCCAATCTTACCGCAGTAGCAGGTACGTCCTCCCGGAACCAAAACCATATGGCCAAATTCGCCTGCCTTTTGATTTTGTCCGCGAAACAGCTGTCCGTCAATGCAGAATGCCCCGCCCAATGTATGATTCAGCGACAGATAGATCGCGTTGGGATATTTCTGCGTATCTTCCGCAAGCATCGCTGCATTTGCATCATTTTCAAAATACACCGGCATGCCAAGTGCCTGCTCCAGAAAATGCAGACTGTAGTTCTCCAGCTGGAGTGCATGGGATTTTGTGATCAGCCCTTTTTCCTGATCGATAATTCCCGGAATCGCCACTCCGATTCCGAGCAGCTCTTCGCCGAGCGAACATTCCTTCTGAAACTGCCGCACCTGTTCTGCCGCCGCTTCACAGTAAGAAAGATCGGGCGAGAATTTCATACGTACACGCTTCACCTGCTCGACTTCATAGCCCAGATTCACCAGAACCATTTCCAGATGATTAGCCGAAATCACCATGCCAAGTGCACGCCCATAGGATTTGTTGATGCCGATACTTTTCGCCTTCCGTCCGCCGGTAGATTCATATTCTCCCAGTTCTGCAATGATCCCTTTGGCGATCAGCTCATTTACATTCGTCAGAACTGTCGGCATACTCAGATTCAATTCCTTAGCCAGTTCCGTCTTGGAAGTGATCGAATGATTCAATAAATAGCTGATAATTTTGGCCCGTGTCTGACTGCGCTTATCCATCTGTCCCAATGTACCCCTCTTTTATAAAATATTTTATAAATGTAGTTTACATCTTCTTCTGCGTTTTGTAAAGCGAATCCTATTCTGCTCTTCTTAAAATGTCATACCGTTCTGCCTGACCGTCCAGATTCACCCAGAGCTTCTGCTTCGGATGCGGTGCGCTCTCCATCGCATTGCCCTCCTCATCAAAAATCTGCGTCACTGTCACCGTAATATTGCGTCCGTCCGGCTTCATGATCTCGATTGCTTCGCCCACAGAGAATTTATTGCGCTGCTCAATCTGATACAGACCGTCTTCCCGCTGTTCACCGATGATACCGAGATAGGTGTACTCTTTGACATAGGTGTTGCTGTCATAAATCTGTGATTCCTCATTCGGCTTGCCATAGAAAAATCCAGTTGTGAACTGACGATAAGTGCAGTTGGAAATCTGATCCAGATACCATGGCATATTCTGCTCATAAAGCGCCGGATCCTTCTGATAATCATCAATCGCCTTGCGATAGGTGCGGGCAACGGTTGCCACATACAGCGCCGTCTTCATACGTCCCTCGATCTTCAGACTGTCGATTCCTGCATTGATAATATCCGGAATATGCTCGATCATGCACAGATCCTTGGAGTTGAAGATATAAGTGCCGCGCTCATTCTCCTCGATCGGCATATACTCACCCGGCCGAGTTTCTTCCACGACTGCATATTTCCAGCGGCACGGATGGGTACAGGCTCCCTGATTGGCATCACGGCCGGTAAAATAATTGCTGAGCAGACAGCGTCCGGAGTAAGAAATGCACATTGCGCCGTGCACAAAGCTCTCAATCTCCATCTCATCCGGAATGTTGTCTCGGATCTCACGAATTTCCTTCAGGGAAAGCTCACGTGCTGATACGACGCGCTTAGCTCCCAGTTCCCACCAGAAACGATAGGTTGCATAATTCGTATTATTTGCCTGCGTACTGATATGACGTTCGATTTCAGGACAAACACGTTTTGCAATCTCAAAAACACCCGGATCTGCGATGATCAATGCATCCGGACCGATTTTTTTCAGCTCCTGGAAGTATGCCTCTACCCCTTCCAGATCATAATTATGTGCCAGAATATTCGCGGTCACATACACCTTCACACCATGCTCATGTGCAAAAGCAATGCCTTCCGCCATCTCTTCCATCGAAAAGTTCTTGGCTTTGGCTCTCAATCCAAAGGCTTCTCCGCCAATATACACGGCATCAGCACCAAAGATGACTGCCGTTTTCAGTACTTCCAGACTGCTTGCCGGAATCAATAATTCAGGATGTCTCATAATTTCCTCCATTGTGATTTTCAATAAGACTTTTATTCTGCGTTAAAAATGCTGCCACCGGTTTCCCGTACTGGCAGCATTCTGTTTTTTAATTAATTTTGCTCCTGTATGCGAAGTTCTTCTGCTGTAAATGTATCTTTTTGCTTCACTGTGATCGCCGCACCGTCTCCTACTGCTGCAATCGACGTCAGCAGTCCGTCCGTATGCTTCAGCACATACAGGTATTCCCGCATCCGCTTGTAAATCGTGCGGTTTCTGCGTTCCACTGCATAATGAGATTCAATCAGATCCCCATCCTGCAGTACATTATCAGAGATCAGAATTCCGCCTTTTCGCAGAAGACGCAGCGCCTCCGGAAGAAAATGAATATACTGCCCTTTGGCTGCATCCATAAAAATCATATCATATGGACCGTCCAGCTTCTGCATTTCTTCCATCGCATCCCCTTCCAGAAATGTGATGCGCTCTCCCATACCGGATGCTGCAAAATTCGCTTTGGCGATTGGAATCCGCTTCTCATATTTTTCGATTGTTGTGATCGTACAGTCTGCCGGAGTATTCGCTGCCATCAAAAGTGCGGAAAATCCGACTGCTGTCCCCACTTCCAGGATCGTCTTCGGCTGATGGATGGCCAGAAGCACT
The DNA here is from genome assembly GCA_964514125.1 of uncultured Lachnospiraceae bacterium. GTDB lineage: Bacteria > Bacillota > Clostridia > Lachnospirales > Lachnospiraceae > Choladousia. The sequence continues at coordinate 24,169 of CAZEPO010000005.1, forward strand.
TTCAAAAAGCTCTGCATATCCTGTCGGATGATCGGAACATCACCGGCAAGTGCTTCCCGCTCCAGCTGGTCCAGAAATGCCCCATTCCCTGTATCCAGAGAATTGATATAAACTGACATACGCTCCGGTATAATCATCTGTATACTCCGCCTTTCTGTCCCCTCTTTATTCTACTTCCATGATGATCGGCAGGATCATCGGACGACGTTTGGTACGTTTCCACAGGAACTCTCCCAGCGAATCACGGATGGAGTTTTTCATTTTGCCCCAGTCTGTGATGTGGTGTGAAATACAATATTCCATCGAATCTTCCACAACCTGTCGTGCTTCTTCCATCAGATCCTCTGCCTCTCGGACATAGACAAAGCCTCGTGATACGATATCCGGACCGGAAAGAATCTGTCCGGTGTATTTTTCCAGTGTAAGCACTGCGATCACAATACCATCCTCTGCCAGATGCTGACGGTCACGCAGTACGATATTGCCGACATCACCAACACCAAGTCCGTCTACCAGAATGGAACCAACCTGTACACGACCGACTACCTTCGCTGCATTTGCATCCATCTCCAGTACGTCGCCGGCTTTCATAATGAAAATATTATCTTTTTCAATGCCAAGATTTTCTGCAATCTTGCCCTGTGCCTTCATATGACGATATTCACCATGCACCGGAATCGAATATTTCGGTTTCACCAGAGAGTAGATCAGTTTGATCTCTTCCTGACATGCATGACCGGATACATGTGCATCCTGGAAAATAACATTGGCACCTTTCATGGACAGCTCATTGATCACCTTTGATACTGCTTTTTCGTTGCCTGGAATCGGATTCGAGCTGAAAATGATCGTATCGCCAGGTTTGATCGATACCTTTTTGTGCATATTGGAAGCCATTCTGGAAAGTGCTGCCATAGACTCGCCCTGACTTCCTGTCGTGATCAAAACCATCTTCTCATCCGGATAGTTCTTCATCTGCTCTACCTCGATCAGTGTATTTTCCGGAATGTTCAGATAGCCAAGTTCGGATGCGGTGGAAATGATGTTGACCATGCTTCGGCCTTCCACAACAACCTTTCTGCCGTATTTGTCCGCGGTATTGATGATCTGCTGCACACGGTCTACATTCGATGCGAAGGTCGCAATGATGATACGATTGTGGCTATGCTCTGCGAACAGATTGTCAAACGTTCTGCCCACCGTTCGCTCAGAAGCGGAAAATCCCGGACGTTCCGCATTGGTACTGTCACACATCAGAGCCAGTACACCCTTCTTGCCGATTTCTGCGAAACGCTGCAGATCGATCGCATCTCCAAATACCGGTGTATAATCGACCTTGAAGTCACCAGTGTGCACGACGATGCCTGCCGGTGAGTAGATTGCAAGTGCTACTGCATCTGCAATACTGTGATTTGTCTTGATAAATTCAATCCGGAACTCACCCAGATTGATTGACTGACCAGGTCTGACTACCTTACGCTTGGTGCTGCGCATCATGCCATGCTCCGTCAGCTTGCGCTCGATCAGCCCCATCGTAAGCTTTGTACCGTAAAGCGGAACACATACTTCCTTCAGAATATAAGGCAGTGCACCGATATGGTCCTCATGACCGTGTGTAAATACAAAGCCTTTGACCTTGTCAATATTCTCTTTCAGATAAGTGACATCCGGAATTACCAGGTCAATACCCAGCATATCATTTTCCGGGAATGCCAATCCGCAGTCTACAACTACAATACTGTCATTATACTCAAATGCAGTCATATTCATACCGATCAGTCCAAGACCGCCGATCGGTATGACTTTTAATTTCATGGATTCATTATTTTTGTCTTTCTTCATCTGCACCTCCATGCCAAGAGCGGAATGCAGCTTTTGCATTCCGAAGTCAATAGTTATGTAAGATTTATTTTTCAGAGCTCGATATCCACGTCCTCTAACAGCTCTGCAAAAATCTTTGATACTGCTTCCAGTTCATCATCCTCTTCTACGAAGACATAGCTTGCATCAGTTTCTCCGTCCTGAGAAAGGTCTTTTAAAATATATGCATCGGCTTCATCATCCTCTGTCTCTGTCACAAGAAGATAGGATACTCCGTTAATTCTCGTTTCTTCCACTACAAAGAACCCGACCGTTTCTTTCTCTCCGTCCGGGCAAAATTCTATTTTTTTATTCATATGCGTTCCTTTCAAGGCTGTCCAGATATCCCTGCAGGATATATACAGCCGCTATCATATCCACGTATTCCTTGCGGTTTTCTCTGCGTACTCCGCCTTCGATCAGTGTACGGTTCGCTGCTACTGTCGTCAGTCTCTCATCCCACATCACAACCGGAAGACCGGTTCTGCGTTCCAGCATTTCCTTGAATGCCAGTGATTTTTCAGCACGTTCTCCTACCGTATTGTTCATGTTCTTCGGGTATCCGAGAACAATCTCCGTCACCTGATATTCCTCGATCAATGCTTCGATTCTGGCCAGTGTCCTGCGCAGCTTGTTTTCCTGCTCACGGCGAATGATCTCTATTCCCTGTGCAGTCAATCCAAGCGGATCACTGATGGCCACTCCAACTGTCTTGGATCCAAAATCGAGGCCCATAATGCGGATCATCGCTGCTCCTGCTGCCAGGATTTGTTCTTGATATATTCTCTTAAAAGCTCTTCTACCAGTTCATCACGTTCAACCTTCATGATCATACTGCGCGCATTTTTGTGATTCGTAATATAGGTTGGATCGCCTGACATAATATAGCCCACGATCTGATTCACCGGATTATAGCCCTTCTCCTCCATCGCATTGTATACGATGTCAAGCACAGTCTTCACACGTGCTTCCGGTTCCGTGCTGAATTTAAAATATTGTGTATTGTTAATCTCTGCCATAGTTTCACGTCCTTACTTCATGCAAAATCACGTCAACTGCATATCCTGGCAAGTGCAGGGTACGTGCTTTTGCAGTTTTATCTGTCTGCTGTTTTCGCAAACAACAGCACTATCATTTCTATTCTAATATACTTCCAAAAATAATTCAATCCCCATTCCGGAGGATTTTGTCCAACATTTT
>CAZEPO010000005.1:27328-33797 GCA_964514125.1 uncultured Lachnospiraceae bacterium
ATATACTTCCAAAAATAATTCAATCCCCATTCCGGAGGATTTTGTCCAACATTTTAACCAGACTAACCGGACGCCCTTATGGAAAAGTATAAAAAGGGTTATTTGTTCTGTAATAGATAAATGTGGCTGGCGATTGCTTCTCCGATCGTTCCGCTCACCAGTGTATTTTCATAATCCTGATCTGCCGGAATGGCAGTCTTAATGTATTCTTTGGTGTAGCCTACGAAGTATTCTTTTCCGTCTATTGCGACTTTTTCTTCGAAAAGTACTTCTGTAGTTTTCCCAATATATGTTTTTTCAAACTGTTCACGGTTGATTTCGCCAAGCTTGATCAGGCAATCGCTGCGCACGCCTTTCTCCTGCTCTGGTATCTGGTCCGGCATAGCTGCGGCTCTCGTTCCGTGGCGCATGGAATATTTGAAAATGTGCGTCTCGTATAACTTGATCTTTGTCAAAAATGCGGTTGTCTCTTCGAATTCTTCCGGGGTCTCACCTGGGAAGCCTACGATCACATCGGTTGTGATCGCTGGCTGATCAAAAACCGTACGCAGAAGCTCGCATTTCTGTGCAAATTCTTCTGCTGTGTAACGGCGGTTCATGCGCTTGAGTGTTGCACTGCAGCCGCTTTGCAGGGAAAGATGAAAATGCGGACAGAATTTCGGCAGTTCTGCAAGTCTTTTGCTGAATTCTTCTGTGATGATTCCTGGCTCCAGTGAGCCAAGGCGGATTCTGGCAATACCCGGTATCTCATGTACCGCTTCGATCAGCTGCAGCAGTGTCAGTCCAAGATCTACTCCGTAAGAGCTCAGATGAATTCCCGTCAGAACCACTTCTCGACAGCCGTTCTCTGCCAATGTGCGTACCTCGTGCAGCACATCTTCCAGCTCACGGCTTCTGACACGGCCCCTGGCATAAGGAATGATACAATAGCTGCAGAATTGATTACAGCCATCCTGTACCTTGACATAAGCTCGTGTATGCTCCATGGTGCTTGCTACGAATAATGACTCATATTCTTTGGTATGATTGATGTCGATCTTGCCGCCTGCTGCTTTTTCTGTATGGGAATACGCCTCTGACGGATCCGCCTCCATCACTTCTTTTTGTTCCCCAAACCGTACTGCCTCGAACTCATGTAGTGCTTTCAAAAGATCCTTTTTGCAGTTGTTGCCCAATACGATGTCGATTGCCTGGTCATCTTCTACCGGTTCAAGCGCCGTCTGTACATAGCAGCCTGCTGCCACAACAATTGCCTGCGGATTCATCTTACGCGCTTTGTGAAGCATCTGACGTGATTTTCGATCTGCAATGTTGGTCACCGTACAAGTGTTGATCACATACAGATCTGCACCCGGTGCAAACGGAACGATCTCATATCCGTCTTCTTCCAGAAGCTGCCGCATTGCTTCTGTCTCATATGCATTTACCTTACAGCCCAAATTGTGAAGTGCTGCTTTCTTTTTCATAAAATTCCTCCGGTTATTTTTACAAAACTGGTTTTTATTGCTCCTCTATTCGGCAATTTCACGAAGAAATCTGCCATAATGCTGGTTTTCTTTTCCTGTTTTCGCCTTGACTTTTAGCCCTTCTGCCTTTAAGATGTAACGTGTAAAAACAATACATCTTATGTTGGGAGGAATAATAATGAAAACAGTACAGATTTCTTTAAATTCAATTGATAAAGTAAAGTCTTTCGTAAATGATATTACAAAGTTCAATAATGATTTTGATCTTGTATCCGGCAGATATGTCATCGATGCAAAATCCATTATGGGTATCTTCAGTCTGGATCTTTCCAAACCGATCGATCTGAACATTCACGCAGAAAGCAACATGGATGAAATCCTTGAAGTTCTCTCTGCTTATACAATCTAATTATAAATGAAATGAAAAATGGCTGCATGCAGCCATTTTTTTGTTATCATACAATCCATCAGATCCATGCAGAATTCTCGCATTTGAAGCTGCGCATGGATCTTCATTCTATCCAACTCCTACTCTACCACGATTGTCTCTGTTGTCTCAATCGCTGTTGCCATCAGCTCATCGATCTTCTCCGCAAGCTTCAGCTCAGAGCGTTTGATTGCTTTCAGATTCGGTTTTGTAACCGGATGTTTTGCCACAAAAATCGTACAGCAGTCTTCATACGGCAAAATAGAAGTCTCATAGGTTCCAATCTTTTCTGCAATATCTACGATTTCCTGCTTATCATTACCGATCAGCGGACGGAACACCGGCATCGTACATACTTCGTTGGTCGCTGCCAGGCTGTGCATGGTCTGACTTGCCACCTGTCCGATACTCTCACCTGTGATCAGTGCAAGAGAACCGCCTTCTTTTGCAAAATGCTCTGCAATCTTCATCATATAACGGCGCATAATGATCGTCAGTTCATCATGCGGACATTTTTCATAGATATAAAGCTGAATATCCGTAAAGTTTACAACGTGAAGATTGATCGGTCCTGCATATTTGGCTACCTGCTTTGCAAGATCCACTACTTTCTGCTTAGCTCGCTCGCTGGTGTATGGCGGCGCATGGAAATAGGTTGCATCAAGCTGAACGCCACGCTTGCAGATCATATAGCCTGCTACCGGGCTGTCGATTCCGCCTGACAGAAGCAGCATTGCTCTGCCGTTTGTGCCGACCGGCATACCGCCCGGTCCCGGAATAATCTTGGAATAAATATAGATTTCCTCACGGATTTCTACATGAAGCATCAGTTCCGGCTCATGCACATCGACGCGCATCTGCGGAAATGCATCCAGGATCATACCGCCCAGTTCACAGTTGACATCATTGGACTCGATCGGATAACTCTTGCGGGCACGGCGTGTCATAACCTTGAAGGTCTGATCATGTGTTTCATACGTCTGGTTCAGGAATGCAATCACATCCTTTCCCAACTCTTCAATTCCTCTGTCCGTTGTCTTCATAACAGGACAGATGCCTACGATACCAAATACACATTTCAGTGCTTCTACTGTCTCGTCGAAATCGTATCCATCTTCACATTCTACATAAATACGTCCCTGCTGCTTATGCACATAAAAGGATCCGTCTACTTTTTTCAATGCATGACGGATCTGGTTCACCAGCGCGTCCTCAAACAGGTGACGGTTCTTTCCTTTGATACCGATTTCTCCGTATTTGATCAAAATTGTATTAAACATAGTTTCTTCCTTTTCTTAAATCTATCTGTATATTTTCACTTTTCTCCCAAAGCAAAGCCGCCACCTTGCCCCGATCAGTGCCTGATATATCTGCTCAGCACCGGAAGCAGTTCTCCCAGTACGCTCAGCGCATAATCGATCTCCTTGGCAGTCGTAAATCGGCTGAAGCTGAAGCGAAGTGTAGATTCCAGCTGATCTGCCGGCAAATGCAGTTCCTTCAGCACTGTGCTGACCGGAATCTTTTTGTTCGAGGAACATGCAGATCCGGCTGATACATAGACGCTGCGATCCTCAAGTGCATGAAGCAGTACCTCGCTTCGGATACCCGGAAATGATACGCTGACAATATGCGGCGCACTCGCCTCTCCTTCTTCCGAATGAAATACGATTTTGTGGTTTGCTCCAAGCTGCTTCAGTCCGTCCATCAGCTGCTGCTTCAGGCTCAGCATATGCGCATGACTCTCATCCAAAACTGCATATGCCTCTTTGACTGCCTGTGCAAGTCCTGCCACACCCGGTACATTGTCCGTTCCGGAACGCATTCCTTTCTGCTGTCCGCCTCCCAAAATCAGCGGATGAATCTTTACCTTATCATTCACATACAGGAAACCGATTCCCTTCGGTCCATGAATCTTATGTGCGCTGACGGAGAGCATATCAATACCAAGTTTTTTCGGATAGAGCTGCATCTTGCCATATGCCTGAACTGCATCTGTGTGAAACAAAATCTTGGGATTGCGGTTTTTGACCAGCTTGACCGCTTCCGCAATCGGCTCGATTGCTCCGACTTCGTTGTTCACACACATCATCGATACAAGGATCGTGTCCTCGCAGATCGCTTCTTCCAGATCCTGCAGGCTGATCTGTCCCTTTTCGTCTACCGGAAGGTAAGTCACGCGAAATCCCTGTTCGGTCAGATACTGCATCGGCATCAGTACCGCTGCATGTTCGATCGCAGTCGTGATCAGATGCATACCTGCCCGACGATTCGCCATGGCGGCACCGATCAGTGCCCAGTTATTTGACTCAGTTGCTCCTGATGTAAAATATATCTCTTTTTCATTGACCTTCAATGTTCGGGAAATCGTCTCGCGGGCTTCTCTCAAATACCGCTCTGCCTCCACGCCTTTCATATGCTTTGAAGATGGATTTCCGAAATCTGTCATCATCGTATGTACTACTGCATCACGCACACCCTCTGTACAGCGGGTGGTCGCAGCATTATCCAGATATGCTTCCATTCTCGTTTCTATTTCCTCTTTCTCTTAAATCTTTCGCCATAATTTTCCGATAGATTATTTTACAGGAAACCGCCTCAGATTGCAATACTTCATTTCTAATCTCAGTCCAGCTGCAGCATCAGTGCTGCCAGAATAGCCATTCCTGCTGTCTCAGTACGCAGAATGCGCCTGCCCAGCGTAATTGGCTGTATCCCTGCCTGCTGTGCCTGTTCAATCTCTTTTTCATCAAAGCCGCCCTCCGGCCCGATAAAAATCGCCACGGACTGTCCCGGTTGTACACCTGCAAGAATTGCTCTGGTCGCATCCATGCCTTCCGCCAGTTCATACGGGATCAGTTTGACATCGAGTTTGGACGCATACTGAAGTGCCTCTGCAAATGTCATCACTCCGGTCACCTCCGGAATGATCATACGTTTGGACTGTTTCGCTGCACTCTCAGCGATCATATTCCAGCGTTTGCGTTTGGCTTCTTCTTTTTTCTTGTCCAGCTTGACGATTGCTCGTTTCGTCGCTACTGGGATCACCTCATAAACACCCAGTTCGACGGCCTTCTGAATGATCAGCTCCATCTTATCACTTTTCGGTAATCCCTGGAACAGGTAAAACCTGGACGAAAGCTCCGTGTCTGCCTCCTGCTCCTGCAGAATCTTCGCAGTCACACATCCTTCCTCAAAACCAGCAATCTCACAATGATACCGTTTGCCCTGCTGGCTGTCACTGATGCTGATCTTCTCACCCATTGTCATGCGCAGCACATTGCGGATGTGGTTCACATCGTTGCCTTCGATGCGGATTTCCTGTTCACCAATCTGATCAGATGATACAAAGAAATGATACATATTCTACTCTCTTCCTCAGTTTAATTTTTTCTCGCTGTAACAGATACCCAGTCATTCTGATGCGTCACTTCGAGCACCTCAAGTCCGGCTGCTTTCACTGCTTCTACTACGGTCTCTTCTTTTTCGTCAATAATACCAGAAGTAATGTAGATACCGCCCTTTTTCATCTGATTGATGATGACCGGAGTCAGCGGAACAAGGACATCTGCCAGAATATTGGCTACTACAATATCATATTTTTCATAGCCTACTGCATCCTGCACTTCTTTGTCATCGATGATGTTGCCGATCATCACATCCATAGCACCTTCCGGGATATTGTTTACTTCCAGATTCTCTCTGGTCGCTGTGATCGCACATGGATCCAGATCTGTACCTGCCGCATGTTTTGCACCAAGCTTCAGTGCAACGATCGAAAGGATACCGCTTCCAGTTCCTACATCGAGCAGCTCTGTCTCCGGTGTCACGTATTTTTTGAGCTGACGCATACAGAGCTGTGTTGTCTCATGCATACCAGTACCAAATGCTGTACCCGGATCGATATGAATGATCATCTTGTCTGCATCTTCGGCTTTCACCTCTTCCCAGGAAGGGATGATCAGAATATCATCCACATAGAACTGATGGAAGTATTCTTTCCAATTGTTGATCCAGTCCTTATCCTCTGTCTGGCTCTCTGTGATCGTACCTTCGCCAATATCCAGAAAGCTGCGCAGATCATCCAGTTCCTCTCTGACACGTGCAAGAATCTCGTCTTTGTCCTGATCCTCTTCCAGATAAAAACTCAGATACGCAATCCCGTCATCTTCCGGGCAGTCTGGCAGAATGTCCACAAACATCTGCTGCTTGTCAGATTCCGTAAGCGGAACTTTGTCCTCAATCTCCACACCCTCAACTCCGGCATCAGCCAAAGAAGCGATCACGATATCTTCTACTTCTGTTCTTGTCTTTAATGTAAATTTATTCCAGCGCATAATTCCTCCTGTTTTCACTAAAACGGACATCTAAAGTCCGCTGCTTTGATCTATCCAGCGGATATTCTCAATCCGCATTCGTCGCTTGATTCGATTAAACTATTTCTAACCATACCGTATGATTCTGATAAAGTCAAGGATAAACGTTGAATCACAGCTATCATCCTTTTCCTAGGTGATTAAAATATTTTTGCATTACCAAGGAATAAAACAAAGAAGCCCATGATATGATCAAAGTTCCT
>CAZEPO010000006.1:0-5743 GCA_964514125.1 uncultured Lachnospiraceae bacterium
GATTCCAGCAAGAAACTGATGGGACTGATGGCAGAAGCAATCCCGGGCGGAATCATGGGCGGTTACCTGGAAGATGGTTTTCCACTCTATACGATCAATGACAAGATGCTGGACATTCTCGGCTATACCTACGAGGAACTGATTGCGGCGACTGGTGAAAAGATGATCAATATGATACATGAGGATGACCGCAAAAGAGTGGAGCAGGAAATTGAACAGCAGTTCAGAGCGAACAATGAATATAACGTTGATTACCGGGCAATCGGCAAGGACGGACGTATTATATGGGTAAATGATATTGGCAAAAAGATCGTGGCTGAGGATGGCCGAGATGCGATGATCAGTATCATGACTGATATTTCGGAACGGATCGAGAGGGAGAAGCAGCTGATCAATGAAGCCGAGCATGATCCCCTGACCAATCTGTATAATCGGAAAAAAGCGAGAAGTCTGCTGAATGCAGAATTTGCAGTGCGGGAAAAAGGAACACTGTTTATCTGTGACATTGACAATTTCAAGCATATCAATGATACAAGAGGTCATGCGGCAGGTGATGATGTATTGAAACAGCTTGCTTCGATCATCCAAAAGCATGTAAGTGCTTCCTGTGTGAAAGCGCGCTTGGGCGGGGATGAGTATACGATATTTTTCCCGGAATACATCGAAACAGAAACTGCAGTGAGTATCATGCGGGGTATTCAGACGGAATTTGCAGAGTATATGAGAGCGACAGCGCCGGAATTGGAGATTTCTTTGAGCGTCGGCGGTGCAGTAAGGGGCAATCGGGAAGAACTTCGCGTGCTGTACAAAAATGCAGATTCAGCCTTGTATGAGGCCAAGAAGAAAAAGAACGATCTGAAGCTTTATACAGGAATGTGTTCTGAATCATAAAAGAAATCCGATATTCCTGAAAAGTGAGAGAATATCGATCGACATAGTGAGAAAATTTCTCAGTAAAAACTGGCAAACAGAAGCCTTCAAAACAAAAATTGCTTTGTTTTGAGGGCTTTTTTGCGTAAATGCATTGAAAATACAGGCAAAAAGTACCAGCGAAAAGTCAGTTGACAGCAGAAAAAGTGTATGTTAGGGTTAGGATAAACGAACTAAAGTTAGTAGTGATATTATTCTACAGAAGTGAGGAAATGCAGATGATCGATAAAGAACTGATGAAGCTGCTGGGCGGCGGCAAAAAATACATAGGCTATACCGTCTGCAGTATGGTATTGGGACTCTGTACGAATCTGGGGATTACGATGTGCATCTGCCGTGCCATACGGATTGCATTGGAAGATGGTGATCCGGGGCAGTATCGGAGTGTGGCCGTAATAGCAGCAGCGGCACTTGTGCTGCGGTATCTGTGTACAAGGCTTACGGCAGAGCTGAAAGACCGTATTGGCTGTGAGGTCAAACGGGACCTGCGGAGCAGAACATATCGGAAAATCATACAGCTGGGGACGCGGAGCACCGGGGAGATGAGTATGGCAGGACTGACGCAGGTCAGTATGGAGGGGATCGAACAGCTGGATCTGTACTTTTCGACGTATATTCCACAGTTTTTCTATGCCATGCTGGCACCGGTCATTTTGTTTCTTGTGACGGTGCGCATGGACTGGAAGGTTGCCGTGGTACTGCTTTGCTGTGTACCGCTGATCCCGATCTCGATCGTGGCAGTGTCCAAATGGGCCAAAAAGATTTTTGCGAAATACTGGGACAAATATACGGCGATGGGAGATTACTTCCTGGACAGTGTGCAGGGGCTGAAGGAGCTGAAGATTTTTCGGGCAGATGCGCGGCAGCATGAGCACATGAATGAACGAGCGGAGGAGTTTCGCAGGATTACGATGAAGGTGCTGACGATGCAGCTGGCAAGTACGACGATCATGGATCTGGTTGCCTACGGCGGAGCAGGGATCGGGATCGCATTTACTGTGACCGACCTTGCAAAGGGAGATATCTCTGTGGCGACAGCACTCTTTCTGATGCTTGTAGCAGTTGACTTTTTCCTGCCGCTGCGTGCGTTTGGAAGTGCATTCCATGTGGCGATGAATGGTGTGAGTGCCGGCAAGAAGATTTTGAAGCTGCTGGAAATGCCGGAGTCGGTCTGGGGAGAGGCTGAGATTACCGGAAGCGAGATTACACTGAAACAGGTCTGCTTCTCCTATGACGGAACAAGAGAGGTTCTTCATAACGTCAGTATGACCTTCCAGGAGAAAGGCATGACCGCGATCGTCGGAGAGTCCGGCTGTGGCAAATCGACGATCGTCGGAATCGCAGACGGAACACTGCGGGCAGACAGCGGTACCGTACGGATCGGCGGTACGAAGCTGGAGCAGTTATCCAGAGAGGACTGCTATCGCCATCTGGCTGTGGTCAGCTGCAATACCTATATTTTCAATGATACCGTTCGAAACAATTTCCTGTTGGCAGCTCCTGCAGTGACAGAGGCACAGATGAAAGCGGCACTTGAGAAGGTGAATCTCTGGACATTTATTGAGGCAAACGGAGGACTGGATCAGGTGATCTCAGAAGATGCAGCGAATATTTCGGGAGGACAGAAGCAGCGGCTTGCTCTGGCGGTGAATCTGGCAGCGGAAAAAGAAATCTATATCTTCGATGAGGCGACGAGCAACATCGATATCGAAAGTGAGACGATCATCATGCAGAACATAAAAGAACTTTCCAGAACGAAGAATGTAGTAGTGATCTCACACCGTCTGGAAAATGTTGTTCCGGCAGATCGGATCTATTATATGGAACATGGAGAAGTCAGAGAGACTGGCAGCCATGACGAACTGATGCAGGCAGACGGAGGTTATGCTTCGCTGTACCGCAGACAGAAGGATCTGGAGCAGGGTTATGTGGAGGTGTGCGCATGAAAAAGAAAAAAGAACAGCTCCGCAGAAGCGGATTTCAGATTATGATCCAGCTCATTCAATTGCTGGGAGACTTTGCACTGGTGCTGTTGCTTGCGGTACTCAATGGCAGCCTTGGATATCTCTGTGCGATGGGTGTGACTCTGGCAGGCGCAGCAGGCATTGCCAAGATGCTCGGTGAGCCGATTGTACTTTCATATGGCGTGATCATCACACTGGCAGTCGGCTGCGGTGTACTCAGAGGTCTGCTGCGCTATATCGAGCAGTACAGCAATCACTATATCGCATTTCGCCTGCTGGCAATCCTGCGTGACCGGATTTTTGCAGTGCTTCGTATCCTTTGTCCGGCGAAGCTGGAGAGTAAGCAGAAGGGAAGTATTATCGCGATGCTGACTTCGGATATCGAAACCTTGGAAGTCTTTTATGCGCATACCTTATCCCCAATCTGCATTGCTGTTCTGACCTCGCTGGTTGTTTTTGGATTTACGTTTGCCGTATCCGGTCCCTATCTGGCGGTGACAGCACTGACCGGTTATCTGATCATCGGAATCGCATTGCCGCTGATCTCATCGGCAGCACTGAAGGAATCGGGCGTTCGCTATCGAAGCGAATTTGCTGCCTTCAACGCATATTATCTCGACAGTATCAAAGGAATCCGCGATATCGTCTTCCATAATGCAGGCGAAAGCCGCAAACAGGAAGTGGATCGCCGTTCGGAACTTCTGTTAAGTGAGACGAAGAAAATGAAACGTGCTTCTGCCAAGGCAGCGGCGGCAACCGAGCTGATCGTTTCTGTTTTTGTACTCCTGACACTGACTGTTGGAATTCTTCTGGTACAGAGCGGGCAGCTCTCGATGGGCAGAATGATCATCGGTGTCACAGCAGTATTTGGCAGCTTTGGTCCGGTGATCGCAATCTCGGCACTGCCGGGCAATCTGACGCAGACCTTTGCGAGCGGCGATCGTGTACTGAACCTTCTGGAGGAACAGCCGGCGGTCGAGGAAATTCAGGACGGACAGAAGTTTGCATATGAACAGCTGGAGATCCGGCAGCTTTCGTTTGCCTACAAAGAAAATGAAGCTGTGCTGCAGGATATCGCAATGCAGGCACGGAAAGGGGAGATTATTGGTATTGTAGGACAGAGCGGCTGCGGAAAATCAACGCTGATGAAGCTGCTGCTTCGTTTCTGGAAAAAAGACAGCGGAACGATTGCCTACAATGGTATCGATATTGAACAGATCAACACAGAAAATCTTCTGCACAACGTGACGATGGTCAGTCAGGTAACGTACCTGTTTGATGATACGATCGAAGAAAATCTGAGGATCGCAAAGCCGGATGCGACACAGGAAGAACTGGAACAGGCCTGTCGGCTGGCATCGATCCACCAGTTTATCATGACACTGCCGCAGGGTTATCAGACGAGAGTCGGAGCGATGGGTGACAACCTCTCTGCGGGAGAAAAACAGAGACTTGGTCTGGCGCGGGCATTTTTGAGCGGCTGTGAGCTGATTCTGCTCGATGAGCCGACAAGCAATGTGGACAGTATGAATGAAGGCATCATTCTGAAAGCATTGGCACAGCAGAAGCATCATAAGAGTATCATTCTTGTCTCACATCGGGAATCTACGATGGCGATCGCAGATCGGATCTATCAGATGGAGAATGGCAGAATGACGGAAACAGCAAAGGGGTAAAGGAGGAATTACAGTATGAGAAAACGCTATGTAAGAAAAATCGTGACTACGATGGTGATGACGGTGGCAGTTCTGCTGACCGGAGTGTGTGTGGAAATTGCGGCAAAAGAGACCGAACAGCCGGTGGCTGAAACGGAAGCAGAACTGGAAGGCGATTATTATATCGATCTGTCGGAGCTTGGCATGAAGCTGACTTTTTATCTGCATCTGGATGAGGAAGGAACATTCCTGTTTTCCAATGCACTGGATTTTGAGACAAACAAGAGCTCTGGAACGGTTCAACCAACGGAAGCAGGTTATCTGATGGTCTATGATTCAGTCAATGGAGAAGAAAAATCCGTATCAGACGGTCTGACGACCAGCTTCGTACAGATGGAAGATGGAAGTCTGGAATTTAGCGGCGAAAACGGCTGTATCTATTACGGAAGTGCCAGAGCGACCGCATCTTCGGCAGAAGATTCAGATGCGAAGCTGATCGCATACCGGGTTCCGGATGATTTTGAAGCACCGGAGAGCAAAAGTGAGTTTCAGATGGGAACGTATACCGCAGAAGCAGTGCAGGAAGATGAGACTGCATATACACATACGGTCAGCTTCTTTGAGGACAATACGTATCTGCATCTGATGACCTATACGCAAGATGACCAGCTTTGCTTTGCCAGCGAGAGCGGTACTTACAGTGTCAGCACGACACAGCTTGCGCTGCAGCCGGAGGAAGGAGACCGCGTTTCCTGTGAGGTAAGTGACAGTTCCAATCTGGTGCTTTCCGTTTGGGCTTTTGCAGGGGCAGAGCAGCGCACCGAGATGAAGTTTGTAAAGACAGAGGAGCGACAGGTTCTGGCGGAGTTTGCAGGAACAGGTAGTGTCAAGGGAAGCGATGTGAGCTTTGACGCAGAGGTGACTTTGTATACAGACGGCAGCTATGTCTCAGAGGCAGATGGATTTACAGAAGCAGGCGTGCTTGTGCTGAACACAGCAAACGGATTGGTGAAGCAGTATCCGGATCATCCGGAGAGCGGTGTGCGTGGACTGAATCAGGTAGTGACTGTTCCGGTGGGTGAGCTGACAGCGGAAGATGGTCTGCTGACATTGAAGGGACTGCGGGTTCGCCGATCTGAGAGCCTGAACCGTGATGCGTGTGATACGACACAGATTCAGGGATAAAAAAGAATA
>CAZEPO010000006.1:5843-14283 GCA_964514125.1 uncultured Lachnospiraceae bacterium
AAAAAAGAATATAAAAACAGAAAAAGAGAGGAAGAACTGCATATGGAATCATCACAGAAATTTTTTGACTGGGCATTTAAGACAAGAGCGAAGCATGTCATCAATATGTACAACGGAGTCATGGAATCCAGGGAAAAACTGTTCCTGAATTTTTGCTCTCATGAACCGGCATTTGTATCATATGGACCGGCAGGGCTGAATGCAAGTGTCAAGGGAGTTGGTTTTCTTCCGAAAGATGAGTATCTGGAAGAGACGCTGGAGGCATATATGAATCATATCCGTACCTATGATCCGGAGGACAAGACCTATGGAAAGCGTGGTATGGAGGTACTGATCAAATATATGTATGACGAATCCTCTTATCATCGCGTAGATTTCACGAAGATGGGAAGTCTGGAGATGGCGAAACGTCACAGCTGGATCAACTATCAGGTGAACAAGGAAGCGGCACTGATCTTTCACCAGCCGCCTGGCATTTCCTACAAGCTGAAGGGCAAGATCGAGATCTATGATGAGGTATCTTCCGGCAAGCAGGAACTGTATCAGCAGTTTATCAATGCACAGCATGATGTATACCATACACCGGATATGAGCAGATGGCTGGAATACCCGGCTTATCTGTTCCGGATCGAAGAAATCTATGACAATTCAGTTTCCAAGAACGGCTTCGGCAAACAGCTTGCTTATCCGGCACCGGAGATGGAAGCAGCCAGCCATGAATAAAGGGAAACGGGTGATCGGAGCATTGCTGGCGGCCAGCGTGGCAGCGACTGCACTGACCGGCTGCAGTACCTCGATCGACACACGAAAGAGCGATGATTCTTCGACACTGTATGTGGGGTATGTAGGTACTTCTTTTCCAACATCCTTTATGCCGTGGCTTTCGCGTGACGGGATCGCTCCGACGGTTGCAAGCATGCTTTACAATACGCTGTTTGCTTATGACGATGAACAGGGAGCATTTGAGGGTGTGACAGCAAAGCACTGGTGCTATGTGGATCTGGAAGGCAATCCGCTGACGCAGGACGGGACATTTGCCGGAGAAAATGATTATCAGGCAGTCGAGGAATATTATGATGCTTCGTCAGAAGATTATATGGCAGTGCGTGTGGAGCTTTATGACGATGTGTATTGGTCAGACGGTGAAAAGCTGACAGTGGAGGACGTCTATTACTCCTTCGATGTGGCGACAGACAATGCACTGAGCAATCATGCAGGTGCACTTGCCTGGACCTCTGATCTGCGTCATGAATCCAGCAAAGGAGAGGTCATAAAGCAGGGAATGTTCACCGCACAGCACCCGGATTACAGCGGTACATTTCAGATTCTGGAGGAAGAAGAGGATACGGTAATGTATCTTCTGGTCAACAAGGTTTTGGGCGCGGTGACAACACTGTTCAGTACGATCCTAATCCTGCCGGAGCATATCTGGGCTCCGCTGGTCAGTGAGTCACAGCAGCTGAACAACAAAAATCCGCAGGGCGAGTTCCTGCAGCAGTATCAGAATCCGGTCGGAAGCGGCGCATGGATTCTGAATCGGGAAGAAACGAACGCACAGATGATCACACTGGACCGCAATCCGGCTTATCATCTGAAGGCAGAGGACGGTAGTCCGCTTTATAAGGTGGATAAGATCCGGCTGATGCTTTATCTCGATTCCAACACAGCTGTTTTTGCACTGCGCAAAGGCTATGTGGATATGCTCGACGCTTCGATCAGCTCCAATTATCTGTCGCTTTTTGAGCAGGAAGAGGAGATCTATGTATCGAGAGCAGCCGGTACGAGTGTGACGGCACTCGTATTCAATGTGAACCCGCAGGAGCCGTACCGGGAAGGCATGAAGCTGCTTCTGCAGGATACACAGTTCCGCCGGGCGCTGGCACTGGCGATCGATCAGGAAGAACTGGTGGCAAAAACGCTGAACCGTGCAGGTACGACGGCACCGGCCGGACTGATCCTTTCATCGAATGAACTTCTGTATGAACAGGAAGCCGACGTGTTGGCAGGCGAGCAGGAAGCGAAGCTGCAGGAAGCCAATACAATTCTTGATGCGCGATACCCGGATAAAGACAGCGATGGTTATCGTCTGATCGATGGGGAACGGATCAGCTTCGAAATATTGGCGGCATCGTCGCAGCAGGATCTGATCGCGTATCTTCAGCGTCAGTTCCAGAAGATCGGGATTGAGGTGCAGTTCAAAGCATCAGGTTCTACGCCGGAGACGACGTATATTTATCCCGGCAATTTCGACATGACGATCCAGTCGGTCATTCTGTCGATGTCGAACGCAGATGTGATGTACCGTGCACATTTTGTCACGCAGGAACGTTCTTCCAACTATGGAAAACTTGAAGATGCGGCGATCACAGCGGCGATAGAGGAAATGCGTTATACACTGAATCAGGATCGGAAGGTAGAGCTGATCCGGGAACTGCAGAAGCTGACTGCAGAGACTTATTACAAGATACCACTGTATTCGTCAGAGGTATTATCTGTGGCACGGACAGACCGTTTTACCGGCTATTTATCTGCAGCAGGACAGACTGTGTTTAATGGTGAGACTCTGCAGAATCTGCAGAGGGTGAAGTGACGGCTGCTGGAGGAAAAAATGGAAAAGATTTATGTGATCAAACGAATTTTATATACCTTTTTTATATTTGCGGTGGTCGTGACCCTTTGTTTCTTTGTACCGCGTCTTGGTGTGGACGATCCCTGTGCACGGTATTATCCGGCGCAGGGCAATATGTCCGATGAGCAATATGAGGTGATCAAAGAGCTGACGCGGGAACAGTATGGACTGGACGGAAGCTCCTGGTCACAGTATATCCGCTATGTGAAAAAACTGTGTCAGGGAGATCTTGGCACTTCTTATCAGTCCGGCAGCCCGCGGGTGCTGGATCTGATCCTGGAGCGTCTGCCGTGGACGCTGGTGTTGTCGGTGTCAAGCATGCTAATCTCTGTGTTTTTCGGTGTGCTGATCGGAGCCTTCTGTGCCTGGAAAAGAGGCGGCTGGCAGGATCGCGCACTGATGAATGCGTCTACGATCTCAACCGCAGTGCCGTCCTTTTTTGTGGCACTTCTGATGGCATTTTTCCTCGGATTTCAGTGGGAGATCTTTCCGGCATACACCGATCAGAACATGGTCTCTTCCTTTCAGTGGAATCTCAAGAGTGTGGCAAATGTCGCATACAATGCGGCACTTCCGGTGCTGAGCGGTGTGATCGGCGGTATCATTTCGTATGCACAGAGCACCAGAAACAGTGTGATCGCTGTTTCAAATGAAAACTTTATCATTACGGCCAAGGCGAAGGGACTGTCCAACAACAGTGTGATCTATAAGCATACGCTGCGCAATGCGATGCTTCCGATCGCAACAAGCCTTGGCATGAGTATCAGCGGTCTGATCGGAGGTTCGGTCGTGACCGAACAGATTTTTAACTGGAATGGAGTAGGAACATTATTTTTGGAGGCAAATAATACGAATGATTACCCGCTGATGATGGGAATCATGATCTTTTTGTCCGGTTTTGCACTGGCCGCAAATCTGGTGACAGATCTGTGCTACAGTCTGCTCGACCCGCGTGTGACACTTGGGGAGAAGAGGTGATGCTATGAGAGAATGGATAAAAAACTGCGGAAGAAAATGCAGTGATTTTTTCAGGAAGATCTGGCAGCACAGACAGGGCCGGATCGGACTGATCATTGTATTGTTTTTGATCATTACAGCAGTATTCGCTGACGTGATCGCACCGTATGATCCCTATGATGTCACGCAGAGAGCAGACAAGGGACTCTCACCGAGTCTGGCTCATCTGCTGGGCACTTCGATCACAACCGGACAGGATGTGTTCAGCATGCTTGTGCATGGAACGAGAGTGTCACTGAGCGTCGGCATCATTACAGGACTTCTGATCGCAGTGATCGGATCGGTGTTTGGTGTGGCAGCCGGTTATCTGGGCGGGATCATCGATATGCTGCTGATGCGTATCGTGGATATCATGATCGTGGTTCCGACCCTTCCGCTGACGATCCTGATCACAAATATTTTCGGTCACAGCTATGTCGTGATCGTACTGGTATTTGTGCTGTTCGGCTGGCAGAGTCTGTCCAGAGTCGTGCGGTCACAGGTACTGCTTTTGAAAAATTCGGATTATGTCAAGGCGGCAGAACTGGCAGGAGCAGGTAAACGCTATATTATGTTCCGGCATATCCTGCCGGGAGTTTCTCATCTGGTCGTGATGAATACAGCACTGACCTGTGCCGGAATCATGATCGCAGAGGCTGGTCTGAGCTTTCTGGGACTTGGCAATCCGACGGCAATCAGCTGGGGCAAGATGCTCGCGGATGCACAGAGTGGCGGTTCGATGCTGTTCGGACACTGGTGGACGATCCTTGCACCGGGAATCGGTATTTTCCTCTCCGTATTTGCTTTTATGCGATTGGGACTTGCAATCGAAGAGATTCTGAATCCGAAGATGAAGCGCAGAAGCGGAGCAGCGATGCTGCAGAAGCATTTTTCCAAGCAGTATTTGGACGAGGTCTTTCAGTCGATGAATGAAGAAAACTGTGATCGGAGGGAACATGCATGAGTCAGAACATACTTGAGATCAAAAATCTGAAGGTTGTTTTTCCAACCGAGATGGGACTTGTCCGGGCAGTAGAAGGGATTGATCTGGAAATCGAACGTGGGAAATGTGTTGCACTGGTCGGTGAGAGTGGCTGCGGCAAAAGTGTCACTTCACTGGCAACGATGCGGCTACTCAATCCGGAGGCAGCAGCCGTACGGGCGGATCAGCTGAAGCTAGGCGGTGTGGATATCCGGACACTCAGCGAGAAGGAGATGCAGGAACTGAGGGGCAAAAAAATTTCCATGGTCTTTCAGGACGCGCTCTCCGCACTGAATCCGGTCATGACCATTGGCAAACAGCTGGATGAGATCTTTATCCGTCATTTGCGGTTGTCCAAAAAAGAGGCCAAAAACTATTCGATCGAAGCGTTGAGGCTGGTCGGTGTACCGGATCCGCAGCGTCGCTATAAAGCATTTCCGCATGAGCTTTCCGGCGGAATGAGGCAGAGAGTGCTGATCGCGATGGCATTCGCCTGCAATCCGGAGCTGATCATTGCAGATGAACCGACGACAGCCCTTGATGTGACGATTCAGGCACAGGTGCTTCGGGTACTCTCTGAAATGCAGAAGGCACACCAGACAGGTCTGCTGTTGATCACGCATGATCTGAGTGTCGTTGTGCATATGGCAGACGAGATCAATGTGATGTACTGCGGTAAGATTGTAGAAAAAGCGCCGACTAGAGAGCTTTTTCAGAATCCGCTGCATCCCTATACACAGGGACTGATCGGATCGGTAGCCAGGATGGAAGATGAGAAGGGCACCTTTGTCCAGATTCCGGATTCACTGCCAAGCCCGATGAACAAGCCTTCCGGCTGCTATTTTCATCCGAGATGCCCGTATGCAAAAGAACTTTGCCGCAGACAGATGCCGCCGCTTTTGGAAACAGAGGACGGCAGAATGGTAAGATGCTGGAAGTGTATGGAGCAAAAACAAGTAAAAAATATGCAGAAAGTAACAATATAAAAGAAGAAAGGCAAGGGGAAATAGATGACAGAAGATAGAAAAACAGATTCTGCGGAAGAAAAAAGCAGGATTTTGATCAAGACCTCTCACCTTTCGGTCAATTTTCCAGTCAAAAAAGAGCTGCCGTTTGCAAAACCGAAATATCTGCAGGCGGTCAGCGATGTCTCAATCGAGATACGAAAAGGTGAAACTTTTGGACTGGTAGGCGAGAGCGGCTGCGGCAAATCGACCTTTGCCAATGCGGTGCTGGGACTCCAAAAGCCCTCGCATGGACAGATTCTGTTTGACGGAACAGATATCAACACGTATTCAGCAGGGCAGCAGCAGGAGATGCGAAGACGAGTTCAGAAGATTTTTCAGGATCCGGGTTCTTCTCTGAATCCACGCTTTCATGTACTGGATCTGATCTCGGAACCGTTGGTGATCCGGGGCGGATATCATGCAGAGCAGCGAAAGCAGATGGTGACCGAGATGCTTTGTCAGGTAGGACTGAATGAGTCGGATCTGTATCGTTATCCATCTGATTTTTCAGGCGGGCAGCAGCAGCGTATCGCGATCGCGAGAGCGCTGATCCTGAAACCGGAATTTCTGGTCTGTGATGAGCCGGTCAGTGCACTCGACGTTTCGGTTCATGCACAGATTCTGAACCTGCTGATGGAGATGCAGAAAAAGATGGGTGTGACCTATCTGTTCATTTCTCATAATCTTGCAGTAGTCAAGAAAATCTGCGACCGTCTGGCCGTGATGTATCTGGGCAAGGTTGTTGAGTATGGAAGTGCAGAGAAAATCTTTGCGAATCCGCTGCACCCCTACACCAAGGCATTGATTTCAGCAGTGCTTTCCATTGATATGGATTCCAGACAGAAGCAGATTACGCTCAAGGGAGATATTGCAAGCCCGATCGATCCGCCGGAAGGCTGTAGATTCTGCGGCAGATGTCCGCAGGTGCAGACCGACTGCGAAAAAATCACCTGTGAATTGGTGGAAGCAGAGCCGGATCATTTTGTGGCGTGTCGATATATTATTTAAAAAGAAAAAGGAGAAAAATTATGAATCAGGTAAAACGAAATTGCCGCAGCATATGGCTGACACTGTTGGCAGTATTGGTATTTATGACAGCTTCGGCATTGGGTGTCAGTGCGGCAGAGGAGACCGCAGAAACTTTCAAACTGACTTATCTGCTTGACGGAGAAGTGTTTGAGGAACAGGAGTATCAGGAAGGCGATGCAGTTGCAGCACCGGAAGCTCCTCAAAAGGAGAATTTTATTTTTACAGAGTGGAAAAATCTTCCGGAGACAATGCCGGCAGCAGATCAGACTGCGACAGCTGTATACAATTTTGATGGTACACTGGTGACAGATCTGGACAATATTTACGAATGCTATCTGGAAGCAAGTGATGAAATCGCAGTTACGATGTATCTGCGCATCAACAAGGAAGGCAATTTTGTATTCTCACGCAGCACTGATTTTTCTTCTGCAGAAAAAGGTGCCGGAAAAGTTTACAGAAAATCTGAGCAGGCAGAACTCACAGATGGAAATACCACAACATTTACTTATGAAAATGATGTGATCACCTTTACCTCAAAGCTGTGGGACGGTACAGCAAGCTTTGATCAGAGAGACGAAGCAGAAAACTTTGTGCCGTATCAGGCAGAGCTGACAGCAGCAGCGGAACAAACGGAGGATGCAGAATCAGAAAACGAAGAAGATGCTGCACTTACGCTTGAACCGGGCACATACTGCCTCGTTTACTATGTAGTAAATGGAGAAAGTGTCGCACTTGGCACCCATATCTCTGCATTTGAGATTCAGGAAAACGGCAATATCCTGTTTACGTCCCCGTTCTGGTTTGGGGCGACGACACCGCAGTTTGTAGCGGAAGACGAAAGCGTAACTTATCCGGAATTTATCATTTCTGAAAAAGAGCTCGAGAAAGAGATCGAAGCAGCTGCGATTATCTCAAAGGAAGAACAGGCAGAGGCAAATAATACAGAAAAGAAGGACGAGACAAAAGGCGACAGCACAGGCTTCAAGACTGGTACATACGGCGGAACCTATACGACTACTGCGATGGGAAGCAGCCTGACCTACACCTGCACGATCAGCTTCCGAGAGGACGGAACCTATACCTACACCGTCAAATTCAACATGATGGGTGAGACTTACAATGAGTCTGAGAGCGGAACATATCAGGTGAATGGAAGCAGCATTACACTGACATCCGGCAGCGGAACAACTATGTCCGGAACAGTCAGCGGAAACAGTGTTTCAATCACCAGAATGGCATCGTCCTTTGCATTTTCACCGGTAACAATCACATTCACCTATGGTTCAACGCCGGGCGTGACTGCAAGCAATGCCAACCCAAATCAGAAAGAAACAGAAAAGGACAATGGAAAAGAGTCCGAGAAAGAAACAGAAGTTTCCAAAGAGACCGAGAAACCGTCAAATGACAAAACTCCGGTAACCGGGGATGGCGGCATTACGGGCGGAACCTATCGCGTAGACGTCAGCTGGTCACCGATGGGCGGAATGTTTGCACCGATTCTCAAAATCGACGCAGAAAAAATGACATTTAACCTTTACAATGCTTCTGCACCGGATACAAGTAAGGGAAATGGAACCATTTCTTACAAAGACGGTATCTACACACTGAAGTTTGAAAACGGAAATACCACAACGTTTACTTATAAGGATAAAGCACTTACCTTTACCTCACCGCTCTGGTTTGGAAAAGCAAGCTTCAACAGTGCCGGGGAAGACGGCGTTTTTGTACCGTATCAGGCAGCTTTGGAAAAAGAACAGACAACAGATACACCGAAGGAAACAGAAAAAGAAACAGAAA
>CAZEPO010000006.1:14383-31657 GCA_964514125.1 uncultured Lachnospiraceae bacterium
TTGGAAAAAGAACAGACAACAGATACACCGAAGGAAACAGAAAAAGAAACAGAAACAGAAAAACAGCCGGAGAGTGAGACCGAAAAAGCACCGGAAAGCGAAACACCGGAAACGAAACCGAGTGAGGCACCGGAGACAAAGCCGAGCGAGACACCGGATACCGATGCGGGAGAGACTCCTGACACCGCTGCACTTGCAAGCGGAGCATACAACGTAGATATCAGCTGGTCACCGATGGAAAAGATGTTTTCACCGGTACTCGAGATCAATGCAGAGAGCATGACGTTTAAGGTATACAATAAAACAGCACCTGAAACGAGCAAGGGAACCGGTAGCATCCGTTTGGCAGATGGAGTGTACACATTGAGTTATGCTGATGGAAACACGACTTCCTTTACTTATACAAATGGCACGATCACCTTTACCTCACCGCTATGGTACGGAAAGGTAAGATTCAACAATGTTGGAGCAGATGATACGTTTGTACCGTATACAGCGGCAGCTGCAAAGAATGAAGCGAGTGGATCAGAACCAAAAGAAGATGAAGTGAAATTCCAGACGGGTACCTATGGCGGAATTTATACAAGCACCTCTTCAAGCGGCAGCAAGACAGAGTATGCATATACACTGACCTTCCATACAAATGATACCTATACATATCAGTCAAGATTTTCAGCCATGGGCAGTACCTGCACACAGAACGAAACAGGTACTTATACAGTGGATCTCACAAAAGGAAGCTTCACTTTAACAATCAGCACATGCAATATCGAAATTGGTACAGATTCTATGCCAGGCAGCACCGGTGTGGAAATGACAGGAAAGATGAATGATAAGGGGCAGGCGGTCAGCGTTACGAGATATCCGTCGCATTTTGCGGCTATGAGCGGCTCAATGTCAGAACTTCCGCTGACATTCGGCAGTACACCAAGTCTTTCTGTGTTCTCAATCTTAGAAAATGTAGCTCTTAACATAGAAGAAAGCGAATCTGAAATGGAATCAGAAACCGAACAGGTAACGGAAGCAGTGACAGAGGCAGAAACGGAGCAGGCAACTGAAACAGAGACAGAAACCGAGACAGAAACGGAGCAGATGACGGAAGCAGTGACAGAGGCAGAAACCGAAACGGAGCAGACAACCGAAACAGCGCCAGAAACCGAAACCGAGCAGGTAACTGAGGCAGTGACTGAGACAGAAACAGAACAGACAACGGAGAAAGAATCTGAAACGGAACGTGTGACGGAAAAATCAACAGAAGCATAAGAACAGAAATGAGCGAAGGACGATGATCGAGAGACCACGGCACTTCGCTCATTTTGTTTGCGTGGGAGCGAGGATTGAAAAACTTTTATTGGTATGTTATGATGCAAAGAGAGTGGCTGTTCCCCTTGCGGGAGCGTGGAGTAAGATGGAACTATAAAATATCAGGAAAGGTGTACAGGACTGAATGGGAAGATTTGTGAATCCAGACAACAGTGCATTTCAGGTGGCATTAAATTCAGAGATATATGTAGATAAGACTGGCTTGCTGGAATATACGAACAAGGTATTGGATACAAAACAGGGATATATATGCAACAGCCGTCCCAGAAGATTCGGTAAATCCATCACAGCAGATATGCTCAGTGCATACTACAGCAAAGGCTGTGATTCTGAAAAAATGTTTGCTGATCTGAAAATCGGCAGTTCCGAAGATTTCCGAAAACATCTGAACAAGTATGATGTGATCCATCTTGATATTCAATGGTTTTTGTCAAATCTGGGAAAAGCAGATAAGATTGTAGCATATATTACAGACAGTATTTTGAATGAACTGAGAGAACTTTATCCGGAGAGTCTTGCGGAAGATGTAAAGGTGCTTCCTGAGGCGCTATCGCGTATCAAAGAAAAAACAGGTAAAAAATTTATTGTCATCATTGATGAATGGGATGTCCTGATTCGAGAAGAAGCTGCGAACCAACAAGTGCAGGAAGAGTATATTAACTTCCTGAAAGGGATGTTTAAAGGTTCAGAGCCGACCAAATATATCCAATTTGCTTTCCTGACAGGGATTTTGCCGATCAAGAAGCTGAAGACGCAGTCTGCATTGAACAATTTTATGCAGTATACGATGCTGAATGCAGGACCGCTGGCAAATTATATTGGTTTTACGGAGGAAGAAGTAATACAGCTGTGCAGTCAGTACCAGCGTGATTTTGAAGAAGTAAAACGTTGGTATGATGGTTATCAGCTGGGACAATATCATGTATACAATCCAAATGCGGTTGTAAATCTTATGCTAGAAGGAAGTTTTCAAAGTTATTGGTCAGAAACCGGCACATATGAATCAATCGTTCCATTTATCGGGATGGATTTTGACGGCTTGCGAAATTCTGTCATAGAGATGCTTTCTGGAGCAGCAGTGAATGTGATTGTTACCTCTTTTAAAAATGATATGGTGAGCTTTGTGAATCAGGATGATGTATTAACTTTGTTGATTCACTTGGGCTATCTTGCATATAATCAGATAAGCCAGACTGTATCAATACCGAATGAAGAAATCAGACAGGAATTTCTGACTGCAATTACAGCGAATAAATGGAATGAATTGCTGGAATTTCAACAGAAATCGATGGAACTTCTGGATGCTACCTTAGATCTGGAAGAAGAACTCGTTGCGAAATATGTAGAACAAATTCATACAGAATATGCATCTGCGATTCAGTATAACAATGAAAACTCACTGAGCAGTGTGCTGACGATTGCTTATTTAAGTTCCATGCAGTATTATTTTAAGCCAATCCGTGAGATGCCGGCAGGAAGAGGCTTCGCTGATTTTGTTTTTATTCCAAAGACAGAATACCGCTATGCTTATCCGGCGCTTGTGATTGAACTGAAATGGAATGAAAGTGCACGAACTGCACTGCAGCAAATTAAAGAAAAACAGTATCCAGTGTCGATGGAAAGTTATACAGGAGATATTTTGCTGGTAGGCATCAGTTATGACAAAAAGAGCAAAAAACATCAGTGTCTGATTGAACGATATAACAAAGACGAAAATAATTAAGCTTCAGGAGAATAGGTATGAATCAGGTCATCAGTATCGGCAAGCAGGATTTTGCGTCTCTGCGAGAAGGAAACTACTTTTTTGTCGATAAAACGAATTTGATAAAAGAATGGTGGGAAGCAGGGGATGAGATTACACTGCTGACCAGACCGCGTCGGTTTGGCAAAACCTTGAATATGAGTATGCTGAATTGCTTTTTTTCGCAAAAGTATGCAGGCAGAGTGGATTTGTTTGCAGGACTTTCCATATGGGAGAAAGAAAAATATCGAGCATTGCAGGGCAGTTTTCCAGTGATTTATCTTAGCTTTGCAGATGTGAAACAGACGAATTATCAGGATGCAGTAACGAAAATCAAACGTATTATTTCGGCTGTTTATCAGCAGTACACAGAGTTTCTGCAGTCAGACCAGTTATCAGAACTTCAAAAGAAACAATTTCAGCAGGTGTGCCCGGAGATGGACGATGTGACTGCGCAGAGTGCATTGCAGGAGTTATCGGCATACTGTTTTTTGCATTATAGAAAAAAAGTAATTATTTTATTAGATGAGTATGATACACCGATGCAGGAAGCGTATGTACACGGTTATTGGGAACAATTCACCTCTTTTGTCCGCGGACTCTTTAATTCTACCTTTAAGTCAAATCCATATCTGGAACGTGCGATGATGACAGGCATTACGAGAGTGTCCAAGGAATCTGTTTTTTCGGATCTGAATAATCTGACTGTGGTCACGGCCACTTCCAGAAGGTATGAAGAATGTTTTGGATTTACAGAGAAGGAAGTTTTTGATGCGTTGGATGCTTTTGGAGCAGGACAGCAAAAGAGTGAGGTCAAGGCGTGGTACGATGGGTTCACATTTGGCGAAAAAAAGGATATCTATAATCCGTGGTCTATTACAAATTTCCTGAAAGAGAAGAATCTGTATCCCTACTGGGCAGATACCAGCTCAAATCAGCTGATCAATAAAATGATTCAAAGTGCTTCAGCAGAAGTAAAAACAAATATGGAAATTTTGCTGGAGGGCGGTCAGATTACAGCCAGCTTTGATGAACAGATCGTGTTTGAACAATTGGATCATGACGAAAATGCGATTTGGGCATTGCTCTTGGCAGCAGGATATTTAAAAGCAGATCAGGTTGAGTAT
Organism: uncultured Lachnospiraceae bacterium; assembly: GCA_964514125.1. Taxonomy (GTDB): domain Bacteria; phylum Bacillota; class Clostridia; order Lachnospirales; family Lachnospiraceae; genus Choladousia. The sequence continues at coordinate 18,575 of CAZEPO010000006.1, forward strand.
CGCGGTACGATAAGAGAACCCTGGTATCGGCTCAGCATCACAAATATGGAAACGGCCAATATGTTCCAAACGATGTTTAAAGGCTGGTTTCGATTGACGCAGTCCAATTATAACAGTTTTTTGAAAGCATTGTGTCAGGGCGATGTTGAGGCAATGAATCATTACATGAATGAAGTGACCCTAGCAACTTTCAGTTATTTTGATACAGGCAGGGCTTATTCTGATATGCCGGAACCGGAACGATTTTATCATGGATTTGTGTTGGGACTCATTGTTGAAATGCGTGATTCCTATATGATCCGTTCTAATCGGGAAAGTGGATTTGGACGTTATGATATCATGATGATTCCATGCGGCTGTGCGCAGGAAGGAAGACCGGCGATCATTATGGAGTTTAAGGTTCACAACAGCCGAAAAGAAAAGACGATGGAAGATACCGTGCAGGCTGCACTGCGTCAGATTCAGGAGAAAAAATATGACGCAGAACTGATTGCACAGGGCTTTGAAGCGGATCAGATCAGACATTATGGATTTGCATTTGATGGCAAGGAAGTTCTGATTGGAGATTAGAAGAATAAGGCAGTGCTCTTATCGGGCACTGCCTTGCTGCTGTTAAAATTCTTTTTTATTCATGATACCAATGCTGATCCGCAGAGACAGGAGCAGCAGGAGTCCGGCAACTGCGATCATCACGGATATGGTTATGCCGGCATGGAGGGCTGAAAACGTGTCCAGAAGCTGCTCCAGATCGATTCCAAACAGTTCGGCAGCTTTGTCGGCAGCCAATCCAATTCCGCAGACGAGGGCAAATACACCGAACATCACGAAGCGACCCTTTTCGCCGCCGAATTTCAGCTGAATCGGGATCATAAGTGACTGAGCCAATAGCAGGAGAGGCAGGATCATACCGGCCGTCAGGAGCAGCTCAGAAACTGCACAATTTTTTTTGATGAGCCAGATCAGGACAGAGCATAGTGAAGCCAGAAGCAGAGTGCCTGTATTCACCAAAAGACTGAAGAGATACTTTTCTGCGGCATAATCTGTCCGACTGATCGGAAGGGTAAAGAGAAACGGATTCCCATTGTCGAATTCGTCATAGCTGATCGTGCTTAGTGTGAAAAAAGAGAAGACAAAGGGCAGGTATGCCAGAAGAAAGTTTGGATTGTTGTCCATCGCTGTAACAACGACTGCAATCAGGAAGACCAGCAGAAAAAAGGTTTTCTGACCTTTCATCAGCCTCAAATCTTTGATCAGTAATCCTTTCATAGTGTGTTCCCCCTTATCATCATAGTGATCACAGCGTCAATCGTACTTTTTTCGACTGCGAGCTGTGGATAGTTTTCGAGATAGTATTGTTTCTGGTCGGTGAGACAGCAGAATCCATAGGATTCTTTGTGTGTACAAAGGATATAACGCTGATCCAGCTGGCGGTACTGATCTGGATTCGCCTTGAGCAGAGCATATTCGCTCAGCAGAATATCGGTATCTTCGTGGAGTACGATGTGACCGTCATGGATCATATAGAGATCATCACAGAGTGATTCGAGATCTCCGGAAATATGGGAGCTGATCAGGATCGAACGGTTTTCATCCTGTTCCATAAAATCACGCAGCAGATCAAGAATCTCATCACGGGCGATTACATCGAGTCCGGCAGTCGGTTCATCCAGGATCAGCAGCCGGGCATGGTGCGAGAGTGCAGCGATTACCTTCAGCTTGGCTTTCATGCCGGTGGAAAATTCTTTGATCTTTTTGCTGCAGGGCAATTGAAAGCGATTGATCTGTTCCATAAAAAATGTGTGGTCAAAATCCGGGTACAGCTGCTGCAGAACAGCGCAGATGTCCTGAATCGTCAGATAACCGCTGAAGCCGGAATCAGAAAGGACTACGCCAAGGGCTGTCTTATCCTGTGCAGTGATAAGACTCAGATCCTTGCCCAGCAGTGTGATGCTGCCATGATCTGGTCGGATCAGTCCAAGTGCAGCTTTGAAGGTGGTGCTCTTGCCGGCGCCGTTCTGACCGATCAGTCCGGTGATTCGTCCCGGCGGAACCTCCAGAGAGCAGTTCAGCTGAAACGATCCATATTGTTTTTGCAAATTTTTTATCTTGAGCATAATACTATCCCTCCAATATCAGTTCAAACAGGCTTCGTATTTCATCGTCACTGATTCCACAGCGACGGCCTTTCAGGATTGCCTGTTCCAGATCAAGTTCCAGTTCTTTTTTCTGTTCTTCGAGCAGCAGCTCGCTGTTGACCGCAGTGACATAAGTGCCTTTGCCGTGGACGGTGACGGTAAAGCCTTCACTTTCCAGCGCATCGTAAGCCTTTTTGACGGTCAGTGCACTGATCTTCAGCTCCTTTGAAAGCGCCCGGACAGAAGGCAGTGCATCATTTTCCTGCAGTTCTTCATTTCGTATGAGTGTTTTGATCTGATCGACAATCTGTTCATAGATGGGGATCATGATTGATGTGTTGATAATCAGCTTCATTTTAGAACCTCCGTATGCAAACAGTGTATAACAGTGCAAAACTGTTGTCAAGTGTTATATACTGTTTACTGGAAAGATATTGAAAAAATTTGAGTTAGGCATATTGACAAATAGTTAGTTTAGTGATACTCTATGCATTGAGTTAGAACGAACTAATCATTTATGATATACAGGAGGTCCCTATGAATTTGACAAAAGCACAGGAGGGAGAAGAATATATCGTTAAGGCGATCCAGACAGATGATGAGGAGCTGAACGATTTTCTCTTTACTTTAGGCTGTTACTGCGGAGAGCCGATCACAGTTGTATCTCATCTGAAAGGCGGCTGCGTAGTAGCGATCAAAGACGGCAGATACAACATCGACAACCAGCTGGCAGAAGCTATTTTGATCTGACAGCAGCGAGTATGACGGAACAGAACCGTCGGGCTGATCTGCTCAAAAGTATATGTGGTGGAACACACCACTTATATTTTTGTCACATGGTTATAAAAGACTAACAAATATTAGTGAGATATTATTTTTGTTAGCGATACACAATCTTCGTTAGAAATGAATGATTAGTATTTAATTTATAGGAGAAAGAGGAGGAGCCAATCATGAGAATTGCTTTAGCAGGTAATCCAAACAGTGGTAAGACTACCATGTACAATGCAATCACTGGCAGAAGCGAGAGAGTTGGTAACTGGGCAGGTGTTACTGTCGACAAAAAAGAAAATCCGATCAAAAAGAACTTTTATGACGGTTCAGAAGAATTGATCGCGGTAGACTTACCGGGTGCATATTCTATGTCACCGTTTACATCAGAGGAGAGTATCACAAGCGGATATGTCAAAAACGAACATCCGGATGCGATCATCAATATCGTAGATGCGACCAACTTAAGCCGAAGCCTGTTCTTTACTACACAGCTTCTGGAGCTGGGAGTACCGGTAGTCGTAGCTCTGAATAAGAGTGATATCAATGCGAAGAAGGAGACCAAGATTGATACAGCAAAGCTTTCTCAGAAACTTGGCTGTCCGGTTATCAATACCGTATCTACTTCCAACAGTGACAAGGGTCTGGCAGAGGTTGTCAAGGCAGCAGCGGCTCTGAAAGGCAAAGGTCAGAAGGCACCGTATGTACAGGGCAATATCGATCTGCACAGCAAGGAAGCTGTTCAGGCAGCAGACCGTGCACGTTTCGATTTTGTTAACAAGATTGTAGCTGAGGTTGAAAAACGTAAGGTTCTGACAAAAGATAAAAACAGCCAGGATAAGATCGATGCAGTGCTGACAAACAAATGGCTCGGTATTCCGATCTTTGCAGTTGTTATGTGGTTTGTATTTGATATTTCCCAGTCTAAGCTTGGACCGCTTATCGCGGATCTGCTGGTTGGCTGGATTGAGACCTTCCAGGAATGGGCAGCAGGTCTGGTAGAAGGAGCTTCACCGTTCCTGCAGGCATTGCTTGTTGACGGTATCATCGGCGGTGTCGGTGCCGTAGTTGGTTTCCTGCCGCTGGTTATGGTTATGTACTTCCTGATCGCACTTCTGGAAGACTGCGGCTACATGGCTCGTGTATCAGTCGTACTTGACCCGATTTTCAAAAAAGTAGGTCTTTCCGGTAAATCCGTAATCCCGATGGTAATCGGTACTGGCTGTGCAATTCCGGGTATCATGGCATGCCGTACAATCCGTAACGAACGTGAACGCCGTGCAACCGCAATGCTGACACCGTTTATGCCGTGTGGTGCAAAACTTCCGGTTATCGCCCTGTTTGCAGGTGTATTCTTCTCCGATGCAACATGGGTAGGTACAACAATGTACTTCGTAGGTATCCTTCTGATCCTTCTGGGGGCACTGCTCGTAAAGAAGATCACAGGCTACAAATACAGAAAATCTTTCTTCATCATGGAGCTTCCGGAATATAAGATTCCGAGTCTGAAACGTGCATTCTTCTCTATGCTGGAGCGTGGTAAAGCTTACATCATCAAAGCAGGAACAATTATTCTTGTCTGCAACACAGTTGTACAGATCATGCAGTCCTTCACATGGAGCCTGCAGCTGGTAGAAGAGGGTATGGAAAATACTTCAATTCTGGCATCAATCGCATCTCCGATCGCGGTTCTTCTGGTTCCGCTGGGATTCGGTGTATGGCAGATGGCAGCAGCAGCCGTGACAGGTTTCATCGCAAAAGAAAACGTAGTAGGTACACTGGCAGTTGTTTATGGTGTAACTTCCTTTATCGATACAGATGAGCTGGCTCTGATGGGCGGTGCTGATCAGGTAGCAGCAATCTTTGGAATCACAAAGGTAGCAGCACTTGCGTGTCTGATGTTCAACCTTTACACACCGCCGTGCTTCGCAGCACTTGGTGCTATGAACTCTGAGATGAAGGATAAAAAATGGTTCTGGGGCGGCGTTGGTCTTCAGTTTGCAACCGGCTATATCGTAGCATTCCTGATATATCAGATCGGTACTCTGATCACAGAAGGCAAGCTGGGCAGCGGATTTGTTCCGGGGTTGATCGTAGTGATCGTGATCGTAGCAGTTGTTGTAGCGATTATCAAGAAACAGGAACAGAAATTTGATGCAGAGTATGCTTTGAAATAAGCATCACAGGCATTTGGAAATGAAGGTGTGATCTATGGCAGTAAATATCATTGCAGCACTGGTGATCGTGCTGATCGTGGCAGCAGCTGTGCTTTATATCAGAAATGAAAAAAAGAAGGGTGTGACCTGTATTGGCTGTCCGCATGGGGCAGAGTGTGCCAAACGAAAACAGGGCGGATGCAGTACAAATAGATCATAGTGTGAGGGGAGAGAACTGCGGTTCTCTCCTTTTTCTAGTTTCATTATTTTACAGGAGGAAGATATGGAAAACCTTATTATTATTTTAATACTTGCAGTCATCATAGTGCTTGGCGTACAATCCAGTATCAAACATTTCAAAGGACAGGGAGGCTGCTGTGGCGGAAACTCCGAAAAGCGGCCGAAGAAAAAGCAGGATATCAGGTGAGAGCAATTCGATAAATTTGTGAAAATAACTTGACGAATCTGCAAAAATATTGCAAACTATAAAAAGTAGTATTTAAAACTAGATTAAGAGGTAATGAATAATGGTAAAGATTGTTGCAGATTCTTCTACACTGTACACGATAGAAGAGGCGAATGAGTTGGGTTTTGAAGCAGTGCCGCTCAATGTAAGTATTGGAGACATGGATGGAAAAGATCTCCAGATTGATATGAAAGAATTTTATGAAAGAATTGAGAAAGGTGAAATTCCTCGTTCTTCCCAGCCGTCTATTGGAGATGTGCTTGATGTATATGAAAAATATCCGGAGAATGAGATTTTGAATATTTCCATGGCAGATGGTCTTTCCGGTACATATCAGAGTGCCTGTAGTGCTCGCGAGATAGCAGAGAATAGAGAAAACATTACAGTATTTAACAGTATGACGCTGTGCGGCCCTCATCGCTACATGGTTGAGAAAGCGCAGAAAATGGCTGATGCTGGAATGACATGTGAAAAAATTCTGGAGTGGCTTGAGTATGCTAAGACAAAAACAGAATCATACCTGATCCCGCAGGATTTTGCATTTCTGAAAAGAGGGGGGCGGCTTACTCCGGTAGCAGCAGCGCTTGGTTCTGTATTAAAGCTGAAACCAATTATGACATTGACTGAGGACTGCAAGAAGCTGGACAAGTTTGCAGTGAAACGTACTATGAAAGCTGCAGTGGGTGCTGTTATCGATCAGCTGAAAAAATCAAATCTGGATGCACGTCACATTCTTTATGTGGTGCATGCCGATGCGCTTGAAGAAGCAAAAAATGTTGTGGCACAGCTGAAAGAGACTTTTCCAGAACCGGAAATTCAGATTCATCCTCTGAGCCCGGTATTTGTTACGCAGGGCGGTCCAAAATGCATTGCGATTCAGTACATCGAAAAATAAAAGCGGTTATAGAAGGATAATTGGCAGCGCATTGCAGATGAAGGCAGATAAAAGATAGTATTTTATGATATGATTCATAAATACTATCTTTTTTGCTTGGAAAGTAATAAAATAAAAAGAAAAAATTCTAATCAAGGAGGCAGAATATGAGTAAGGCATATGAATTTTTAAAAGAATGTGGTGTTTTTTATGTATTGACGATGAACGGTGATTATCCGGCAGGCAGACCGTTTGGAGCTGTCATGGAAGTCGGTGAAGATCTGTATTTGGCTACGAATGATTTTAATGAGGCGCACAAGCAGATGCGTGCGAACAGCCATATCCAGATCATTGCGAAAAAAACACAGAGCCGTGAGTGGATCCGGATCACGGGACTTGCCAGTGAATGTAAGGATCCGGCACTGAAAAAGAAAATGTACGAGGAAACGCCTATCCTGAAGATGCATTATGAATCTTCTGAAGCAGAGCATTTCCTGATGTTCAAAGTGACCGTTGAAAATGTTGAAATGAAATAGGAGGCAGGACATATGGCAGAAATCAGCAGACTTGGACTTGGTACCATGGGAATGTGTTTCGGCAATCGGGAGACATCGATTCAGACGATTCATGCTGCTCTGGATTCCGGCATCACACTGTTTAACACCGGTGAATTTTATAATGGCGGTGAAAGTGAGATGGTAACGGGGGAAGCCCTGAAAGGCATTGACCGCGACCGTTATTTTTTGTCTGTCAAATTTGGTGTGCTGCCTCTGCCGGGCGGCGGAATTTATGGACTTGACAACAATCCGTTTCATGTAAAAGCACATCTTGCCAATTCGCTGCATCGGTTAGGGCTGGAATATGTAGATCTTTATCAGCCGGCCAGACAGGATACAGAGATACCGGTGGAAGAAGTCGTAGGTGCGATTGCAGAGCAGGTAGAAGCCGGCTATGTGCGTCACATCGGTCTTTCTATGGTTGATGCAGAGACACTGCGCCGTGCCTGCAAAGTACATCCGATCCATACCGTAGAGATGTCGTATTCACTCATTGACAGAAGCATTGAGCAGGAGCTTGTTGCTGCGGCAAAAGAGCTTGGAGTGAAAGTGCTGGCATTTGGAACAGTAGGACATGGACTGCTTGCGGATCATGTACTTGAACAGCTCGACAATCCTCGGTTTGGCAGAGGAATGCTCGGACCGGAACATCGGGAGAAAAACCTGCCGCTGATCAAAGCAGTGAAAGCGATTGCAGATGAAAAAGGAGTCGCATTGTCACAGCTTGCTTTGGCATGGTCTTTGGCGAAATATGAACATGTGCAGAGTCTGATCGGAACGACAAATCCGAAACATTTAAAGAGTGCAATCGATGCGCTGGATATCACGCTTACAGCAGAAGATATTGCACGAATCGAAGCAGCCTGTCCGGCAGATCAGATCAGCGGACGGGGAATGCGCAATTTCGTATTTACAAACGGTCATATGACGCTAGCATAAGGTAAAAAGGAGAACAGAGCATATGAATAGGAGTGAGGAACTCAGATTTTATCCGAAACATCCGTCTGATCGCAAAACGCATCAGATTGAGACAACGGAGATGCCGCCATTGAAACAGGATCATCCGTTTGAGGTGAGAACGCTTTATGAGGAATTCAAAGCAGATGCGGATTCTTTTTTTGCACGATATGTGGATAAACGTTTTGAAGTCACCGGTATTGCAAAGAAAGTAGGGCCGGATATCCACAACAAACCGTCTATTGAAATTTCTGACTGTGTGGACGGACAGACTTTTGCACTTGTTATTTTTCCAACGAATGATCACTACAGCAGAGTGAAAGCTGGTGATACGGTAGTCGTTCGTGCCAATTATCTTGTGATGAGCAATCATTTTGGCACAGTTATGAAATATAGTGAACTGGTATCTGTGGGAAAAGCAGGGGATTCCGGAAAAAAGCAGGAGCAGATGACGCTGAACTATCCCTTTTTTGACGGAGAGAAGGTAGTGGAAAATGCTGCTGTCGTGATTGAGGACGGGGTGATCACGCAGATTACGGAAACGGACGAAACAGACAGTGATCATTTTCTTATGCCGGGTTTGATTGATGCACATGTGCATATGAGCAGCATGGAGCAGGTGAAAGTGCTGCTGAAAAATGGTATTGCTGCTGTTTGTGATGTGTCAGCATCTGAATCGCTGATTCAGAATGCAAAACCGTTCACGATTGTATCTTCTGCCGGAATGACCATGGGAACACTGAATGGAAAAGCCTATGTTCAAAAAGCGATGGATGCCGGTGCAAACTATATCAAAGTACTGCTCATGGAGCCAAACCTGATGATGAAGGGAGTACTCAAAGATATTTGCAGAACTGCTCATGTGAATGGACTGAAAGTTGCAGCCCATGCTGTTTCTGTAAAAGCAGTGCAGATGTCAGTTGACTGCGGCGTGGATATTCTGCTTCATGTTCCGATGAAGGAAGGATTGCCGGAGGAGCTTGCCAAAACGATTGCTGAGAGAGGGATTGCTGTAGCTCCGACACTGGTTATGATGGAGACATTTGCCAACAGCGGAAGAAACGAATACAAGCCAGAACATTATCAGAATGCAGAAAATGCTGTGAAACTCCTGCATGAAAATGGAGTGAAGATTCTTGCGGCAACGGACGCCAATCCGGGGGCATATGCACCTGCTGTGTCCTATGGCAGTTCGATGCATCGCGAATTAGAACTTCTGGTGCGGGCAGGCATGACACCGACCGAGGTTTTGGCAAGTGCTTCGGGCAGAGTCGCAGAGGTATTTGGAATAGAAGATTTGGGTAAAATCGAGGCAGGCAAAAGAGCTGTTCTGGTACTTGCAGAAGGCAGACCGGATAAAACGATTACAGATACAACGAAAATAACTCAGATATGGCTTGACGGAAAGCCACTTATGTAAGAGGTGACAACAATGAAGATTATTACAATAGAAGAGCATTTGGCGGGTGCACCGATCAATGAGCATCTTGCAAAATATACAGCAGAAGATGCGCCGTATACAGCGATGGCGCATGAAAAAGGGCGTCCTTATGAAGCAGATCCGCAGTTGTTCGGAGACTTGGACAAATGCCGTATTGAAGATATGGATCGATATGGCATTACCATGCAGATACTGTCCTGTCCGGTTAAATCACAGCTTCTTCCAGAGACGGAAGCACCGGGTATTGTAAGTGAAACCAATGATTATATTGCGCAGGTCGTCCGGAAACATCCGGACCGTTATGGTGCTTTTGCACTTTTGCCGTGGTCAGCACCGGCTGCAGCAGCAAAGGAAGCAGAACGTGTCAAAGCGATGGGCTTTCAGGGGATTTTGCTTGCCGGCAGAGCATCGGCAGGAAATGAATTTCTTGACCATAAACGTTACATGCCGGTTTTGGAAGCCTGCGAGGCGCTGGATCTTCCAATCTATATCCATCCGGGTGCACCGTTAAAAGCAGTGCAGGAACCTTATTATGGAAATTTGGGTGATGAAGTCAGTGCGAGATTGTCTCTGCACGGCTGGGGCTGGCACAACGAAGCAGGAATACAGGTTCTGCGTACGATTCTTGCCGGTCGGTTTGATCAATTTCCAAAACTGCAGCTGATCGCAGGACATTGGGGAGAAATGCTTCCGTTCTTTCTTTCACGGCTCGATCAGTCGATGCCGCAGTACGTTACAAAGCTGGATCGTACCGTTACCGAGACATTCAGACAGAACGTATATGTGACACCGAGTGGAATCTTTGATTATCCGCAGCTGAAGTTCTGTGTTGAAGTTCTCGGTGCAGACCGGATCATACATTCTGTAGATTGTCCGTTCATCAGCAATGAAGGCGCAAAACCATTTATTGAAAATGCACCGATCAGTGATGCAGAGAAAGAACTGATCGCTTATAAAAATGCAGAAGTTTTATTTGGAATATCTTCTTGACAATACGCTGTTAATCTGATATAGTACAGATAGTTAGAAGAAGCTAACTGAAGTTAGCGATGAGAGAATAGCTGCTGAGAAGTCAGCTGCGAAACATAGAAAAGCAAATAAATCTTGGCTGCAAAAAAATATAGGGGAGTAATCCCTATATTTTTTAAATAAGAGTTAGAATAAACTAACTAAAAAGAATAAGCAATTCAGGAATAAGCGTGTAAGCGGGAGGTAAACTATGAGTGTAGTGATCATCGGAGGAAATGAATGTATGGTCTGTCAGTATGAGAAGATTTGTAAGGATTATGGCTGCAGAGCAAAGATCTTTGCGAAAGAAAAGGGCGGTTTTAAGAAAAAACTCGGAACACCAGATCTGATGATCCTGTTTACCAATACCGTGTCACACAAGATGGTAAACAGTGCCGTGACGGAGGCCAAAAGGAACAAGATTCAGATTGAACGGGTTCATTCAAGCAGCGCATCTGCCCTGACAAACGTACTGGCAGCATACTGCGGATAAAAGGAGGCAAAAATGGAAAGCAAGATCGTTGAGCACTGTGCCCCGACACTGGCAGGACTGAAGACGGCAAATATGTTTAATTACAAATATCATTCAGCGGATGCACTGGAGCAGGAGATCGTGCTCAGCAATACGGTTCTGAATCCGAAGGGTGTTTATGTCGAACTCCTCAAGACGGGGCCGCAGCGGGCACTCATCTATGTGTATCGAAAAGGACGTTTGCAAAAAGATTTGCAGAAACCGGGCGTGCTGACACTGCTGAAGCGTTATGGATACCGCAGCAACAACTTGAGAGAATGTCTGGAATTTTTGAAGGTGCGACTGAAGGAGTCAGATTGCTTTCCGCATGAGATTGGTCTGTTTCTGGATTACCCGCTTCTGGACGTGATCGGTTTTATCGAACAGGGCGGCAAAAACTGCAAATGCTGTGGAATCTGGAAGGTTTACAGCAATGAATGTGAGACACAGCAGTTGTTTGCACGTTTTAAGAAATGCACCGCAGTTTATCAAAAAGTGTTTGCAAGGGGAAGAACCCTTATGCAGCTTACAGTTGCAGCATAAATAAAAACATAAAAAGGAAGGTACAACAACATGAGTAAAGTAGCAGTAGTATATTGGAGTGCATCAGGAAACACAGAAGCAATGGCAAATGCCGTAGCAGACGGTGCAAAGGCAGCAGGCGCAGATGTAACCGTGATCGAAACGTCAGATTTTTCCGCAGATAAAGTTGCAGAGTACGATGCATTTGCATTTGGCTGCCCTGCAATGGGTGATGAAGTGCTGGAAGAAACAGAGTTTGAGCCGATGTTTGCTGAGTGCGAAGATAAACTCGCTGGCAAAGCAGTGGTACTGTTTGGTTCCTACGGCTGGGGCGATGGCCAGTGGCTGAGAGATTGGGAAGAACGCTGCAAAGGCAAACAGATCACACTCAAGGCAGAGAGCGTAATGTGCCAGGAAATGCCGGACGATGCAGGACTTGATGACTGCAGAAATCTCGGAAAAGCACTGGTATCATAAAATATACTTTTTGTAATTTAAAAGAAATTACATGACGCCAAGCAGAGAACGAAAAATACTTCCTGTCTGACTGATTCAGAAGTACAAGAAAGTCTGGAAGTATTTTTCATTCTACGCGTGGCTGTCTATGACAAAATGTAAAAAATAACAGATTGTAGACAAATTAAAACAGCCCATTAGGAGAATATATACCAATGCAAACCCTGTGAAGCCGCCGGTACTTAGCGAATCCAAGCAGCAGGCGAAGGATGAGCTTAGTATCCGTTGCGAGTCTGAACAGAGCGGGAGCGTGTTTGCAATGGTATATATTCTCTTATTGGGCGTCCTGTTTACAATAAAGTATTTTTTTGAAACAGGCTGTCGAGAGTGAAAATAAAAAAGTGTATGATAAAAAGTTGTTGAAATAAAACCAAAGTAAGAATATACTAACTGATAGTAGTTGTAAGTAACAGAATGTAGCAGAGAGTAATTCTTAGCAAAAATTAAAATAGTGGGGAGCGGCATTGGACTAGCTGCTCGGGTTGAGGAATGCAATGAACAGGATAGCAAAGACAGAGTCAGGACTGCGGAAAGAGAAGATGGATCAGGCTTCGGTATTGAGACTGCTTCGGCAGAAGGGATATCGGATCACGAAACAGAGAGAAAATCTGATTGAGGTGATATTGGAGGGAAACTGTACCAGCTGCAAGGAAATCTATTTTAAGGCTTCCAAAAAAGATGCAGGGATTGGCATGGCAACCATTTATCGCATGGTAAATGTACTGGAGGAGATTGGTGCTTTGGAGGGGAAATACCAGTACAGCATCAAGGAAGTACAGCAGCCGCAGCTGGAGGCATGTACGGTAGAACTGGAGGATCACTCCCGCGTTCAGCTGCATGGCAGATCAATCCAGAAGGTATTTGAAAAAGGCATGGAGGTGTGCGGTTATACGGAAGGAAAACGGGTAAAAAACATTACAATACTGGAAAAATAAGGAAAATGAGAAGATTTCTCAATAAGTCATATTAGCGGTGACTTAATCAGAAGTGCGGCGGAGAGTATTGCGCGCAAAGCCGGTGTCGATGAGTATTACTACGAGGTTCTGCCGGAGGACAAAGCACAGTTTATTGAAAAAGAAAAAGCGGCAGGCCACAAAGTGATCATGATCGGTGACGGAATCAACGGAGCGTTGATCGGGCTAGGCGTGACAGGGCTGATACAGCCAACG
>CAZEPO010000007.1:0-25030 GCA_964514125.1 uncultured Lachnospiraceae bacterium
CTTCTCTGGTCAAATGCTCCAGATATGTATATTCCACATATCCGATGATCTGCAATCGCTCTGAATAAAAATGGTCAAAATATCCGGTCAGCTGAAGTGCCGGACGGTTAATCTCTGAAGTCACGATCTTTTTATCTGATGTATCTATCCCCGGAATGACATTGGTCAGATTCATCTTTTCCGCAAGCTTCGTGATCGCTACACTGGTTACCATTCTGGTTCCTCCTTCTATTCTGCACAGACAATCCGCAGCTGTGCTCAGGTCATTATTTTTATTATAAATAATTCTCAATTATTTGTCCAGTAATACCCTACATCCAACAGCAGAAAGTTACCGGACTTCCTGATTCACTCCAGCGTTACACTAGGTTTCACTGACTTCCCTGCGTGGAAGAAGTCATAGACCTGCTGTGCACTGCGCCGATTCATGGATGGTGCCTGCTCCAGCTCTTCCAACGATGCATCACGCACAGCCTCCATTGATTTGAATGTGCGCATCAGTGCCTTCCGGCGGGTCGGACCGATTCCCTCGATGTCATCCAGGATTGAATGTACCTGCTGTTTGCTGCGCAGGCTGCGATGATACTCGATCGCAAATCGGTGTGCTTCATCCTGAATCCTTGTGATCAATCGGAATCCTTCGCTGTGCGGATCGATCGGAATTTCTACATTATTAAAATAAAGTCCTCTGGTACGGTGAAAATCATCTTTGACCATACCGCAGACCGGAATAGCGAGATTCAGCTTGTCCAATACACGCAGAGCCACATTGACCTGTCCGCGGCCGCCGTCCATCATCAGCAGATCCGGAAAACGGCTGAAGCTGCCCATCTCATATCCCATTCCTTTTTGCTCTAACTCTTTTCGTTCTTCCAGCCCATGCGTAAAGCGTCTGGTCAGCACTTCTTCCATGCTGGCATAGTCATCCGGTCCCTGTACGCTTTTGATCTTAAATTTGCGATAATCACTGCGCTTCGGCTTGCCCTTTTCATAGACGATCATCGAGCCGACCGACTCAAAACCGCTGATATTGGAAATATCAAATGCCTCCATCCGCATTGCCCGGTCAATATCCAGAAGCTTTTCGAGTTCATGGACAGCACCGATCGTTCTGCCCTCTTCCCGCTTGATCCGCTCTTTGTCCTGCCGCAGTACAATCCCTGCATTCTCTGCTGCCAGCTCCACCAGCTTCTCCTTCGTGCCTTTTTTCGGCACACGCAGATAAACCTTCTGTCCGCGCTTTTCGCTGAGCCATGCTTCGATCAGTTCATGATCCTCAATCTCCACCTCCAGCATCAGCTCCCGCGGCACAAACGGTGTTCCCGCATAAAACTGCCGGATAAAGCTGCCGAGGATTCCTTTCTTGGTATCGTGCGGTGCCACGCGCAGATAAAAATGATCTCTTCCGATCATCTTGCCGCCGCGGATAAAAAACACCTGCACGACCGCATCGTTGCCTTCTACCGCCAGCGCCAGCACATCCTTGTCCTCGCCATCACCGCGTGTAATCTTCTGCCGCTGCGCAATCTGATGAATGCTGTTGATCAGATCGCGGTATTCAATCGCTGATTCAAATTCCATGTTTTCGGAGGCTTCATTCATTTTCTCTTCCAGCATCTGAATGACCGGCGCCTGATTACCGTTCAGAAAGTCCAGTGCGTCCTCAATCGACCTGCGGTACGCTTCCTGGCTGATCATGCCCTGACACGGTGCTTTGCACTGTCCAATGTGATAATACAGACATGGACGCTCTTTCCCGATGTCCCGCGGCAGGCTGCGGTTGCAGCTGCGCAGCTTATAGAGCTTACGGATCAGCTCGATCGTGTCCTTGACTGCACCAGCACTCGTATACGGACCGAAATATCTGGATTTGTCTTTTTTCATATTTCGTGCAAAGAGTACCCGCGGATATGGTTCGCCAACCGTCACCTTGATAAACGGATAGCTTTTGTCATCCTTGAGCATCGTGTTGTACTTCGGCCGATGCTCCTTGATCAGGTTGCATTCCAGCACCAGTGCTTCCAGCTCCGAATCTGTCACGATATATTCAAACCGCCGGATCCGCTCCACCATCTGTTCAATCTTGACACTCTTATTACGGCTGCTCTGAAAATACTGGCGCACCCGGTTTTTCAGACTGATCGCCTTGCCCACATAAATAATATCATCGTGCTCATCGTGCATAATGTAGACACCAGGGCGTCCCGGAAGCTTTTTCAGTTCTTCTTCTATATCAAAGCAGTTACCAGGCGTCAGTACCTGCTCCAAAAGCTCTTTTCGTTCCTGCTCATCCATCTGCATTCCTCCTCTCTGCCACAGTTTTTTTCAGGATTGTTTCTATTTCTAAACTGTTTATTTCATTTTCTTTTAGATTTCTTTCAGTTTTGTGTCACGTTTTGGACACATTTTCCAACTATACTCTAAGCATACCAACAAGGAGATACCAAATCAGAAGTGGTAATTCCTGATTCGGTAAACATAAATGAAGTCATACAATACACGGCGCGTATGTATTGAAAATGGCTTCGACTAACAACTATCTTAATTTCGGTTAAGTTTTCATACATTTTTCTCTTCTTTGGCAGGGGCAGATGCTCCTGCCCTCCTTTTGCGCTTCTCAAAATTTCCGTATCGTATCCTGCGAATCATCCTGTGTATTTTCGATCGCGCGAATCTCCACATAATATCCATACTGCTCATTTACCTTGATATAGACCCGGTCGCCGACCTTCTTACCGCGGATTGCCTTGCCAAGCGGTGATTCAATACTGATCAGTCCGTTCATGGAATTGCCGCGGATCGATGTGACCAGACGATAGGTCTCAACCTCATCATCTTCCTCAAAATAAATCTGTACCGTATTATTCAGCCCCACTTCATCTTCCTTCGAAGTATCCGAAATGACCTTCGCTGTCTTGAGCATACGCTCCAGATAGCGGATCCGGCTTTCGTTTTTATTCTTATCTTTTTTTGCCGCATAATATTCAAAATTTTCACTCAGATCACCCTGTGCCCGCGCTTCCTTGACTGCTTCGATTGCTTCCTTGCGCACGACCAGTTTCCGGTATTCAATCTCTTCTTCGATCTTTTTTACGTCACTTTGTGTAAGCTGTTCCCGCATTTTATTTCCTTCTTTCTCATATCAGAACGGCGGGACATACATCCCGCCGCTCTTTTTTCTTCATTATATAATGTTTTTTTCAGGCAGTCAATGTCGCTGCCTTGGCTCATCTCCTCACAGCTTGTCTCAAATGACGAACTGCTCCATATATCTCTTGGAAAGCTTCAGGCTGTCCAGGACTTTCTCCCGGCTGCCCTCAAACGCTCTGTCTTCCACCTCGATACAGGTATAACTATCATAACCGATATCAGTCAGTGCTGAAACATATTTTCCCCAGTCTACATCACCAAGACCCGGAAGCTTCGGCGCCATATAGCTCAATGGATATGCCATGATTCCGTAATCATCCAGCTTGTCCTGATAGATCTTGATATCTTTATAATGTACATGGAAAATTTTGTCCTTAAATTCATAAAGTGGTTTGATATAATCGATCTGCTGCCAGATGAAATGGCTCGGATCATAATTCAATCCAAAATATTCAGAGTCGATCAATGCAAACAGCTTGCGCCAGATTGCCGGAGTCGTCATCAGATTCTGTCCGCCTGGCCATTGTTCTGCACCGAACAGCATCGGACAGTTCTCAATCGCAACCTTTACCTGATTCTGTTCTGCCAATGCAATGATCGGCGGCCAGATTTCCTGGAACAATTCGATATTTTCTTCTACCGTCTTGGTCTGATCTCTTCCGATGAAGGTTGTCACCATATTGACACCCAGCTTTGCGGAAGCTGCGATCACATTTTTCAGATGTGCAATATTCGCTGCTCTCTTTTCCAGGTCGCCGTCCATCGTATTCGGATAAAATGCCAGTGAAGAAATCTCCACTTTTTTGTCGTTCGTATACTGTTTGACATATTCCGCATATGCATCGTCTTCCAGTACCCGTTCTACATCGATATGGCTTACACCTGCATATCTTCTCTCTGCTTTGCCCTGCGGCCAGCATGCCACTTCAACACATGCAAATCCATATTCTGCAGCTGTATCGATCATTTCCTCAAAGGTCCAGCCATCCAAAATTGCACTTACAAATCCTAATTTCATATTTTCATCCTTTCCGAAACAGTTTTCTAGTTTACACGTACTGTTTTGCCTGTCTCTGAAGATTCAATGCTTCCAAATACTGCACGCATTGCGGAAAGCACACTCTTGCCTGAGATTTCCGGTTCTTTCCCTTCAACCAGGCTCTCTACAAACAGGTCAATGATGCCTGACTTGGTCTGATTGTCATTGGTCTGGATCTGATCGATCTCATACAGGACTTTTTCCCCATTCTCACCGAACAGCTGAACAGAATAGACCGGATCATCATAAAGACGCAGCATACCTTTTGTTCCATAGATCACGGTGGTATTATCCTCTGCTGCATAATAGGTCCAGCTGGCTGTCATTGTACCGATTGCTCCGTCTTCCAGCGTATAGATACAGATTGCATTATCGTCTACTCCGATCAGCTCTCCATTGCCATACCGTTTATCCAGCGTAGTCAATACCGCCTTTGTCTCTACTACCTTCTGTCCGGTGATATACTGGATCAGATCGGTCTTATGAATGCCAAGGTCTGCCATTGCGCCCATTGCAGCCTTTGTCTTATCAAAAAACCATGTGTTCTTGCCCGGATCAATACTCCAGGTCTCCGGACCGCCATGACCAAAGATCGTACGGAAAGTCAGCACTTTGCCGATTGCACCCTCAGCGATCAGTTGTTTTGCCTTCTGATGCGCCTTTGCCAGTCTCTGATTCTGACCGATCATCAGATATTTTCCTGTTTCCTCCGCGGTCTTCACCATCTCTTCACACTCTTCCAGTGTAACTGCCATCGGCTTCTCGCAAAGAACATGCTTGCCGGCTTTCATGGCTGCAATACTGATCTGTGCATGTGCATTATTTGCCACACAGACACTGACTGCATCGATCTGCGGATCTGCCAGCAGTTCTTCATAAGAGTCATACGCTTTGCAGCCATATTCCGCTGCGAGCTCTGCTGCACGCTCCTTGTTGATATCAAACAATCCATACAGGCAGACATTCGGATTTGAAGTATATTCCGGGATGTGTCGCACCTGTGCAATCTTTCCGCATCCGATAATTCCAACATTTACTTTCATAACCGCTTCTCCTTTTCCGTGCTTATTCATTTACTATTATTCAGCCTACCTTGTTAAACTGCTTTTTTCTTTCTGCTCAAAAATCTCTGTTTGATCACAGGACCTGCTGTCTGAACAAAAATAACCAGAATTAGAACGATTCCCTGGAAGGTGTCCTGAATATCTGTACTCAATGCAGGAATACTTACAATAATAAAGTTGATCGTCGTATAGGACAGTGCACCAAAGAATACACCCAGAAGCTTGCCGCGGCCGCCGGACATACTGACTCCGCCGAGTACAACCGATGCGATCGCATACATCTCATAGGAAGTTCCAGAGGAAGCCGGTGTCACATTTCCAATTTTGCATGCCTGAATAAAGCTGGCTACACCTACCAAAAGTCCGGTAAGCATATAGACAGATACCTGTACCCACTCTACACTGATACCGGAAAGACGTGCTGTTTTCTCGTTGCTTCCGACTGCATAAATGCTCTTGCCGTACTTCGTTTTGGCCAGAATAAAGATAAACAACACTGTCACAAAGATAAACAAAAATGTAATGTACGGCAGCTTAAAGCCCAAAATCTTGAGACTGCCTGTTCCGAATTTCATTCGGAGGAAATCATAGGATGCCTTGTCACTGAGCATAGAAAACTGGCTGCTGGAGGAACCCGTCAGAGCCGGGTCGATCGCACGTACCACTGACAGTGTCAGGGAACGGTAAATAAGCATCGTACCAAGTGTCACAATAAATCCCGGCATCTTAGCCAGTCCGACAAACAGACCATTGATCAGTCCGCAGATCAGACCTGAGCCAAGCGCGGTCAGGATCATCAAAAATACATTTCCGTTGCTGGCATTGTATGCCAGGATCGTAGTACCGGTACACAGTACCAGTGCGGAACCTACTGACAGGTCAATCTGGCCAATGATGATGACCATCGCCATACCCATCGCAATCGTTCCGACGATTACAGTATTCTGACTGGACAAAATAGAGGAAATATGTCCACTGTTGAATTGATTGCCGTTTACCTGAATTACGATCGCATACAGAATCAGGATGATTGCAAATACAAAAATATAGCTGTATTTGGACCAGCACTGCATCAGTGTCTTTCCAAATCCTTTTTTGTTTTCTGTCACTGTTTTATTTGTCATCTTCTCTACCTCCCACTGCATTCAGTGCATTTGTTGAATACAGCATTACCTGTTTTTCATCAATCTCGTCATGTGAGAATATCTTTGCGATCTCACCGCTGTAGAATACCACACATCGGTCGGAAACCTTTTTTATCTCCGGTATTTCCAGTGTATTGATCAGAATCGTCTTGCCCGCCTCTGCAAACTGCAGGATCAGCTGATAGATTTCCTCCTTCGCACCTACATCTACCCCCTGCGTCGGATTGTCAAACAGCAGAATATCTGCACCGGTATTCAGCCAGCGCGCCAAAAAGACCTTCTGCTGATTGCCGCCACTGAGCGAATTGATCGATTCACCCGAACCACCTGCCTTGATATGCAGAAGGTTCGTGTAGTTCTGATAACGAGCCTCTTCCTTTTCATTGAAAATAATCTGCTGGTTGGAAGACAGGGAATGTTCTGCTACATACATATTTTCCAGTATCGTCATATCCGGTATCACAGAATTTTCCTTACGGTTGGAAGGAAGCATTGCGACACCGCTCTTCATAAAGCTGCACACACTGCCATGTACTTCTTTGCCGTTTACCTCAATACTGCCTCCGGTTCGCGGAAGCACGCCGAATATCGTCTGCATCAATTCACTGGCACCACAGCCGGCCAAACCGGTAAATGCGATGATTTCGCCCTTTTTCACTTCCAGATTAATATTTTTAAATCCGTTTCCGGATAACTGTTTCAAACTTAAGATTGTCTCGCCTAGCTTACGCGGCTTATATACTTCCAGTTCCGCATACACTTCACCGATCATATCACTGGTCATCTGCTGCGGTGTTGTTTCGGAAATCTTTCCGCTCGATACAAATTTTCCATTGCGGAATACGGTATAACGATCCGCAAGATCAAATATTTCCGGCATTTTGTGAGAAATGAAGATCAAAGCTTTGCCGTCATCTCTCATTTTGCGCAGAATCTTAAAAAGATGCTGTATTTCCTCATTGCTCAAAGCCGTAGTCGGTTCATCCAGGATCAAAAGCTTCGCATCTGCATAAAGAGCACGGCAGATCTCCAGCAGCTGTTTCTCACTTGTCTTCAGTTCTGTGACCATTTCCATCGGATCAATCTCAACACCGAGACGTTCAAACAGTCCTCTTGTCTCCTGTATCATCTTTTTCTGATCCAGATAGCCCCATCTGGTTTTCAGCTCTCTGTTCAGAAAGATATTTTCAAATACTCTCAGGTCATTAATGACATTAATTTCCTGATGTACAAATGCAATTCCTGCCTTCTCCATCTGTTTGATGGTAGGCTGAAGATACTTTTCTCCATTAAAAACAATGGAACCCTTGTCCATAGGAATAACGCCCGTCAGAATATTCATCAGAGTGGATTTTCCGGCCCCGTTTTCTCCCATCAGCGCATGGATCTCACCCGCATTTACGCTGAAATGAACATCTGTCAGAGCATGTACCCCGCCAAAGGTTTTCGTTATGTTCTTCATTTCCAAAATACTCATATATCCGTCACTCCATAACTTTCCCGGTTCTTTTCCATGCTTTTTGAAAAAAGGGGGAGATAATTCTCCCCCCTGCATTACGCACCCGTTTTCAATTAGGATCAGTGTCCTGCAAAACCTTCGTAGTTTGCTACGTTGTCTTTGTCAACGATCCATACAACTTCGTATTTGCCTTCGCCAACTTCATATTCCCAGTTGCCGTCCAGGTAGTCTTCCATATATCCGATTACGTTTTCCATCATCTTCGGTGAGAAGTATACAGACATCATATCATCAAAATAAGTAGCTGCGATTTCAGACTGTGAAGAACTTCCATCGATTACAGAATAAAGCTCTGCCATACCACCGATTGCAGAAATGTAAACGTCCATATCTGCCAGATCCTGTTTTGTAGCATCGTCTACTGCATTTGCTTCCAGAAGATTCAGCATACCAAAGGTCATCTCATCGTCCATGGAGTAGATGAACAGCTTATTGTTGTTTTCTTTTGCTGCGGAAACGATATCGCCGAGCTTCTGCTCCAGATATTCGTATGCACCGTCTGCACTCCAGTCACAAACATATTTGTAATCTGCGCACAGAGCATCGATCTCTTCCTGAGACCATACAGCAGTTGTCTTGTAGGATTCGTCTTTGTCTGCATCATAGTATTCGATCTCGCCTCTCAGGAACTGCTCGAAACCTTCCTGACGTCTGGAGCATACGGTACCATTGTCACCGATCAGAGTAACCATAGTAGAACCCGGTTCCATACCCTTCTGCTGCAGCCAGTATGCGATACCAGCACCACACTGCCAGTTATCACCAGATGCATTCAGGATCGCATATTTGTCCGGACCTTCGATGATACGGTCAAATGAAATAAACGGAATCTCTTCTGCGATCAAAGCTTCCTGTCCTGCTCTTGCTGAATCTTCCAATGCGAAGAATACAACGCCTGCTGCATCGCCGTTTGCGATGATCTGGTTCGCCTGGTCAACCTGCTCCTCACCACTGGATGCCGGCATATATTTTGCTTTGTATTTGCCTTCTTCGTTGATCGCATCAGCTTTGGCTTCTGCATAAACACCTGCCTGTGCAGTCCAGCCGTGGTCCGGTGTCGGTCCCAAAACGTAAATCGTATCGCCGGCAAATGCCTGCACAGCGCTGGTCATCAGAATGGTCGCGGTTGCTGCTGCTGCAATTAATTTTTTCTTCATGTTACACGTCCTCCTTTTTCTAAGCATCTTTCAGCCTATTCTTTACATTCACTTTACATTTTTATATCAGTATTGTCAATCGCTTTTCCAGTTTTGCCGTTGTTTTGTATGTAATGTACAGTTTTTACGCTTCTTTTTTGTCTATTATTCTTAATTACCTGTAAAGTTTTTTGATTTCTTTTACATTATCTTTTTCTCTTTTTTACATTTTTCTTTACATTTTGATTTTTCCTATTAAAATAGAGTATAGAAAGAGAAAAGAAGGAGATCTGCTGTCTATGAAATCCAAAGTCACCATCCAGGATATCGCACAAAAAGCCGGCGTTTCAATCGCCACCGTTTCACGTATCATCAATCAAAAAGGAGTCGTAAAGTCCTCTACCCAAAAAAAAGTACTGCAGGCAATGGAAGAGCTGCAGTACGATACGACGCTGGTCAATGCCGCGGTCTCAAGCCGTCCTCTCCTGGCTTTCATCCCGGATTTCATCAATCCGTTCTATGCCAAGATCATTGACGGAATTCAGCAGACCGCTCATGAAAACAGCTTTGAAATTTTCTTAGTTCAGACCAAGGATGTTTATTCCAGCTATCAGTTTTTCCTGAATCTGATCAAAAACGGGCATTTCAGCGGTGTATTATGGATTTCTACTGTTCCGCCGCTCGATCTGCTCACCGCCATCGATCGTCAATATCCTATGGTCATGTGCTGCGAGTATTCCGAACGCTACGAAACCTCCTACGTCAGCATCAACGATGTTTCCTCTGCCTACAAAGCAGTAAATTATCTGATTTCCACCGGCTGCAGACAGATTGGACTGATCAACTGCAGCTCCAAATATAAATATGCCCGCCACAGAAAAGAAGGCTACCTGAAAGCACTCAGCGATTCCAATCTCGATTTTCATCCTGAGTGGAACATCAGTATTCCCTATATCGATTATTCGCTTGCTTATTCTGCAGTCCTGCAGGTATTGACCTCCGATCAGATACCCGATGCATTTTTCGCCTGCTCTGATGTATTTGCGGCAGCGGCCATCAATGCTGCACAGCACTGCAAGATCAAGGTTCCGGAGGAATTGTCCGTGATCGGCTTCGATAACGTGGAAACCTCCCGCATCACAACACCGGCACTGACTACGATCAGTCAGCCGGCCTTCCAGCTGGGCCAGCAGTCCTGTGCTATGCTGATCGATAAGATCACAAATCCCTACACCGCCAACAAACACATGTTGCTGGATACCGAGCTGATCATCCGGGAATCTACCAGAACATTCTCTTAACTCTGATTTTCTCTGATACGGCGAGATTCGTGTTCTGGTATAGATCATTCTTGCCGAAACAATTTTAAATTACTGTCTTTCGTTTATCAGTATACCTGTAAACTGTGGGACATCAAACCTATGGGAAAACAGCGGACATTTGCATAAAAACAAATGATATATATTGAGTCCTAACCCACTCAGTGTCTCATAATTGGCCTGCCCTTTTGCCAGTATCAAATCTGCTCCTTCTATTCTGGATTTAGCATCATTCGACAGCTCCTCCATCCAAGTTCCTGCAAGATCACTTCCATTTCCGATCACTCTGACCATCTCAGTCAGTCCGACCTGCTGTGCATCTTCGATCGTTGCATCATTCGATGCTGGGGCTCCGCGAACAATTACTGTAATATCCAGATCCGGATAATATTTCTGCAGCTGTCTGATCAGAATCTTATCAGCTACAATCTCTCCACAGTTATCGGTAATGTATACCATCTTTTGTGCTGCAGAAAGTTCTTTTTTCATCATTTCAAAAAGGGTTGGATCAAATTCTTTTTCCGAAACACACTTTAAAAATTCTTTCAAGTATGTTTCATCTACTTTATACATTGCTCCAAAATCGATGTAGTTGCCAACCATCGCGTACTGCATGGCAAGCTTGATTGGATCATCTGCTGATTCTACCTGCTCGTCAATCTCCGTTTCCAGCTTCAGCATCAGATGATTAAAATGTTTCTTTATTGCAGTGAAATCTTCTTCACAGCCAAACATTTCTTTTTGAAGTTTCTCGATTTCTCTTGCAAGTAATGGTGCTGCATACTCTTTCGGTGCCTCCCCCAGCAGCCGCAATACAGCCTGCATATACTCTGCTTTTCTTTCCTCCGAAGTTTCCTCTGGAACACTTGTCAATTTGGAATGGATTAGGCACTCAATACAGGCTGGATGTAATCTTCTCATGGCTTCTTCTCCTCTTATCAGTTCCTCGTTAGACGATTCTCACCTTTGTTCTGCAGTATCTCACGCTCTGAGCTTCGCCCTCTGCAGGATCATCTGTGCAGCGATTGATACGGCAATCTCCTCCGGTGTCTCAGCCAGGATCGGCAGGCCGATCGGCGATGTGATGCGCGCCGTGTCATCGGGTGTAAAGCCCTGCTCGTACAGTTTCTGATAAACCTGTGCTTTTTTGGCCGCGCTTCCGATCACGCCGATATAACAGGCCGGTGTCCTCAGCAGCTGCGCCTGTATGACCGTATCATGCGCATGACCGCGTGTCATGACGCAGGCATAATCATTTTTATCGACAGTAATCCACTGATCGATCCGGTCAAAGTCCACCAGCAATACCTCTGACGCAGTCGGAAACAGCGCCGGATCCGCAAACTCCGGACGATCCTCCAGCACAACACAGCGAAATCCTACTCTTGAAAGCACCGGAACCAGCTGCTGTGACACATGGCCGCCTCCGAATATATAGACCTTGCTGGAGCTGTTGATCTGTTCTGCAAAAAGCTCACGCATGCCGACACAGATCCGCTTCGCCTGACGCTCGGTCTGCTCTGGATGCCAGTGCGGATCCTCCATTCCAAAAAATCCTTCTTCCTGTGTATACAGGCCCATCCGGCCGTCCTGACTGATATCCAGGATCAGCCACAGATTTTTGCCCTGCACAAAGTACTGTTCTGCCTTTTGTGCCAAAGCCAGTATCTCTTGATCTGATCCCTGCAGAAAGCTGAAAAAGACATGCACATCTCCGCCGCAGATCATGCCCAGATTCTGTACGTCATCGCGTGTCAGAGAGAAATCCTGTGCTCTTGAGGATCCACTCTCCAATACCTGCTGTGCAATCTGCTGCGAACGGTACTCCACTGCTCCGCCTCCGATCGTGCCGCAGATCCGGCCTTCCTTTCCCACAAGCATCCGTGCACCTGCTCCCCGCGGTGTGGCACCGGAAGCTGCGATCACAGTGACCATTACAAGACTTTCTCCCGCCGCTATTTTCTCTGCTATTCTCTGAAACATTTCTTTCATAAGACCACTTCCTTTCCACACTGCCTGTTCAGCTGTTCTTTGAGGAACAGTACTTCCTCATATCTGCGTCTATGTGCCCGCAAAGCTTCCTCACTCCTGCATTTTTCACGGCTTTTCGCAAAGCGCTGAGCAAGTGTGACCTGTCTGCTGCCTTCTGCACTGCAGTCTGCCAGGCAGACAACCGCTGCTTCATCCAGCCGCTCCGGATGCAGAAGTGCATGATGCTGTTCTACAATTTCGGCTGCTTCTGCGTAACCCAGCTGATACAGCCAGTTCGCGGCAGTCTGTGCATGCGATGGTCTGGTTCTGGCCAGATCATGCAGCCAGCCGCTGCATACTGCCAGCGGCACATTCAGTTCATAACCCGAATCCACAAGTTCACAGCCAAACTGACGCACCAATTCTGCCACCAGCGCACAGTGTGCGATCACTTCTTCCGGAAGCTCCGCCTCCCGCAGCAGTCTGCGGCAAAGTGCTTCGTTCAAGACAGGTGCCGGAAGCTGATCCGCTCTGCTCAGCCGCCAGGGCGCGCTGCCCTTTTGCGGTGCCTTTTCTTCATATTCTAACACAGTGACCGATCCGTATGCAAACCGGTGTCTGCAGCATTCCTGCAGATTTTCATCCAGGATACTGCCCAAAAACAACCCCATCACCGACTGATGTGTCACAAGTGCTATATCTCCCTCAGACTGTTCCAGTGCCGTCTGTACTGCCTGCAAGAACCGTGTTCTGGCCATTTCAAAAGGCTCTGCCTCCGGCGGAAGCAACGTTCTGTCTGTCCCACGGGCTTCATACAGTCTTGGCCATTCCGTCCTGATCTGTGCAAAGGATAAGCCGTCCCACTGTCCAAAATCCTGCTCCCGCAGCCCGGACAGCACAATCGGTGTGCTACTGATATGAGCAGCTGTCTGCATACTTCTGGACTGCGGACTGCAAAAAACAGCATTCAGCTCCTTATCCCGCATAAAGCTTCCTAAAATACAGGCCTGCATTCTCCCTAATACACCAAGACCGGAATCCGTACGTCCCAGACACCATTTTTCCTGCTCTGGCAAATCCGGTCTCCCATGTCTGATCAAATAAATCCGTCTCATCAAAATACTCCGTCAAAATACTTCTTATAAAGAAACTCTGCGTATCCTCTCAGCTCTTCCAGACAATCATGATATCGCTCGATCAGCTTCCTGCCCTGCGGCGTCAGGATACTCTGTCCACCATTGGCACCTCCCTGATTCCGAATGATCAGCGGTGTAGAAAGCTGTGATTCCAGTGTTTTGATCATATTCCAGCCGGTTGAATAGGAAATCTGCATCCGCTGACAGGCCGTTCTAACTGAACGCGTTTCCTCCACCTGCTGCAGCAGCAAAAACATCTTCTCGTCAAAAAACGGAATTTCCTTCGCAAGTGCCAATCCAACTACCGGACGTACCAGCTGACTGTTGTGATAATGCAAAAGACTCTCATATTCCGCCGGTGTATCTGCATCATGCAAAATGCCCGGATCATCGACCGGAATATGCACCATCGAAACACCGAGACGGCTGATCGCGCCCTGCAGTCCGCCCTCGCCGCTGTCTCCGATGATCGCATCGACCAGATCAGCAGAGAGCAGCACCGGATGCCCCGTCTGCCCTTGACACTCCGGACAGGCCAACTGTTCGCCGCTGCGCAACAGCTCGGTGACTGTCAGAGCGGTAAAAAGCGGGATATCCACCGGCGTAAACAGAATCTTATCACATTTGTCCTTCAGATACTCCAGACCGATCTTGGCAGAATCAAACATCTGCGTGGTTCTGTAATTTTCATTTCGCAGAAATACGACTCCCTGATTCGCCAGATGGCGCTCCAATGTAACGGCCTGATAGCCTGTGACGACGACGATGCGGCTTACTCCTGCCTGCTGCAGCGTTGAGATCACACGCTGCGCAATTGAAATAGAACCAATATTCAGCATCGGTTTGAATTCACCCATTCTGGATGACATCCCCGCTGCCACGATCACTGCTCCTGTTCTCATACTTCACTTCCTTCAACTTGTATTTCCTTATAATTCCATGCCATCATTATAATTATTTTTTTAACAATGTACAAGGTTTTCTTATTGCTTTTTGTACAATTTCTTTTTTATTATTGTCATTGTCATAGTATTTTTAACCAATTTATGATATGGTAAAAGAAAAACTCACACAAGGAGGCTTCTATGGGAATCTATATCTGGGGTACCGGCTGCAGTGCCGGTGATCTGTTTCAGCAGGGTCTTGATCCGGAGCTTGTCACTGCTTTTATTGAAACCTCGCCTTCAAAACCTGCATTTCTGGGGCGCCCGGTCCTGCGTCCGGAACAGCTGCACATACAGGATGTCGAGCTACTCCTGATTGCCAGCCAGGCTTCTGATGCGATTTATGAACAGTGCCGTTCGCTTGGTTTGACACCCGATTGCCTTTTCTTTGTTAAAAATCAATATACCCTGCACAACCGCAATGCCTCCTGCACCAAAGCTGCCCGTCTGCTGCCTTCCGGACTCTTGGAACGTCTGGAACAGCCCTGTCGGATCATCCGGGAACCGGCAGCTCAGACTGCTTCTGCCCTCTCCCAGGCGGAATTGGAGGCGGATTATGTACGCGTCAAAACGCTGGAACTGCTGGCACCTGCAATCCGACAAATTCCGGGCGCACTGGCAGAGCTCGGCGTATACCGCGGCTTTTTTGCAGCGATCCTCAATCGGCTTTTCCCGGAGCGAACCCTGCATCTGTTTGATACCTTTGACGGTTTTGATCCTGCGGAAGCACAAAGAGAATGTGCGCAAAACAATTGTACCGCGTCCTTCCTCGAAGCACACAAAAATACCTCCGCCTATCAAGTGCTTCAAAAAATGCCGCACCCCGATCAGGTGATCCTGCATCCGGGCATTTTTCCTGCATCTCTCTGCGGTCTGGAGACTTCCTTTGCACTGGTTTCCCTCGATGCCGATTTTGAAGACAGCACCTATGCCGGGCTCTCCTATTTCTGGCCTCGTCTAAACGGCGGCGGTTATCTCCTGCTCCATGACTACAATTCTCCGAATCTGACCGGCGTCAAAAAGGCCGTGGAGCGCTATGAGCAGGAGCATGGTCTTCACCTTCCTGGTGTGCCGCTCTGTGACATCAACGGAACCTTGATCCTTTGTAAACCGACTCACAATTTCTTGTAAGTTGCTATCATTTTTCACAAATAGTATAATTATTTATAGAAATTCATCACAATTAACAGGTAGGTGCGATATGGACGAAACATATTTTGAAATTTCCGCAAGATCAGTGACAATTGAAGTGACAGACGACAAAACAGGCAAAACATTTCGCCGGGAGCTTCCCATTGACTACTATGAGAACGCAAACTGCCTGCGTCTGCAGGGCGAGAATCTGGACGGAAGTGTTTCTCAGCTCGTATTCTACACTGCAAGAGGAATGGACAGGCTGAAGGATCTGACCGGACATGGTCCGGATCACGACAGCTGCGGAACACATGAATCATCATCAATTAAATGAGGAGGTAAATCATGATCAAAAAATCGCTTATCATCAACGGCGTCTCCCGTACACTGCTCGTAAAAGAAGACGAAACACTTGCTTCTGTACTGCGTGAGAGACTCCTGCTCACAGGCTGCAAGATCGGCTGTGGTGAAGGCCACTGCGGTGCCTGCAATGTCATCATGGACGGCAAGGTAACCCGTTCCTGTATCGTCAAGATGAAAAAAGTACGTGACAACGCTGAGATCACTACGATCGAAGGCATCGGAACGATCTCTGATATGCATCCGCTTCAGGTTGCCTGGATGGCTTACGGCTGTGCACAATGCGGATTCTGCTCGCCGGGCTTTATCATGAGTGCTAAAGTGCTTCTGGACAACAATCCAAGTCCTACCCGTGAAGAAGTACGCAGCTGGTTTGACAAGAACCGCAACCTCTGCCGCTGTACCGGCTACAAACCGCTGATCGATGCGGTTATGGCTGCTGCAGAAGTTCTGCGTGGTGAGAAGACCAAAGAAGACCTTGTATTCAAGCCGACCGGTGACAGTATCGTAGGTACAAGCTATATTCGTCCGTCAGCCGCACAGAAAGTCACAGGTACCTGGGACTTCGGTGCAGACGACGCACTGAAAATGCCGGAAGATACCCTGCGTCTTGCACTTGTTCAGGCCACTGTATCACATGCTAACCTCAAGGGCGTGGATACCTCCGAAGCAGAGAAGATGCCAGGCGTATTCCGGATCATCACAGCCAAAGATGTACCTGGCAAGAACCGGATCAACGGACTTGTCATGCTGCCGCTGAACAACAAATGTGACGGCTGGGATCGTCCGATCCTCTGTGATGAAAAGATCTTCCAGTTCGGCGATGCGATCGCAATCGTTGCTGCTGATACAGAAGAACATGCAAGAGCGGCGGCTGCAGCAGTCAAGGTAGATCTTGAAGAGCTTCCGGCTTATATGAATGCCATGGATGCGATCGCAGAAGATGCGATTGAGATCCATCCGGGCACACCGAATGCTTACTATGAGACCAACTGTATCAAGGGTCCGGACTTTGATTTCGACAGCGCACCAAACGTAGTCGAGATTGAAAGCTACTGTTCCCGTCAGCCGCATCTTCACCTGGAACCAGACTGCGGCTATGCATATATCGATGAAGACGGCATGCTGACGATCCATTCCAAATCGATCGGTATCCATCTCCATATGCCGATGATCGCAGACGGTATCGGCATCCCAATGGAAAAACTCCGTATGGTACAGAACCATTCCGGCGGTACCTTCGGTTACAAATTCTCTCCGACCAACGAAGCCATCCTCGGTGTTGCCGCACTCGTTTGTCAGAGACCGGTATCTCTGGTCTTCAACCAGTTCCAGAACATTACCTACACCGGCAAACGTTCCCCGGCCTTTATGAATATCAAGCTGGCTGCCGATGAAAACGGCAAGCTGCTCGGACTCTGGGGCAACAACTATGTCGATCACGGCCCATACTCCGAATTTGGTGACCTGCTCACACACAGACTGAGTCAGTTCGTCGGTGCCGGTTATCATATTCCGACCATCCGTAACAAGAGTACCACTGTCTTTACGAACCATGCATGGGGCTCTGCTTTCCGTGCTTACGGTTCTCCGCAGTCCTTCATGGGCTCTGAAATCGCAATTGATGTACTCGCAGCCAAAATGGGCATGGATCCGTTCGATATCCGTGAGCTGAACTGCTACAAGGAATCCGAAGGCTCAACCATCCCGACCGGCTACAAACCAGATGTCTACTGTCTGGAAGAAATGTACAAAAAAGCACGTCCGCTGTATGAAGCAGGCAAAAAACGCGTTGCAGAAAAGAACGCCGCTTCCGACGGCAGATACAAATATGGTATCGGTGTCGCTTCCGGTGTTTACGGCTGCGGTCTTGACGGTGTTGACACCTCTCAGGCATATGCAGAGCTGAATCCGGACGGAACCGTGACCATGTATTCTTCCTGGGAGGATCACGGACAGGGTGCTGATATGGGTGTTCTCGTCTCCGCACATGAAACACTCCGTCAGGCAGGCATCCGACCGGATCAGATCAGACTGGTCATGAACGACACAAAATTCACTCCGAACTCCGGTCCGGCCGGCGGTTCCCGAAGCCAGGTAATGTCCGGCAACGCATGTCGTCTGGCTGCTGAAAACCTTCTGGCTGCTATGCGAAAAGAAGATGGAACCTACCGCACCTATGATGAAATGAAAGCAGAAGGCATCGACACCAAGGTACAGGGACAATGGGTCGCAACCTACTGTGCAGATCATCCGATCGATCAGGCAACCGCACAGGGTGATCCATTCTCCGTATACATGTACACACTGTTCCTGCCGGAGGTTTGCGTCGATACACAGACCGGTAAGGTAAAAGTAGAAAAATTCACCTGCGTAGCCGATGTAGGTACGATCATGAACAAGCTGCTGGTAGACGGCAACTTCTACGGCGGTCTTGTACAGGGTATCGGACTTGCACTTTCTGAAGATTTTGAGGATCTTTCCAAGCATACCTCACTCAAGAACTGCGGTATCCCATATCCAAACGATGTACCGGATGACATTGAACTTCACTATGTTGAAACCTATCGTCCGGAAGGACCGTATGGCGCTGCTGGATGCGGCGAGGCTCCGCTGGATGCTCCGCACCCGGCTATCCTCAATGCGATCTATAACGCAACCGGTGCAAGAATCACACGCATTCCGGCCAAACCGGATGTTGTCCTCTCTGCACTGAAGGAACTTGAAAAATAATCGCACATTTCGTTACAAAACGCTGATTTTGTAATACAATGAAGAGGCGGGAAACCGCCTCTTCATTCATCTTGAAAGGATTGCCTATGTACATAGAAGAACGTACTTCCACACATGTCTATCGTCAGAAACGTATGCTGACCAAGGACGAGCTTACACAGGTTGAAAATCTCTGTGTACATGAACAGCCGGCCTACTGCGTGGCTGCCTGCCCGCTGAAGCTGGATACCAAAGAAATGATCCATGCGATCGCTCAGGAAGATTGGCGCAAAGCATTGTCTCTGTACGAAAAGATCACACCGTTTCCGCACCTGCTCAGCGCAGGCTGTGAAGCGCCCTGCCAAAGCTGCTGCAAACTCGGCTCTTTAGAGGGTGGGGACGGAATCTCCATTTTGAAACTGGAGCAAGCCGTTGCCCTGTATGGCGAAAAGCCGCTTGGGCGCAGTCTTCCGCGTATGAAAAAAAAGAAAACAGCTGCCATTTTCGGATCAGGTCTGTACTGTCTGTTCCTTGCCGGAGAGCTTCACAAAAAAGCTTATCCTGTCACAGTCTTTTGTCAGGAACCAGATCTGGAAACATTTCTGCAGAAAGAAACATCATTCCTTGCTGACGGCGGTTTTGAAGCCACACTGCAGGCGCTGAAAGCAATGGGACTGTCCTTTGTGTTTTCTGCAGACCTGACTAAGCTTGAGCAGTACCGCACCGATTTTGATCTCATATGCAGTGAATATACACTTGCCGCTGCTCTGTATGATGATCTGGAGGCTGATCCGCATCTGATGTTCAGCCGCAGATATCAGCTTGTTACAGGGCCAGCCGAAGGCGTGCTTGATGCCGCTTATGGTGCCAAGCGTGCTGCACTTACAGTGGATCGTCTCGCACAAAATCTCGATCCGTCGAATACCCGAGGTGAGGAGGGAGCTTCCGAGACCCGCCTCTTTACCGATCTGGAAGGCGTACTTCCGTCCCGCTGCACACTTCCGCCTGCATCTGCCTGTACCAAAGAGCAGGCTGTTGCAGAAGCCAGACGCTGTATCCAATGTCACTGTGATGCCTGTATCCGAGGCTGTGCCTATCTGCAGCATTACCAGAAATTCCCCCGGATCCTTACCCGGGAAATCTACAACAATGTCAGTATCATCATGGGCGATCATATGATGAACAAGCCGATCAATGCCTGTTCTCTTTGCGGCCAGTGCACCGTCACCTGTCCTAACGGCTACGATATGGGCGAAATATGCCATATCGCCAGACAAAATATGGTGAGCACCGGCAAAATGCCGCTTGCGCCGCACGAATTTGCCCTGATGGATATGATGTTCTCCAACGGCGAAGCCTTTCTCTGCCGGAAACAGCCCGGTTATGACACCTGCCGTTATGTCTTTTTTCCAGGCTGTCAGGCCGGTGCCATCGCGCCGGATACTGTTTTTGCTGCATACAAGGATCTCTGCAGCCGTTTGGAAGGCGGTGTCGCACTGATCCTCGGCTGCTGCGGTGCGATCTGTGACTGGGCCGGTCGCTATACGATGTATGAGGAAACCGTCAATTTTCTGAATGACGCACTGGCACAGCTGGGTAATCCGACCATCATCGCAGGCTGTCCGACCTGTATGAAAGAGCTGTCCGATCATGGGCAGCGCTCCGACCTTGTCGGTATCTGGGATATCCTGATTGAAATCGGGCTGCCTCAGACAGCACGCGGTCTTGAAAAGCCTGCTGCCCTGCATGACTCCTGCGGAGCCAGGGGAAACACTCATGTCCAGCAGTCCATTCGGCAGCTTGCCGCACAAATGGGCTGTGAACTTACAGAAACACCTTATTCCGGTGACCGTTCTCCGTGCTGCGGTTATGGCGGTCTGACTGCCTATGCCAACCGGGAAGTCGCCAGGGAAATGACACAGAAATGTCTGGAACGCTCGGATCTGCCTTATATTTCCTACTGTATGGCCTGCCGCGACCGCTTTGCCCGTGAGGGTCGGGAATCCCGCCATATTTTGGAATTAGTCTATGGCACACATGCCGGTGCGCCTCCGGACATCAGTGAAAAACGCTACAACCGCCTGACCCTGAAAAACAAACTTCTTCAGGATATCTGGGGAGAGGAGACAGAAACTATGAACTGCGATTTCGCTGTTACTTATACAAAAGAAGCCCTTACAATGATGGATGACCGCATGATCCTCAAGTCGGATGTGATACAGGTACTCCAGAATCTGAGAGAAACAGGTGAAGCCGTACTCGACGCAGAAAGCGGTCTCTGCATCACGCGTATGCGGCTTGGAAATGTCACATTCTGGGTGAAATATCAGGAAACGGACGAAGGCTACCATGTGCTCGGTGCTTACAGCCACCGTATGAATATCGTACGCCGACAGGGTTAAGCACAGAGCTGCCAAACAGAAAGGGTTACTTATGCAGGAAAAAAATTATTATACGATAGATCCTTTGGGAAAGCTGCAGTGTATGAAATGCCGCGTTCCCCTCGAAAAAGGAAAAGCCAAATTTATGTATCTGGACAACGGATTCCCTGTGGAACTTCCCGTCTGCCCCAAATGCGGCTTTGTCTATGTGCCGGAGGAACTGGCACTTGGCAAGGTGCTCTCTGTAGAAAAGGCATTGGAAGATAAATGAGTACTGCCTATTCACCAAAGGAGCATCCTATGAAAGACAAACATCCAGGAGGAATCGCTACGACCAGGCATCTGCTCTCACTCGCACAGCTTAACCCATGCCGCATCCTAGACATGGGAGCAGGAAATGGACAGAGCATTGAACTGCTGACGGAACTGGGATTCAATGCAGTCGGGATTGATCTTCTTCCTGTTCATCCAGATTTTCAAACCAATACAAAACAGCAATTTTTATCAGAATCCCTGCTGCAGGGTGATTTTCTCTGTTGTCCATTTGCAGACCAGAGCTTCGATGCCATTCTCTCAGAATGTACATTTTATGTATCCGGCAATCCGGAAGCTGCTCTGAGAGAGGCAGCACGCCTTCTCAAGCCGGGCGGTACGCTTCTTCTTGCCGATGTCAGCCCGCTGCCGGTGGAAACGCAGGTCCAAACACTGCTGGAAGCCGGATTTGCTGTAAAACAGCTGGAGGATATCACGTCATTATGGAAGGAATATTATCTCTCCTGTATCTGGGATGGAACCGCTGACGAATTATGCTGCTGTCAGTCTGCATCAGGCATACCAGCTAATGCAAAATTCCGCTATTATCTTACTATTTGTGAAAGGATGTGATTCTGTGGACGTATTTGACCGATTGCTTGAACTGTCACAGGAAGGCTATTTCTGTGCCCAAATTCTCCTGATCCTTGCACTTGAATCAGAGGGAAAGGAATGTCCCGATCTGATCCGTTCCATGAGCGGACTCAACGGAGGGCTCGGCAATACCGGCGGCATCTGCGGATGCCTGACCGGCGGTGCCTGCTTTTTGTCCTATTTTACCGGAAAAGGAGAATCCGACGAGCTTGCCCACCCTGCTCATGACGAGATGATCAGTGAGCTGGTCAGCTGGTTCAAGGAGTATACCGCAGAATACGGCGGTATCACCTGCGATCATATTCTGGAACACGATAACCGAAACAAATTGGAACGTTGTCCGGCAGTCATCAGTGCAGTGCTCGAAAAGTGTCTGGAGCTGCTGGAAACCTACGGTGCTGTACTATGAAAGAATCTGCTCCAGTCCGCGAACAAATTTATCTAAATAATGCGGCCACAAGCTGGCCAAAACCAGACTGCGTTGCAGAAGCAGTTCGTCAAGCGCTGCTCGCTCCGCCTGGCGCCATGCACCGAGGCGGACGGAACGATTTTGATGTTTTTGATGCGGTCCGTCAGGAGCTTGCTCCGCTTCTGGGCATCTCTGACCCGGCTCAGATCGCGCTCGGTCCCAATGCAACCTGGGCCTTGAATCTTGCGATACAGGGCTTTCCTTATCAAGAAAAAGCTGCTGCTCTGCCCGTACATAATAAACACTCAGATATGGTTCGTCCAACTGTCGTGACAACCAAAGCAGAACACAACAGCGTGATCCGCCCGCTCTTTGACCTGGAACAGCGCGGCATCATTCAGGTGATCTGGCTGGACACCGATCAGACAGGCCGAGTGCCGTTTCCCATGTGGCAGGCTGCGATGAAACAGTACCATCCGGTACTTGCTGTGTTTACCCATGCATCCAACGTCACAGGAGCCGTGCACGATGCCGGGGCAATGACTGCGGCTGCCAAAGAATATGGCGCATCCGTTCTGATCGATGCATCCCAGACACTTGGATGGCAGGCCCTTCAGGCGGAAAGCTGGGGTGCTGATATGGTCGCCTTCACCGGTCACAAATATCTTTTGGGGCCTCAGGGTACCGGCGGTCTCTGGATCCGCAAATCACTGACGCTTCATCCGCTGCTGACCGGCGGCACCGGCATCCACAGTGACCGTGATACGATGCCTTCTGAAATGCCGCTCCACCTCGAAGCCGGCACAGGCAATGAACCGTCCTTTCACGGTCTGCTCGCAGCGCTGCTGTGGGTCAAAGAACATCCGCGTGATGCTACGGCATGTGAACGCCATCTGGAACTGCTCAGAAGCGGTCTCATGCAGGCAGGTGCCTCTGTGATCATTCCGGAGGAACCTTGTACTCCGGTCGTCAGTTTCACAATCCCCGGAGAATATGCCTCAGATATCGGATTTATTCTACAGGAAAGCTATGATGTAGTCTGCCGGACCGGTCTGCACTGCGCTCCCAAACTCTTTTCCTGCCTTCCGGTTTCCGAAACTATCCGGCTGTCTCTGTCCCGTTTTACTTCGCTCAAAGAAATCGAGACAGTCATCTCTGCTGTGGAGGATATGATCTTATGAATTATCAATGTCAAAAAACAGAAAATTGTTTTACTGACGCGCAAACCTACGAATATAATCTGCCCATCACTGCCGAAGCTTTTACACAATTGCTTGATGAAAGCTGGCAGCTCCGCTGCAACCAGAAGCTGCGAAGACCTGTTTTTCTGGCAGAAGGACACAGCCTCCGGATCAAGGGCATTCTGGCTGGAACGATTATTCGTGTCAGTTTTCCAACATTGGACTGGGAGCTTCACAAAACAGAATTTGAAAACTTCCTGAAAAATCTTTAAACACAATATTTTCAAGAAAGCGAGGCCTTATCATGGAACAAGCTTTTGCTCAGACAGTCAGTATCTGTCCTGTCTGTTTGAAAACAATTGATGCATACAAGACCGTCGGTGACGACGGATTCATCTATTTAGAAAAAAAATGTCCGGAGCATGGATCATTTCGTACGCTGATCTGGGAAGGCAATCTTGCAAGTTATCAGGCATGGGATCGCGTACCGTCCGGAAAAATCACCCCGCAAGGCGCACACCCGGTGCAAAAAGGCTGTCCCTATGACTGCGGGCTCTGTGAAGACCACGAACGCGACGGCTGCTGTGTCCTGCTGGAGCTGACGAATCGCTGCAACCTGCACTGTCCGGTCTGTTTTGCATCAGCTGGTGAACAGACTGCCCAGGATCTCTCCCTGGAAGAAATCTCCGCTCAATACGACATGCTCAGGCAGCACGGCGGTCCTTTCAATATCCAGCTCTCCGGCGGCGAGCCTACCATGCGTGATGATCTAGACGCAGTGATCGCACTCGGCCGCCAAAAAGGCTTTACCTTTTTTCAGCTGAATACAAACGGTATCCGCATTGCCAAAGAAGAGGGATACGCTGCTCATCTCGCTCAGATCGGTGTTTCCTGTGTATTCCTTCAGTTCGATGGTCTGGACGATGCTGTGTACCAGACACTGCGCGGCTGTGCCCTGAAAGATACCAAACTGCTCGCAATCCGCCGCTGCCGCGAAGCCGGACTTCCGGTTGTTCTGGTTCCTACGATTGCTCCAGGTGTCAATGACCATGCGTTGGGCGAGATTCTCCAATTCGCCCTGAAGCATGCACCATATATCCGCGGTGTCCATAT
Organism: uncultured Lachnospiraceae bacterium; assembly: GCA_964514125.1. GTDB lineage: Bacteria > Bacillota > Clostridia > Lachnospirales > Lachnospiraceae > Choladousia. Next base: position 24,620 of record CAZEPO010000007.1, read on the forward strand.
TCAGCCCATCAGCTACTTCGGACGCTGTTCTCTGACGCCTCCCAACGCGCGGCTGACGATTCCGCGCATCCTGAAAAATATTGAAGAACAGACTGACGGCCAGATGAAGATCTCCGATTTTGGCGGAGGCGGTGCCGAAAGTCCATACTGCTCCTTCCATGCCAGCTATCTTTGTCGTGAAGACGGAAGCATCAAAGCTTTGGCGCAAAAGCAGACACAATGCTGCTGTGTTCAGAGCTCCGATGCCCGCGATTTCGTCGCACAGCACTGGGGTGAAAAAACCAAGGAATCGTGCTGCTGTGATACTGAGCCGACCGAAACTCAAGAATGCTGCTGCTGTGATGCTGAGCCGGCCAAAACTCAGGAATGCTGCTGTGATGCTGAGCCGACTGAAACTCAGGAATGCTGCTG
>CAZEPO010000007.1:25130-27515 GCA_964514125.1 uncultured Lachnospiraceae bacterium
AAACTCAGGAATGCTGCTGTGATGCTGAGCCGACTGAAACTCAGGAATGCTGCTGTGAGGAAAGCACAGTCGGTGATTGCTGCGATACCTCCTCCCTCGATGATTTTCTGCATAAGGTTGTCGAATCTACTTTTACAGTCTCCGGAATGCTCTTTCAGGATGCAGAAAACCTGGATCTGGAACGCCTGCGCCGCTGCTATCTGTGCGAAGCAGATTCGGAACATGGTATGGTTCCATTCTGTGCTTATAACCTGACTGATCGGAACGGCAAAGCACTCTATCGAAAATAAGAGAGAAGAGAAAGGATCTTTCATGAAACGTTCAAATATCGACCAATGGATCTGCGAAACAGAACACTGGTCTGATCTTACAAGAGAAAAGCTGGAAGAACTCCAGCTTTTCCGTTTAAATCAGCAATTACAGAGAATGAAGGAACGTGATGGACATTACAAAAATCTTCCGGAACATCTGGATTCACTGCAGGAGCTTCAGACACTTCCTTTGACCACACCAGAAATGCTGGCCGAACATCCCAGCGCATTTCTGCTGACTTCACAGTCCGAAGTCTCCAGAGTCATCTCTGGATCAACAAGTGGGACAACAGGACCGTCGAAACGAATCTTTTATACAGAACAGGATACTGCCCATACTATCTCATTTTTTGCTGCAGGCATCGGTGAAATGGTGAATTCCGGCGATCGTGTTCTGATCACTTTTCCATTTTCCGGCTCCTTTGGGCTTGGTGATCTGATTGAGCAGGCGGTACTTCGCCTTAACGCAGTCCCAATCCGTGCCGGTATCTGCAGAACCTATCATGAATTATGCGAGCGTATTCTGCAGACTTCCCCGGATTGCTACATCGGCTTTCCGGTTCCTTTGCTCAGCGCAGCCCGATTCTGGCAGTCCGATCAATTTTTTGCCGGGCTTCAAACTGCTCCCACTGCGAGCATTTCTAGTCTGCAATGTCCGAACACTCCTATACTGTCTAGGGAATTCCCGATCAAACGTGCCCTCATATCAGGCGATTCCTGTCCAGCCGGTGTCATAAACGCACTGGAACAGCTGCTTGGCACGCGCCTTTTTCCACATTATGGGTCACGTGAGACTGGTTTGAGCGGTGCGATCACCTGCCCCGCACACAACGGAATGCATCTGAAGGAAAATCATTTGATCGCAGAAATTCTGGACGAGAACCTGTGTCCGGTAGCGGACGGCACCTGGGGAGAACTCGTCATCACAACGATCGGTCTGGAGGCCATGCCTCTGATCCGTTATCGTACTGGTGACCGTGCCAGAATACTGCCCGCCCCCTGTCCCTGCGGCAGCATTGTCAAACGTCTGGATATGGTATCACGATTTGCTCAGACACCATGTTCTATGGAAATATTGGATAATCTGATCTTTTCCGCAGCGGAAGTTATTGATTATCAAGCCAGATGGAACGATTCCGTTTTGTCGCTCACGCTCTATTCCTCTTCTGGCAGCTGCCGCGAACAGGTCTGTCTGCTTCTTCAGGAGTGCCCGTTCCGGTTCGAAATTAACGAAAAAAAATGCCTGCCGGAAAGTACATTTCTGTACACCGGCAAGCGTTGTATCATATAAACTCACGATGCGAATCCTTCTGTGCTGCCTCTCTGTGCACACAGAAGGTATTTTTATGAAAGGAAATCAGTCCCTCCTGCTGCATGCGGCTCAGCTCATGCGAAAGCGCACTCCGGTTCACACAAAGATAAGCCGCCAATTCCTCTCTCGAAAAAGAGATCGTAAACGTATTTCTTTTTTTCCGTGAAGCCTGCATACTGAGGTATGTCATGATGCGTTCTCGAAGCCCTTTCTGCGAAAGGATCGCCAGGCGATATTCCCGACGCATATTATCCTGTGAGATCAGGCGAAGCAGATTTTCTTTGATCTTTGCGCGCGTTCCCTCTGATAATATACCGCCATCAAAAAGCATCTGTGCCGAAAACTGCAGCATTCGAACATCACTGACTGCCCGCACATGATAGGGGGCAAGTCTTGTCTTCGTATAGATCAGATCTGAACCAAACATTTCACCCTGTTCAAAGCTGTCGATGATACTGCTGTTGCCGTCATCAAAAATATGCATGGTATGGATTCTGCCTTCCAGAATAATGCCAAAGTAATCCAATCTCTCCTGTGGAAGGAGCAAAAAGCTTTCTTTGGTTATCTCCTTTATCTGCCCCTGCGGAATAATCTCTGTTTCTATCGTTTTCTCCGATAAATCCTGAAACAAATCTGTTTTCTTCAAAAAAGCAATCAACTGATTCATTTGTACCTCCCTATGTCAGAGTATAATCAAAGCGATTACAAAAAAAGCACAGGAGATTTTCCTGTGCTTCACTTGACGTATCTTCAAAACCACAT
>CAZEPO010000008.1:0-26105 GCA_964514125.1 uncultured Lachnospiraceae bacterium
GCGAAGATGGCTGAGATCGCAGAACGAAAATCGATGTAAAAAGATAATATGTAAAAAGATAATATGTAAACAGCTGAAATGTTAAGAAGACAGAAAGGTGAGTGCTATGAAGAAATACGATGTTGTAATTATTGGAGCTGGTCCGGGAGGGATCTTTGCTGCTTATGAATTCCTGAAAAATGAGTCTCAATTAAAAATCGCAGTCATGGAAGCCGGACATCCGCTGGAGAAAAGACACTGTCCGATCGATGGCAAAAAGATCAAGTCATGTATCAACTGCAAGAGCTGCTCGATCATGAACGGTTTTGGCGGTGCAGGTGCATTTTCTGATGGAAAATACAACATTACAAACGATTTCGGTGGCACGCTTTACGAATATATCGGCAAAGAAAAGGCACTTGAGCTGATGAATTATGTTGATGAGATCAATATGGCACACGGTGGGGAAGGCACCAAGATGTACTCGACTGCGGGTACGCAGTTCAGCAAGATCTGTATGCAGAACAAGCTGAACCTGCTGAATGCGTCTGTGCGTCACCTTGGCACCGACATCAACTATGTAGTATTGGAAAATCTGTATGCAGAAATGAAGGATAAGCTGGATTTCTACTTTGATACACCGGTGGACAAGCTGGAGATCGCAGACGGCAAATATCATGTATGGGCCAAAGAGGAATGCTTCGAGTGTGAGAACTGCATCGTATCCGTAGGAAGAAGCGGAAGCAAATGGATGGAGCAGGTCTGTGAGGATCTGGAGATTCCGACCAAGTCGAACCGCGTGGACATCGGTGTCCGTGTGGAGCTTCCGGCTGTGATCTTTTCCCATCTGACTGACGAGCTGTACGAGAGCAAGATCGTGTACCGCACTGAGAAATTCGAAGACAAGGTGCGCACCTTCTGTATGAATCCGAACGGTGCAGTAGTCAATGAAAATACCAACGGCATCGTAACGGTCAACGGACACAGCTACGAGGATCCGGCAAAGCATACAGACAACACGAACTTTGCACTTCTGGTTGCAAAACACTTTTCTGAGCCGTTCAAGGACAGCAACGGATATGGAGAAAGCATTGCGCGCCTTTCCAATATGCTCGGCGGCGGTGTCATTGTACAGCGTTTCGGTGATCTGATCCGCGGCAGAAGAAGTAATAAGACACGTATTGAGGAGGGACTGGTGCGTCCGACGCTTGCAGCGACACCGGGCGATTTGAGTCTGGTGCTTCCGAAGCGTATCCTCGACGGTATTATCGAAATGATCTACGCGCTGGATAAGATTGCACCGGGAACCGCCAATGATGATACACTGCTCTATGGTGTGGAAGTCAAATTCTACAATATGGAAGTTGATCTGGATGAAAATCTGGAGACCAGACACAAAGGGCTGTATATTATCGGAGACGGAAGCGGCGTGACCCATTCCCTGTCACATGCATCTGCCAGCGGTGTCTATGTAGCAAGAAATATCATGGGAACGAACAACGCATAAAGGAGCAGAAGCTTGTATCGTTATATTTTATTTGATTTAGACGGAACATTGACGAATCCCAGCGAGGGCATTACCAAGAGTGTGCAGTATGCACTGGCTCATATGGGGATCGAGGAACCTGATCTGAAGAAGCTGGAGCCGTTCATCGGTCCGCCGCTGATCGATTCGTTTATGGAATATTATGGATTTACGCTCGATGAGGCCAAACAGGCAACGAGCTATTACAGAGAATATTTTCGGGAAACGGGAATCTTTCAAAATGAATTATTCCCGGGGGTACCGGAAATGCTCCGCACACTGAAAGAACAGGGCTGTGTTGTGGCAATCGCCTCATCGAAGCCAGAGATGTTTGTCAAACGTATTCTGGAACACTTTGCGATCGATGCGTATTTTGATTATGTGTGCGGCGCGACGATGGACGAGAAACGGACCAAAAAAGAAGAAGTGCTGGAGGAACTGCTGCGGCGCATGAATCTTTCTGCAGAAGAGAAGCAACAGATGCTGATGGTCGGAGACCGGAAGTTTGACGTAGAAGGTGCGGCATATTTCGGTATTCCGTGTCTGGGACTTTCACTTGGATTTGCAGCTCCGGGTGAACTGGAAACTGCAGGCGCAGCGGCAGTGGCTGACCGGGTGGAGGATATCACTGCATTTGTGCTGAACAGCTAAAGTGAAGCCGCGTTTTCCCAGAGTGACTGCTGTGTCTGTGTGGAAAAATCTACGACAATGGAGCCATACCGTGTTTCAAGCAGTGCTTGTTTGCGCAGATCAGCCAAAATGCGGCTGACGGTGATCCGGCTGCAGCCGACGCGGGAGGCAATTTCATCGTGTGTGCAGTGTACTTCCTTTTGACCGTACTGGGATTCGCTAAGCAGAAAGCGGGCGATCCGGCAGTTGGCTGGCAGGAAGGAGATTTCGTTGATCTGTGTGGAGAGATTGCGCACGGTTTTGGCCAGAGATTCGATCATGGAAAGTGCCTGGATCGGGTGCTCCTGCAGATAATTCAGGATCTCATGACGGCCGATCGGTATGATCTGAGAATCCTGTACGGCACGCGCCGATGACATGCGCGGTGAGCCGTCAAAGAAAGCAGCTTCGCCGAAGATTGCGTGAGCGTGATAGACCGCGAGTGTCTTTTCGTTTCCGCCGGCAGAGGTGACATAGATTCGGACACGGCCGGATTTCAGATAATAAAAATGATGAGCAGGTTCTTTCTCAAGATAGACCTGTTCATTTTTTTTGTAGTGGATCAGTGTGTTGGACTGTTCTGCCCATTCAGGAAATTCCTGAGGGAGACTGACATGATTTTCGTTCATAGGAATCCTCCGTATCTAGGTGATTGTCTCGCGTTCGCAGCATCAGAATGTATACAGAAATTTGCTAAGATTGTATCATATGATATATTCTTTTTCAAATAAATGTGATATGATACGAAAGATAAACAAAACAGAATAATAAAACCTGCGGAAACAGGTTTTCGTAAAATAGGAGGAACAGGATATGGGAACTATATTTCGATTTCATACAGATGTCGATACCGATCAGATCATCGCATCTCAGTATTTATTATATCCCACGATTGACGAAATGAAGGAATATACCTTTGAATCGCTTGACCCGACATTTGCCAAGCGGGTGAAGCCGGGAGACTTTGTAGTGGCAGCGGAGAACTTTGGCTGCGGTTCCTCCAGAGAGCAGGCACCGGGCGTTTTGAAGGCACTCGGCGTTAAGGCAGTGATCGCCAAATCTTTTGCCCGTATTTTTTACCGCAATGCGATCAATATCGGTCTGCCGGTCATCGTCTGCCGGGAACTGTACGACGCAGTGGCAGATCAGGACGAGATGGAGCTGGATCTGGAGCAGGGCATCATCAAGACAGGGGACAAAACATTTTCCTGCACCAAGCTTCCGCCGCAGATGCAGAAGATTCTGGATCAGGGCGGACTGCTCGCATCACTGAATGGGGAGGACTAAGCGATGGGAATGACGATAGCAGAAAAGATCATTGCATTGGCAGCAGGCGTGCCTGAAGCACATGCAGGAGAAATACATACCGTAACACTCGACCGCATGATGAGCAACGACGGAACGACGCATCTGACGATCGATATGTATAACAGCAAAGTAAAAAATCCGCATATCCAGGATACAGAGAAGCTGGTCTGGATCGTGGATCACAATATTCCGGCGGACAGCCCGAAAACAGCGGCATCACAGAAGAAAATGCGTGATTTTGCCAGAGCCAACGGAATCCATTTCCACGAGGGCGAGGGTGTCTGTCATCAGATCATGATGGAACAGTATGTTCGTCCGGGAGAGCTGATCTTCGGTGCGGACAGTCATACCTGTGCTTATGGTGCGCTGGGCGCATTCGGAACCGGAGTCGGCTGTACCGATTATCTGTATGCGATGGTGACAGGTACTTCCTGGCTGATGGTGCCGGAGACATTGCGGTTTCATCTGACCGGCAGACTGCCGGAGGGTGTCTATGCCCGAGATCTGATCCTGACGATCATCGGCAAAATCGGTGCAAATGGTGCCAACTACAAGGCAATGGAATTTGACGGTGAAGGACTTGCTACTTTGACGATGAGTGACCGTATTGCGATCTGCAACCTCTGTGTGGAAGCCGGTGCCAAGACCGCACTGATGCCGGTGGATCAGACTGCACTGGATTACCTCGCAGAGCATGGACGCGAACCGAAGGCAGTTTTTGAAAGCGATGCAGATGCAGTATATGCAGCAGAATATGAGATCAATCTTTCGGAAATTCAGCCGATCGTGGCAAAACCGCATTTCGTAGACAATGTCGTACCGGCAGCAGAGTGCAGAGGCGTGAAGATCAACGAAGCTTTCCTTGGCTCCTGTAACAACGGCAGAATCGAGGATCTCAGAGTAGGGGCAGAACTGATCCGCGGCAGAAAGGTAAGTCCGGAGGTACGTTTTCTGGTTGTACCTGCCAGCAGATCCGTTTATCTGCAGGCGATGAAGGAAGGGCTGCTGGATATTTTCATGGAAGCCGGAGCAATCGTGATGAATCCGAACTGCAGTGTCTGCTGGGGCAGCTGTCAGGGTGTGATCGGGGAAAATGAGGTGCTGATCAGTACCGGCACGCGCAATTTCAAGGGTCGTGCAGGACACAGGGATTCCTTTGTATATCTGGCGTCGGCAGCGACGGTGACGGCATCTGCGATCATGGGCGAGATCGCGACCGCAGATATGCTGTAAAAGAGAAAGTGAAAACAGGCCGGACAGCGCACAGCTGCAGGCATCAGGATAGAGTGAGATAGATGGAGACAAATCATGAGTGAAAAATTTACCGCAAAGATCTGGGTACTGGGAGATGATATCGATACCGATATCATCATTCCGACCGAGTATCTGGCATTAAAAACAGTAGAAGATATGAAGCCTTACGCATTTTCACCGCTGCGCCCGGAGCTGGCAGGACAGATTCAGCCGGGGGACATCATTGTGGCAGGCAAAAATTTCGGCTGCGGTTCTTCCAGAGAACAGGCACCGGAGATCATCAAGGCACTTGGCATCCGCTGTGTGGTAGCCAAATCCTTTGCAAGAATCTTTTTCCGCAATGCGATCAACAATGGACTGCTGCTGATCGAGAACCCGGATCTGCATGATGCAGTGACAGAGGGTGATCTGGCCGAGGTGACTGTCAATGAAGGCATCGTGCACAACGGCACAACGTATCCGATCGCATCACTTCCGCAGAATCTGGTGGAGATCATCGAAGCAGGCGGTCTTGTAAAGGCGATGCGCAGGAAAAATGGACTGGATTAACAGGAAAAAGCAGAATACAGGAGGGGCTTCTATGGGAGCAACGATCATTGAAAAAATCGTACGCCGCAATACCGGCATAGAGACTGCCAAAGCAGGCGATATCGTGACAGTAAATGTCGATCGGGTGATGATCCATGACATCTTCATTCCGTTCGTAAAAGAGAAATTTGAAGAGATGGGCTTTACAAAACTCTGGGATCCGGACAAGGTGGTGTTGATCTATGACCATCTGGTACCGGCCAGTCAGGTTGATGATACCAGACATTTTCGGATCGGCAACGAATTTGTAAAAAAATACGGTATGAAAAATATTCACCGCAGCGATGGAATCTGCCATCAGCTGATGACAGAGGCAGGCTATGTGAAGCCAGGCAACATCGTATTTGGAACAGACAGCCACACAACGACGTATGGCTGCGTTGGTGCATTTTCCTCTGGCGTCGGCTATACTGAGATGGCAAGTATTCTCGGCACAGGAACTATGTGGATCAAGGTGCCGGAGACGATCAGGGTCACGATCGACGGCGAGCTGCCGTCCGATGTGATGGCGAAGGATATTATTCTGAAGCTGATCGGAGATCTGGGCGCAGATGGAGCAACCTACAAGGCGCTGGAATTCACCGGAAGCACAGTCGCACAGATGAGTGTAGCGAGCCGTATGTCGATGGCAAACATGGCGATCGAAGCAGGTGCGAAGTGCGCCCTGTTTACACCAGATGAGAAAACTGCAGAGTACTGCGAGATCGAACTGACAGAGCAGGAACGCACGCTGGTCGGAGATGCAGATGCCGTTTACTGCAGAGAGCTGCATTATCAGGCAGAGGAGTTGGTGCGAGTATTGGCCTGTCCGTCACAGGTAGACAATATCCATCCGGTTTCCGAGTGGAAGGACACACCGATCGATCAGGTATTCATCGGCTCCTGCACAAATGGACGCCTGGAAGACCTGATGCGAGCTGCGGCAGTGCTCAAGGGCCGCAAAGTCGCTCCGTTTGTCAAGCTGATCGTTACACCGGCGAGCCGCAAGATCTACCGCGAAGCAGATGCGAACGGTACGCTGGCGATTCTGGCAGAGGCAGGCGCGATCATTACACACCCGGGCTGCGGACTTTGCTGCGGACGTACCGGCGGAATCCTGACAGACGGAGAGCGTGTCGTGGCAACCAACAACCGCAACTTCCTTGGCCGTATGGGTACTTCCAAGGTGGAAATCTTTCTGGCATCGCCGGAGACAGCGGCAAGATGTGCAGTAGAAGGACGGATCTGCTAAGAAGCCCAAAATCAGAAAATATACAGGTGCTTCTGATTAGGAGATACAGCAGGTGAAAGAGCAGCTGTCGCAAAGGGTGAAATCTGTGTACTGCTTGGACCTTCCGGATCGGACAAGTCTACGCTGCTGAATATTATAGGAGGTATCGACCAGTCGGATTTGGCTGGATAAAGCCCTGAAGAATGCAGAATAAAGCATTACGGCAGCTTCCTTTACTTTACAAATATCAAAAAATAGATTAGAATGACTTGGAAAGCAAAGCTGGAGGTGCGATATGGCAAAGAAGATTGAGACAATCGGTGTATTGACAAGCGGCGGTGATGCACCTGGAATGAATGCAGCGATCCGTGCAGTCGTTCGAAAGGCGTTGTCACAGGGGCTGAAGGTAAAGGGAATTAATCAGGGATATAAAGGACTGTTGAACGAGGAGATCCGTGATCTCTGTGCAAGAGATGTTTCGGATACGATCGCAAGAGGCGGCACGATCCTCTATACAGCACGCTGTTCTGAATTCCGTACAGCGGAAGGTCAGGATCTGGGTGCAGAGATCTGTAGAAAGCACGGTATTGACGGGCTGGTAGTCATCGGCGGCGATGGTTCTTTTGCCGGAGCACAGCAGCTGGCAGCAAGGGGCATCAACACGATTGGTGTGCCGGGAACGATCGACCTTGATATTGCCTGTACAGAATATACGATCGGTTTTGATACGGCTGTAAACACAGCGATGGATGCGATCGACAAGGTAAGAGATACTTCGACTTCACATGAGCGCTGCAGTATCATCGAGGTTATGGGCAGAAATGCAGGATATATTGCGCTGTGGTGCGGTATTGCCAACGGAGCAGAGGATATTCTTCTGCCGGAGCGCTATGATTACGATGAGCAGCAGCTGATCAACAATATCATCAACAACAGAAAGCGCGGCAAAAAGCATCATATCATCATCAATGCAGAAGGAATCGGCCATTCTACCAGTATGGCACGCCGTATCGAGGCAGCGACTGGCGTAGAGACACGTGCGACGATCCTCGGACATATGCAGCGTGGCGGAAGCCCGACCTGCCGTGACCGTGTTTATGGCTCTATGATGGGTGCCTATGCGGCAGATTTGCTCGCACAGGGTGCAACGAACCGCGTGGTAGCGTACCGCAACGGCGGATATACGGATTTTGATATCGATGAAGCACTGAAGATGCAGAAGGATATTCCGGATTATATGGTGCGTGTAGCCAAGGCTATGAGTATTTAATGAGTCGGATAACTCATTTATAGAAATAAGGGCAAAAAAATGGAAATGATTACAAGTACTTCAAATCAGCAGGTGAAGAATCTGATCCAGCTGCAGAAAAAGGCGAAGGAACGTACCGCACAGGACGTGTTTATTGTGGAAGGGCCGAAGATGTATCAGGAGGTTCCGCAGGATCGTTTGGTGCATACGTATGTTTCAGAAAGCTTTTATAATAGGAATAAAATGCTCTTTGAAGGCAGACAGCAGATAACTCTGCTGTCTGACCGTGTGTTTGAGAGTGTTTCCGATACCAAAACACCACAGGGTGTATTATGTCTGGTAAGGCAGTATCATTACAGTCTGTCTGATCTGTGCAGCGGGCAGCCGCTTGTGATGATCCTTGAAAATCTTCAGGATCCGGGTAATCTCGGCACGATCATGCGGACTGCAGAGGGGGCCGGAGTGACAGGCATTCTGATGACAAAGGGTTGTGTGGATCTGTACAATCCGAAGGTGATCCGATCTACGATGGGATCAATCTATCGGATGCCGTTTTATTATTCGGATGATCTGAAAACGGATATTCAGTTCTTGAAAAAACAGGGTATTTGTTTGTATGCAGCACATCTGAAAGGGACAGGGATGCATGATCAGCAGGATTACCGCGGTGCGGCCGGTTTTTTGATCGGCAACGAGAGTAAAGGACTGACGGATGAGACGGCAGAACTGGCAGATGTATATGTTCGGATTCCGATGTGCGGCCAGGTGGAATCCTTGAATGCAGCGGTTGCTTCCGCGATTTTGATGTATGAAGCGAACCGACAGAGAAGGGACGGGTGACCGTCCTTTTTTCATTGCGAACAAAAATACTTGACAAAGGTAGTTAAACATATTACAATGTGTCTGTAACAATCGTTAACAAATGCGTAATATTTTTAAAAAATCAAAAAATATCCGCGCAAATGTGAGGAGGAATATAAAAAATGAGGAAACTTACAAAATGTGCACTCGGCTGTATGGCAGCATCTATGATGCTCGGTATGACGGCTATGGCACAGGAAGAATCCGATGTGATTGCGATTCCGTATTTGGAAGAAGGGGCCTTTGACGAGATCGTAATGACGAATGATGATACAGTTGAAACAGGAATCAATATCAGAGAGGCCGCTGATGCGAACAGCGCGATCGTTGGACATCTCTACCGCGGGGGAGCAGCTTGGGTGATCAACAAGGGCGAGAAGTGGACAGAGGTCAGCTCCGGTGATATTACAGGATTTATTGATAATGACTATCTTGTTTACGGCAATGATGTCAGAGGTCTTGCAGAGCATTACGGCATCGACGGTGTGAAGACAACATGGGATGACGTGAAGCGCTTCGTTGGAGCAGATGCAGGCTCAGGCGTTGTCGAGTTCCTGGAGACAGGCGATGCATTTGTCCTCGTAGAGGATCAGGGACATTGGCTGAAGATCCAGAATATTGATGAGGAAGAAGATATTTCTTACGTATCCAGTGAGGACGTGACACACGTTCTGCTGTTTGATACTGCGGTTGATAAGGATGACGAGTTTGTCAGCCTGTATGACCGATTCGGTGATGGTTCTTACACTTATGACGAAGAGTCAGAGAATGAAGGAAGCGGCGAGACTTATTACGAACCGAGCTATTCTGAACCGTCTTACAGTGAACCGTCCTATACAACTCCGTCAGCACCGGCACAGACAGAAGCACCGGCACAGACTGAGGCTCCGGCACAGACTGAGGCTCCAGCTCAGACAGAAGCACCGGCACAGACTGAGGCTCCGGCGGATGAAGACGGCGGATATTACGAAGAGGATGACACTTCTGATGACAGCATTGATACCGGCGATGACGGATACTACGATGCAGACAGCGATACGTACTATGACGGCAACGGCAATGTGATCAGCAGTTCTTACAATTCCTCTTATACAGAGACAGAATATGTTGAGACAACAGAAGCTTATGTAGAAGAGACAGAGGCTTATGTGGAAGAGACAGAAGCAGTATCTGCAAGCTCAGATGACACTTCTCTTCTTGCAGCTCTGATCTACTGTGAGGCAGGCAATCAGAGCTACGAAGGTATGGTTGCAGTGGGCGCAGTTGTTATGAACCGTGTCAACAGTGCATCCTTCCCGAGTACGATCAGCGAGGTAATTTACCAGAGCGGTCAGTTTACACCAGCATCCAGTGGATGGCTGAGCAGTGCATTGGCAAGCGGTGTCCCCAGCACCTGCTATGATGCAGCAGCGGCAGCGATCGGCGGCGAGAATCCGGTACCAGGTGCCCTTTACTTCAATACCGGTTCAGGCAAAGGCGTTCAGATCGGAGACCACCAGTTCTACTAAGATTTCATCTGCAAAATACCAAATAGGCTGTCGGCGGATGCCGATTTAAGCCATGAATCAAAAAGAATCTCCCAGAGAATCAGTATGTTGAATGACTGATCTTCTCTGGGAGTTTTTGTTATCAAAAAAGCAGCTGCTATTAAGAAAGCAGCTGCCGCATAACAAATTCATAAATCTGCTGACAATGATCCTTCCACTGGTTGCAGGCGGCTTTGGCCTGTGCTTCGTCAGGAACTGTAATGGTCAGCTCGATTGGATTGGAATATTTTTCTTTGACAACACAGTGGACGGAATACTCGTCTGCTGTGTTTTTGTAATAATCAGCGATGATCGAGACCTCGTCACGGAGCTTGATCTGATTTTCATGCATATATTCGTCAATCTCATCACGGATGGATTTGGAAATACGATTCTGAAAATAATGCAGTGCTTCCGATCCGGCTTCACGGATTGTAAAGTAGGAGCAGTTGCGGATCGTCTCCTGAGAGATCATATTGCTCTCGGTCAGTTCGGAGAGAACGGACTGCAGCGTGAAAAAGGTAGTATAGTCGCGATCAAGGATAAATTCAGAAATCTGGGCATTCGTCAGAGGAAAGTCCACCTTTTCTAACATATATAATACGATCAGTTTGTAAAGTGTAATCGGTTCAGACATGGAGTGCCTCCTTTGCGTGAATGATTGGTGATTTGAAAAGTCTGCCCTGCCAGGTGCTGCGTTCACGCAGTGCTGCATGGATGCGGTTCAGTACAGTTCGCTTGCGGGAACTCCACAGGGGAGCGATCAGAAGCTCACCCGGCCCATCACCGGTCAGCCGATGGATGACGATAGCAGGATCCAGATGCTCGATGCAATCGATCAGCAGCTGAACGTATTCCTCCTGTTCGAGTGCATGGAAATGGGTCGCCGGATTCTGATAGAGATCAGCCAGGTCTGTATGCTTCAGGATGTGAAGCAGCTGAAGTTTGATACCCTGGATATCACAGTGATTCAGATATTCGATCGTTGCAAGCATATGATCAGGTGTTTCTCCGGGCAGTCCGAGGATCGTATGTACGATCACTTCGATGCCATGGCTGCGCAGATTGCGAACTGCTTCCTCAAAGCAGGAGAGCGGATAGCCTCTGCGGATCAGCTGCGCCGTATCCTCGTGGATCGTCTGCAGTCCGAGCTCGACCCAGACCGGTTTGATCCTGTTCAGTCGTGCCAGAAGTGCCAAAACATCCGTTGGCAGACAGTCAGGTCTGGTCGCGATCGAAAGTGCGATAACTTCAGGATCAGAGATCGCTTCTGTGAAAATCTGCTCCAGGTAATCGACAGGGGCATAGGTATTAGTATAGGCCTGAAAATAGGCAATAAATTTGTGAACGGGCCGTTTTTGGCAGATCATTGATTTTTGCAGGGCAATCTGTTCGGAAATCGAGAGATGCGAGGAGGCAGCGAAATCGCCAGAGCCTCCGCTGCTGCAAAAAATACAGCCGGAACTGCCGAGGGTGCCGTCACGGTTGGGGCAGGTCATGCCTCCGTTCAGTGCGACACGGTATACTTTTTCACCAAAGCGGTGTTTCATTTCATAGTCAAGTGAATGATAGGGTTTTTCATCCCATTTCATAGGGTTTGCTCCTTGTATATCGTTCTGATCAATCTCATTTCAGTTCATTTGAACGGAAAATCCATAATTCAGAGTATATCATTTGAAAAGATTTTCGTAAAGAAGCACAAAGGGATTTTTCATTGATTGACAAAAAATGACAAATCAACTATGCTGAAGAGAGATGTTTATTCAGAGATAAGGTGGGGAAACTGAATATAACAGAATAGGAGAAGAATATGACAGAAAAGAAAAGACCGATTGGCAGACCGACTATTTATGACGGCAGTCGGTGGGGCCGTGGCTATACAGATCGAAGTGTCAGTGTGCAGCCAAGAACCGACCAAAAAGAGCAGTCACAAGGACCGGAAGAGCCAGTGAAGCAGGCTGCCAGGCAGGATGCAGTACAGCAGGACTTGCAGCGGCCGCTCATGCGCAGACGAGATCAGGAAAATGAACAAAAAATGAGGCAGCTGCGCATTGTACTTGGAATTCTTGTTTTGCTGCTGACAGCAGCTATTTTCCATGAGATTATTCTTGGACATGGTACGAAGATGACGGGACAGGAACGGATGGCTGTCGAACAGCAGAAGAAACAGGACGTGATCATTTTGCAGCAGACTGAGACAGAACCGCAGGAATAAAGAGAAGGCAGGAGAGAAGACAATGGAAAAAAGCATAGAAGAACGGGAGCAGAGAATCAGACAAAAAAGGATCCAGAGGCGCAGACAGGTGCTGATCATGAAGTGCGTGATCTGTCTGCTGCTTTTGCTGATCATCTTACTTGGGGTGATCCTGATCAAGGGAGCGCTGATCCCGGCTGTTCAGGGGACAGACAAGGGTACACCGGGTAAAAAGGCTGAACTTGTTCAGCAGAAGTTTCAGACAGAGATCACAGAGGACGCGGATGAGGAGCAGGGAGCTGTTGTGTCCGGATCAGAGGATGAGCTGATCGCACAGGCAGACCGGCTGGCAGCGCAGTATGATTACAGTGCCGCGATCACACTCCTTCAGTCCTCGGCAGAATATACAGGCAGTCAGGCAATGCAGAATGCAGCAGCAGGCTACGATGCAGTGCGTGCGACCTGTACAGCCTATCCGCTGGATCAGGTGACGCATGTGTTCTTCCATACGATGATCAAGGATCCGGTCAAGTCCTTTGACGGTGATGTCAAGGAAGCCGGATACAATCAGGTTATGACGACGATGAGTGAGTTCGAGAAGATCATGCAGAGCATGTATGAAAAGGGCTATGTTATGGTCAGCCTTCACGATATGTGTACGGTGAATAGTGACGGTACTGTTTCAAGAGGCGAGATCCTGCTTCCGCCGGGCAAAAAAGCATTTGTGCTGTCACAGGATGATGTGAGCTATTATCACTATATGGACGGTGACGGCTATGCGCAGAAGCTGATCATAGATGAGAACGGTGCAGTCAAAAATACCTACATTGAAGAGGACGGCAGTATTTCCGTGGGCGATTATGATATGGTGCCGTGGATCGATACTTTTGTAGAAGAACATCCGGACTTTTCCTACCATGGACATAAGGGTGTGGTTGCGCTGACTGGTTATGAAGGCGTGCTTGGCTATCGCACCGACGAAGTATACCGGACGAAGGAAGCATCCAGAGTGACGGAATATCAGCAGCAGTTTTTTGATGCCAATCCGGATTTTGATGAGGCGGCATGGCAGAAGGAAGTGTCTGATGCACAGGCAGTCGCACAGGCGATGAAGGCGAATGGCTGGGAATTTGCCAGCCATACCTGGGGTCATATCTCTCCGCTTGCAAGAGGATATGAAGGTACACAGACTGACACACAGCGCTGGCTGAACAATGTGGCGACCGTAGTCGGCGATACGGATATCATTATTTTTGCCTTTGGTGCAGATATCGGTGACTGGCAGCCATATACCAGCGATAATCAGTATTTCACCTATCTGAAACAGAACGGATTTAATATTTTCTGCAATGTGGATTCGTCACAGTATTGGGTGCAGTTCGGAGAAAATTATATGCGGCAGGGCCGCCGCAATCTGGACGGTTATCGCATGTACTACAATCCGGAGATGCTGACCGATCTCTTTGATGTAAATGAAGTCTGGGATTCCAGCCGTCCGACCCCGGTGCCGCCGATGTAGTGCAGCAGTTCTGTCTGTCAAACAAACTGGTTGAATTTAAAGCACATCAATGTTATACTTAAAAATAGACTCTAGTGAAAAAAGAAAAATACGATTGGAGGATAACCAAATGAGAACTTATCTTGTAACAGGTGGAGCAGGCTTCATCGGTTCCAATTATATCCATTATATGTTTAAAAAATACGGCGATACGATCCGTATCATCAATGTAGACAAGCTGACTTACGCAGGCAACCTTGAGAACCTGCGCGATGTGGAGAACCGCAGCAATTATCAGTTTGTCCGTGCAGACATCTGCGATTCGGAAGCAATCAACAAGATTTTTGATGAGAATGACATCGACCGTGTTGTACATTTTGCAGCAGAGAGCCATGTAGATCGCAGTATCCGCAATCCGGAAGTGTTTGTCAAGACCAACGTACTTGGTACACTGGTAATGCTCAACGCAGCCAAAGCGGCATGGGAGCTGCCGGACGGCACATTCAAGGAGGATAAGAAATTCCTGCATGTTTCGACTGACGAAGTATACGGTTCACTGGAAGAAGAAGGCGAATATTTCTACGAGACAACACCGTATGATCCGCACAGCCCGTATTCAGCAAGCAAGGCATCTTCTGATTTCCTTGTAAAATCTTATATGGATACTTACAAATTCCCGGCAAACATTACGAACTGCAGCAACAACTATGGTCCGTATCAGTTCCCGGAGAAGCTGATTCCGCTGATCATCAACAATGCACTGCAGGGCAAGACACTTCCTGTTTACGGTGACGGCAAGAATGTCCGTGACTGGCTCTATGTAGAAGATCATGCCAAGGGAATCGACATGGTACAGGAGAAAGGACGCCTGTTTGAGACCTACAATATCGGCGGTCACAACGAGAAGCAGAATATCCAGATCATCCATATTATTCTGGATACGCTTCAGGAGATGCTGCCGGACGGCGATCCGAGAAAAGAGCTTGTCAGCGAGAAGCTGATCACTTATGTGACAGACCGCAAGGGTCATGACCGCCGCTACGCAATTGCACCGGACAAGATCCGTGCAGAGGTAGGCTGGGAGCCGGAGACTATGTTTGAGGAAGGTATCCGTAAGACAATCAAATGGTTCTTTGAGAACGAAGAATGGATGAAGAACGTCACAAGTGGTGACTATCAGAAATATTACGAAGAAATGTATCAGAAATAACGAATGAAGCATACGGGGCTGTCGCAGAACGTGGATTGACACAAGAATTTTGCGGCAACCCCTGCTTGTGTTTATGCAAGGAGGACATATGAAAGGTATTATTCTGGCCGGAGGCTCCGGCACAAGACTGTATCCGCTGACCAAGGCTGTATCCAAGCAGATTCTGCCTGTTTATGACAAGCCGATGATCTATTATCCGCTTTCTACACTGATGCTTGCAGGCATCCGTGAGATCCTGATCATCTCAACTCCGCGAGATCTTCCGGTGTTTGAGGAGCTGCTCGGCACAGGAGAGCAGCTGGGACTGAAGCTGTCCTATGCTGTGCAGGAAGCACCGCGCGGTCTCGCAGATGCATTTATTATCGGAGAAGAGTTTATTGGTGATGATAATGTAGCACTGGTACTTGGTGACAATATTTTCTATGGACAGAGCTTCTCTAAGATGCTTCAGAATGTAGCAGCCCGCAAGGAAGGTGCAACGATCTTCGGCTATTATGTACGTGATCCGCGTGAGTATGGCGTGGTAGAGTTTGATGAGAACGGCAAGGCCATCTCCATCGAAGAAAAACCTGAGCATCCGAAGTCAAATTATGCAGTGCCGGGTCTTTATTTCTACGACAATGATGTAGTAGAGATTGCCAAAAATGTCAAACCGTCTGCACGCGGTGAGATTGAGATCACAAGTGTCAATAATGAATATCTGCGCCGCGGCAACCTGCAGGTAGAGACCATGGGACGTGGTTTTGCATGGCTCGATACCGGCAGTCACGACTCTTTGCTGGATGCAGCTGATTTCGTAGCAGCATTCCAGAAGCGTCAGGGACTCTATATTTCCTGTATCGAGGAGATTGCATACAAGCGTGGCTTTATCACCAAAGAACAGCTTGTTGAGCTGGCTCAGCCGCTGCTGAAGACAGCTTACGGAAAGTATATGATCGAGGTTGCAGAGGGACTGTAAAAGAAAAATATAAAAGGAGCAGCGTTCAGGTTCAGCAGTCAGTCTGTGTCTGAACAGCTGCAATAGGTAAAGAAAATGGGAAAGATTACAGTAGAAACATGCCATATTGAAGGGCTCAAGGTCATCACTCCGACTGTATTCGGCGATGCAAGAGGCTACTTTATGGAGACATACAATTATAATGATTACAAAGAAGCGGGCATTGATCAGATTTTTGTACAGGACAATCAGTCTGCTTCCAAGAAAGGTGTGCTGCGCGGTCTGCATTTCCAGATCAATTATCCGCAGGACAAACTTGTCCGTGTAGTATCCGGTGAGGTGTATGATGTAGCAGTGGATCTGCGCGAAGGTTCTCCGACTTATGGACAGTGGTACGGTGTGCTGCTGAGTGCAGAGAACAAGAAGCAGTTCTTTATTCCGAAAAACTTTGCACACGGTTTCCTGGTACTTTCTGACTATGCAGAGTTTGCTTACAAATGTACTGATTTTTATCATCCGAACGATGAGGGCGGTATCCGCTTCGATGATCCGGAGATTGGTGTTGAGTGGCCGATTCCGGAAGGAATGGAGCTGATTCTCTCTGACAAAGACAAACTCTGGGGTGGATTGAGCGAACATAAGAAAGCCTTCCGATAGGAAGCAGTGACAGGAGCTTTTTTACATGAAAGAATTATTTTCGCTGCCGGCACAGCTCCGGCAGAATCGAAGAATGATCTACAAATTGGCGAAGAACGACTTCCGGACGAAGTTTGCAGGTTCCTATCTGGGCATTATCTGGGCCTTCATTCAGCCGATTGTGACCGTTCTGGTATACTGGTTTGTATTTGAAGTGGGATTCCGGGCAGATCAGGGCAGCCTGACGGTGCCGTTTGTCCTTTATCTGGTGGCAGGCATCGTACCATGGTTTTTCTTTCAGGATGCACTGGTCGGCGGTACGAATTCCCTTTTGGAATACAGTTATCTGGTCAAAAAAGTAGTGTTCAACATCAGTGTACTTCCGGTAGTCAAGCTGATCTCAGCTTTGTTTGTCCATCTGTTTTTTGTTGCATTTATCGCAGTACTTTACTGCTGTTACGGAAAATGGCCGGATCTGTATTATCTTCAGCTGATCTACTATTCCGGCGGACTGTTTCTGCTGGTGCTTGGCTTATCCTATGCAACCTGTGCAGTGGTGATCTTTTTCCGTGACTTATCGCAGATGATCAATATCGCACTGCAGATCGGTGTCTGGCTGACTCCGATCATGTGGATTGCGGAGGATATGCTGGCAGCATACCCGCTGATCTTCCGGATCCTGAAGCTGAATCCGGTCTACTATGTCGTGACCGGATACCGCGATGCGTTTATCAACAAAAACTGGTTCTGGGAAAGACCGCTGTGGACTCTTTACTTCTGGTGTTTCACAGCAGGTGCATTCCTATTCGGCAGCTGGGTATTCAAAAAACTACGAGTACACTTTGCGGATGTGCTATGAGCCGTGCAAACACAAGAAATGACAAAATGGACACTTTTGGACATTTTTGTCAGAGCTTGTGTTTATAGGGCGACAGCCCGCGACCGAGGAAAGCCGGAGGCTTTTCGAGGTGCGCACGGCTCACAGAAAATAGAAGCGTGCGGAGGTTTTGGTGCGCAGGGCTTATAGGAAGAAAATGCATACGAAGATTAAAAAGAATGGAGAGACAGATCTTGAAACATGAGACAGCGATCTGCGTAGACCATGTCAGCAAAATGTACAAGCTGTACGACAAGCCGTCTGACCGCTTGAAGGAAAGCCTTGGTCTTACAAAGAAAAAATGCTATCGTGAGCACTATGCTCTGACAGATGTCAATTTTGAAATTGCAAAAGGGGAGACAGTCGGTATCATCGGAACAAATGGTGCCGGCAAATCCACGATCTTGAAGATCATTACCGGTGTTTTGAATCCCACAGGCGGTAATGTTACGGTTAAAGGCAGAATTTCTGCGCTTTTGGAGCTTGGAGCAGGCTTCAATATGGAATACACCGGAATCGAGAATGTGTACCTGAACGGTACAATGATGGGATTTACCGAAGAAGAGATTGATGCCAGGCTGGAAAACATCCTGGCTTTTGCTGATATAGGAGACTTTGTCAATCAGCCCTGCAAAACCTACTCCAGTGGTATGTTTGTGCGTCTGGCATTCGCAGTGGCGATCAATATCGACCCGGAGATTCTCATTGTAGATGAGGCACTTTCGGTTGGAGACGTATTCTTTCAGGCAAAGTGCTACCGCAAATTTGAAGAATTCAAAAAAGAAGGCAAGACGATCCTGTTCGTCAGCCATGATCTGAACAGCATCAGTAAATACTGTGACCGCGTTGTTCTGCTGGATCACGGAAGAGTAGTCGAAAGCGGTGCACCGAAGGAGATGGTCGATCTGTACAAGCAGCTGCTGGTCAACCAGGGACCGGGACAGGCACAGCCGGAGATGGGCAGTGCACAGGCCAATCGTGAGATTGCCAAGCGTGGCTGGATCACTCCGTTTGAGATGAATCCGAATGCGCTGGAATACGGCGACAAACGTGCAGAGATGCTGGGCTTTATGCTGCTGGACGACAAAGGACTGCCGACTAATACGATTGAAAAGGGTGCAGAATTTACCATGAAGGTGAAGATTCAGTACCATGAAGATATCGATGATCCGATCTACGCATTTACGATCAAGGATATGCGCGGAACCGAGATCACAGGAACCAACACGATGTTCGAACATATTACGATGGAGCCGCGCAAGGCAGGAGAGGTGGATATAGTCACCTATACGCAGAAGGCAGATCTTCAGGGCGGAGAATACCTGATCTCCTTTGGACTGACCGGATATCGGGACGGAGATTTTACCGTTTATCACCGTCTCTACGATGCCTGCAGCCTGATCGTGGTTTCGAGTAAAAATACGGTCGGATTCTATGATATGAATTCAAAAATTACGATTGAACGAGAAAATCAGTAGTATGAGCCATATTTATTTGTCGTGCAACTAAATATAAAGAAAGGCGCAGTCCAGATAACTGCTTTGTAAACAGCAAGTCTGGAACGATAGAAGCGATGAAAAACGAAAAAATCGGAAAAGTAACGCTGGATTATACCTATTATCCGGGCGAAGACAAATACAGTGACGGTGCGATCGAAGACGAGATGCTCGCGATCGCCAAAAACTGTCGTGAGGAAGAATATGCAGATGTGATCGTGCAGAAAAAGAGCTGGCCGATCCTGTATCATTTTTCTCATGTCAGAGAAAATATCATTGACTGGCTTCCGATGACAGGCAAGGAACGTGTGCTGGAGATCGGAGCCGGACCGGGTGCGATCACAGGCGCACTCGCGCGAAAAGCAGCATCTGTGACCTGCATCGATCTGTCGCGCAGACGCTGCATGATCAATGCGCATCGTCATGCGTCCTGTGAGAATCTGAAAATTCTGGTGGGCAACTTTCAGGATATTGAAGAAAATCTTACCGAACAGTTTGATCTGATCACACTGATCGGAGTGTTTGAATATGCACAGTTTTCAATCCAGTCAGACAATCCGTTTGTCGATTATCTGACACGGATCAGACGTCATCTGGCACCGGGCGGCAGACTCGTGATCGCGATCGAGAACCGCATCGGACTGAAATACTGGGCAGGTGCGACCGAAGATCACACAGGCGTTTATTTTGAAGGACTGGAGGGGTATCCGACTACGGACTATGTACGGACCTTTTCCAAGCCGGAACTGGAAAAAATTCTGCGTGAGGCAGGATTGCCGGAACTGGAGTTTTATTATCCCTATCCGGATTATAAGCTGCCGGAACGCATTTATTCGGACGGATATCTGCCGAAAAAAGGCGAGCTGAACCGGAACAAACAGAATCTTGATCGGGAGCGGATTCAGATCTTTCAGGAAGAAAGAGTTTATGATTCGCTGATCGAAGGCGGCCTGTTTGAACAGTTTTCCAATTCGTTCTTTGTGATCGCACAGCCAGAACAGATACAGGAAGCAGCAGCAGAAACAGAATTGCAGCAGGCTGAGGCACAGAAAAAATCCGGTGAACAGATCCTCAGCACAAAATATTCCAATGAACGCAGGGAAGAACTGCGGATTCGGACGGATATCCTGAAGCTGGCAGACGGTACAAAAGTGATCCGCAAACGCGCAGCGTCAGGACAGGCATGGCGTCATATCCAGCAGATGTCTGAGCGTTATCTGTGGCTGAAGCGTGATCTGAAGAATACACCTCTGTGCGTGAATCCATGCAGCAGCTGCAAAAACGGTGTGCAGTTCCCATTTGTGGAAGGACGTACACTGGAAGAAAAGCTGGATCTTTTATTGAGTAAAAAAGATACAGATGGTCTGATCGCTGAACTGGAACGCTATCTTGGTATGTTTGCAGGCACTGTACAGAAGACTGCAGCAGAACTTTCAGAAACAGCAAAATCCGAACCGGAATGGATCGAATTTAAGGTGACACCGGAGTTTGAACAGATTTTCGGTAAGGTTCAGTTCGCAGAGAAACAGTACAGCCGCAGCGTTTCTGATATTGATATGATCGCGGCCAATGCGATTGAGGCAGGGGAAGGCTATGAGCTGATCGATTATGAATGGACCTTCGATTTCCCGATTCCGGTCAAATTTATTGTTTACCGTTGTCTGTATTACTACATGCTGGGTAATACGAAGCGTGATGAACTGCTTGGTGCACAGCTTTATGATCATTTTGGAATCAGTGAGGCAGAAAAAGAGCAGTTTGCGCAGATGGAACGTCATTTCCAGCAGTATATTCTCGGTGTATATACACCAATCTGGAAGCAGTATGACGATATTTCTGAGGGTGTGATCACACTTTCTTCCATGTTGGAAATGGCAGAAGAACAGAAAAAATGTCATACAGCAGAAGTATTTTTTGATACCGGCAAAGGCTTTGGCACCTGGAACTGGAAAAAATACGGCGTGCAGGAAAAGGGAATGACGACACTGGAGCTTGTGCTTCCAAAAGGGACGAGACAGGTGCGGCTGGATCCATGCAGCTGCCGAAGCGTAGTGCGGATCGCAGAGCTGACACAGAATGGAAAAATGCTTTCCTATACATCAAACGGAGCTGCAGCACCGAATGGAGATCTGATCTTTGATACAGAAGATCCGCAGATCATCTTTGCGGTTGATACAGCGTCCCCGGTGCGGGTGACATTCTGCACCGAAGCAATCCACGGACTTGGCAGAGAAGTGCTGCTGAATCAGCAGGGACATATCCGCTGGATGGAGCAGACCAAGGCATGGAAGCTTTATCAGAGGCTGAAGCGAAAAAACAGAAGTGAAAAGGAATAGAATGAAAAAATTTTTCCAAAAAAAATCAGAACTTTATTATCATATCGACCGAATAGAGAGCCATCTGGGCAATGTGATGGTGCGTGGCTGGGCGATGAGCGGAAGTGTACAGCCAAACGCAGGACCGGTGCAGATCTGCGTCAGAGACGGTGAAGGCAATCTGCTCGAGGTCTATGTGGAGCGGCTGGTGCGCGCTGATGTCAATGCGATGTTTGGCACAGCGGAAACGTGTGAGTCAGGTTTTCATATCCTGATCGACCGGGCGGTGCTGAACACACCGGACGTATGGATTTGTTTTTCAGATGAAACATCGACCAGACGGCAGCGGATCCGCGTCAATGCAGGCAATGCACTGGAGCGGAAGCTGCGCGCGCGCAAAGACGCGCAGGCAGAAGAACCGGACTATGATCTCTGGATCCGGGCACAGGAGCCATGTGCGAAAGAGCGCCGCAGACAGCGGGCCTGTTCCTTTACGAACAGACCGAAGTTTTCTGTGGTGATCCCGCTTTACAATACGCCGAGAGAATTTTTAAAGGAGATCATGGACTCTGTTCTGAATCAGACCTATACGAATGTAGAGCTGTGTCTGGCAGACGGAAGCACCGATGACGGTGTGGAGCAGTATATCAAACGTCATTATGCCAAGGAACGGCGGATCCGTTACTGTCGTCTGAAAAAGAACCGTGGTATTTCAGAGAACACAAATGCGGCGATTCGTCTGGCAACAGGGGATTTTATTGTCTTTTCCGATCATGATGATGTGCTGACGCTTGATGCGATGCATGAGATGGCCAAGGTGATCAATGAAGTACCGCAGACCGATGTGATCTACACAGATGAAGACAAAGTGAACCGCAAAGGAACTGCTTATTTTGCACCGCACTTCAAGCCGGACTTCAGCATGGAACTGCTGTGCTGCAACAACTATATCTGTCATCTGTTTGCAGTGCGCCGTGATATTCTGGAGCAGGTCGGTATGCTGGATTCGGCTTATGACGGAGCGCAGGATTATGATTTTGTGCTGCGCTGCTGTGAAAAGGCGTCCTGTATCCGGCATATTCCGAAGGTGCTGTATCATTGGCGGACGCATCCGCAGTCTACCGCGGGCAATCCGGCAAGCAAACAGTATGCGTTTGAGGCAGGACGACGGGCGGTGGAAGCGCATTATGAGAGAGTCGGGATTCAGGCAAGTGTTGAATCAACGGAGATGCTTGGCAGATACCGCAGCCGTTTTGCGATTCAGGGCGAACCGCTGGTATCAATCCTGATACCTAACAAGGATCAGGCAGAGACACTGAAACGCTGCCTTGATTCGATCAAAGAGAAAACGACGTATCACAATTATGAGATACTGATCATAGAAAATAATAGTGAAGAGGCAGAGACCGAGGCATATTATCAGGAACTGGAAAAAACAGCTTCCAGTGATCCGAAGCTGCAGCAGGGCGGCAGTCCGCGTCTGCGTATCCTGCGCTATGCGGATACCTTCAATTATGCTGCGATCCACAATTTCGCAGTACCATATGCCAGAGGTGAATATCTGGTGCTTTTGAACAACGATACAGAAATAAAGAGCGAGAACTGGCTGGAGGAAATGCTTGGGCTTTGTCAGAAACCAGAGACAGGTGCAGTTGGAGCAAAACTGTATTATCCGGACGGAACCATCCAGCATGCTGGCGTGGTGATCGGACTGTGTGGTGTGGCGAGTCATCTTTTGGTCGGAGCAGGAGGAGACCGTGATGGTTATGCAGGCCGTCTGGTGTCAGTGCAGGATTACAGTGCGGTGACAGCTGCCTGTATGATGACCAAAAAGGCGTTGTGGGAGCAGGTCGGCGGCATGGAAGAAGCGCTGGCAGTCGCTTACAATGACATTGACTACTGTCTCAAGCTGCGTCAGGCAGGCTATCATATCGTATTTACACCATATGCGGAGCTGACCCATTATGAGTCCAAAACAAGAGGACTGGAGGATACCGAGCAGAAGCGTCAGCGGCTGCAGCGGGAAGCAGATCTGTTTGCAAAACGATGGAGCGAGCAGATGGAAGCGGGCGATCCGTTTTATAATCCGAATCTGTCTCTGACAAGGACAGACTGCGCACTGCGCAGGAGATAGACGTGCCGCATCGCGGTACGGTTTCCACAGGAAAACAAATGATCACTGTGGATAACTCATCCAAAAACAGGATCATTGGAGGATAACATGAACGAGAAATTTAACCGGGAACGAATCCGTTTCCATACGAAAAAGAGAAATACATTGGTCATTCAGGGCTGGTTCGAGGATGACGCGGATGGAAAGGAACAGTTTGAAGCACAGATGGGACAGAACCGTCTTCCGATGGACGTGCTGGTACAGCGCGGTGTTGAGGTGACCAAGAAATATCTCCGTTACAAGACAAATGTGATGACGGAGTATTTCCTGATGATCGATCTGGACGCGGCAGCGGACAAAGAGGCTCTGCAGGTTTTTCATGTGACGGAGCATGGCAGAAAGCAGATCTGCCGTCTGTCGCAGCATACGCTGCAGAAGCTTTCGCATCATGTGGAATCCTGGATGGAATCACTGCGTGAACTGCCGGATGGCAGATACCAGCTGCGCGGCTGGCATATGGCAGATCCCAGAACGGAAGTAGCATTGCTTGACCGTAAGGGGCAGGTACTGCCGTCGGAATGTACGCTGGGACATCGTCTGGATATTCTCGGTGAATTTCCAGAGGCAGAGCTGGCAGATACCTGCGGATTTGAACTGGTCTTTGACCGACCGGAGGAGAATTATCTGCGGCTGGCATTGAAGGGCAGCGGCAAAAAGGCATTGTATGTGGTGAACTGCCAGAAAATGCTCTCAGGCAAGGAAGGACTTGCCAATCTCTGCCGCAAGAGCTATCGGTATCTGAAACGAAAGGGCGTAAAACAGTTTGCGAAGCGAGTTTCTGATGTGGTACTCGGTATTGACAGCATCAGCTATGACCGTTGGCGTCGAAAATACGGCGTAACGGCGCAGGAACTGGCGCAGCAGAGAGAGACGCATTTTGTCTACGAGCCGAAGATCAGTATCCTTGTGCCGCTTTACCGGACACCGGAAAAATTTCTGCGTGAGATGATCGCGTCTGTGGAAGCACAGACTTATACAAACTGGGAGCTGGTGCTTTCGGACGGAAGCGGAGCGGACAGCCCACTGACCGCTTTTTTGAATGAGTATGAACGCAGAAACGACAAGATTGTGGT
Organism: uncultured Lachnospiraceae bacterium; assembly: GCA_964514125.1. Taxonomy (GTDB): domain Bacteria; phylum Bacillota; class Clostridia; order Lachnospirales; family Lachnospiraceae; genus Choladousia. Next base: position 24,579 of record CAZEPO010000008.1, read on the forward strand.
ACTGCATAACAATACGCAGCTGCGTATCGCAGAAAACACCAACGCGGCGATGGAAGCAGCGACCGGCGAATATATCGTATTCGGTGATCACGATGACCTCTTTGCACCGAATGCACTGTTTGAATGTGTCCGGATCCTGAACGACAAGCCGGATACCGAATTTATTTATACCGATGAGGACAAAACAGATTCCTCCGGCAAAAAATATTTTGAACCGCATTTCAAGCCGGATTACAGCCCGGATCTTTTGTGCAGTATGAACTATTTTTGCCATATGGTATTGGTGAAAAAGACACTTCAGGAGCGTGTGGGACTGCTGGATCCGGCTTTTGACGGAGCACAGGACTATGATTATGTGCTGCGCTGCATGGAGCAGACGACACCGGAGCAGACGGTACACATTCCGAAAATCCTGTATCATTGGCGCTGTCACGGAGAGTCTACGGCAGAAAATCCGGAGAGCAAGCGGTATGCGTTTGATGCGGGACGGCGGGCGATACAGGCACACTATGACCGTCTTGGCATACCGGCGACCGCAGTGGACGGCGAATATGCCGGATTGTATCACAGCGACTATCAGATTCAGGGCGAGCCGCTGATCTCGATCCTGATTCCGAACAAAGATCATATTGCGGATCTGCGTAAGTGTATCGATGCGATCGAGGCCAAATCCGATTACCGCAATTATGAATATATCATTATCGAAAACAATAGTACCGAGGAGGAGACCTTCGCAGGCTATCAGCAGCTGGAAGCAGAGAATCCAAAGGTACGAGTCGTATATTATGACCGGGTGCAGAATGAGGAAGGCATCTGGGAACCAGTGCAGGAAAAGCGGGAGTTCAATTATTCTGCGATCAACAATTTCGGTGCAGAGCATGCGAACGGCGAATATTTCCTGCTGCTGAACAATGACACAGAAATCATCAATCCGGACTGTCTGCGTCAGCTGCTTGGCTACTGCCAGCGGCCTGATGTGGGAATCGTCGGAGCAAGACTTTACTATGAAGACGATACGATCCAGCATGCCGGTGTCGTGCTTGGCTTTGGCGGAATCGCAGGGCATACCTTTATCGGAGAAAAACGCGGCGACAATGGTTATTTTTCCCGTATCATCTGCGCACAGAACTACAGCGCTGTCACAGCAGCCTGCATGATGGTCAAGGCAGCTGCATTCCGGGAAGTAGGCGGAATGTCCACTGAACTGAAGGTTGCGTTCAACGACATTGATTTCTGTATGAAGATCCGCAAGGCAGGGTATCTGATCGTCTACAATCCGCGGGCAGAACTCTACCACTACGAATCCAAATCACGCGGTCTTGAAAATACACAGGAAAAAATCGAACGCTTCAACCGCGAGATGGCATGCTTCCTCGACCGCTGGGGCGACCAGGTCAAGGCAGGCGATCCATATTACAATCCGAATCTGACACTTGATAAGGCGAATTTTTCATTGAAGCTGTAGCACTGAGAAAGTTGACATAATTCAGAAGCTGTAAAGGAGATACTATATATGTTTCGGGAAAT
>CAZEPO010000009.1:0-25655 GCA_964514125.1 uncultured Lachnospiraceae bacterium
AATATGATGTCATTCATTTTGATGTACAGTGGTTTATGGAACCAGCCGGAGGTGCTGAAAGGGTTGTAGCCTGCATTACGAAAAATATTATTGCAGAACTGCAGGAAACGTATGCAGATATGCTGCCATCAGCGGTGAAATCATTGCCAGAAGCGCTTTCCTATATTCATGCTGCAACAGGAAATAAATTTGTTGTTATCATTGATGAGTGGGATGTGTTGATAAGAGATGAAGCGAATAATGAGAAAGTTCAGGCAGAATATATTAATTTTTTAAGGGGGATGTTTAAAGGAACCGAGCCAACAAAATATATTGCATTGGCATATCTGACGGGAATCCTCCCGGTAAAAAAATTGAAAACCCAGTCAGCACTCAACAATTTTAGAGAGTTCTCTATGCTGAGTGCAGGTTATCTTGCACCTTATGTCGGATTTACAGAAGAAGAAGTCATGAATCTGTGCGAGAAATATGGTCAGACTTTTGGTGAAGTTAAGCGTTGGTATGATGGCTATAAACTTGGAAAATATCATGTGTACAATCCAAATGCTGTAGTAAGCCTGATGAATGAAGGGGAGTTTCAGAGTTACTGGTCAGGGACCGGATCGTATGAGGTGATTCTTCCGCTGATCAATATGGATTTTGATGGGTTAAAAACGTCAATTATTGAAATGCTCTCAGGAGCTGCAGCAGAAGTGGATGTTGGTGCATTTCAAAATGATGCAATCAGCTTTGCAGACAAAGATGATATATTAACCTATATGATTCATTTAGGCTATCTTGGATATGATCAGAAAAATAAACAAGCATTTATTCCGAATGAAGAAATAAGACAAGAATTCCTGAAAGTTCTGAAACGCAGGAAATGGACGGAATTGCAGTCATTAGAACAACAGTCTTTGGAATTGTTGGATGCTACATTGGAGCTGAACACGGAATTGGTTTCTGAAAAAATTGATTCCATTCATTCGGAGTATGTTTCGGTTCTTCAGTACAATAATGAAAATTCATTGAGCTGTGTATTGACAATCGCATATTTGAGCAGTATGCAATACTACTTTAAACCGAAACGTGAATTCCCTTCTGGAAGAGGTTTTGCAGATTTGATTTATTTGCCTAAAGCAGAGTATTTATCTTCTTATCCTGCATTAGTCATAGAGCTGAAATGGAATCAGAGTGCTGAAACTGCACTTGCACAGATCAAAGAAAAAAGATATCCAGAAGCGATAAAAGATTATACAGGCGATATTTTGTTGGTTGGCATCAACTATGATAAAAAAACAAAAGTTCACCAGTGCATAATAGAAAAAATTGCGAAAGGCGACGAGGAAGAAAAATAATTTTAATCGTCAAAAAATTCGCGAAAAAAATAAAAAACAAAAAAATTAAAAAAACTTCAAAAAAACTATTGACATTTTCAAACTCCCGGCATATAATGATGGAGCATGGTTCGTTGGTCAAGCGGTTAAGACGCCGCCCTCTCACGGCGGAAACAGGGGTTCGATTCCCCTACGAACTGCTAGCTCCTGAAGATTTCAGGAGCTTTTTTTTGTGCCAAAAAAGCGTCACATATTGTATGGGATACAGAAATGTGCTATAATTTTCAGAAAAATGATTTAACAACAGGATTTGCGCAGCATGAGTGAGCGAAAGCATGAATCGTGTGAGAAAATCGGAACGGAGGGCATATATGGGACTGGTGAAGGCAGCACTTGGTGCGGTAAAAGGAACAATCGCAGATCAGTGGAAGGAATATTTTTACTGTGATGCAATGGATTCAGATGTACTGGTTGTGAAAGGACAGAAACGTGTTTCCGGTCTGTTTGGAAAACACAGCGGAAGTGACAATATCATCACAGAGGATTCTGTGATCGCAGTAGCGGACGGTCAGTGTATGATGATCGTAGAAAACGGCAAAGTTGTAGATGTTTGTGCAGAACCGGGCGAATATATTTATGACAAAAGTTCAGAGCCGAGTATTTTCAGCGGCAGCCTGGGAGAGGGTGTGCGTCGGACTTTTGATGAGATTGGCAGACGTTTTACATATGGCGGCGAGGCAGCCAAGGATCAGAGGGTTTATTATTTTAATACGAAAGAGATCGTTGGGAATAAATACGGTACACCGACACCGGTTCCGTTTCGTGTGATCGATCGGAATATCGGTTTGGATGTCGATATCTCGATCCGCTGCAATGGTGAGTATTCTTATCGAATCGCAGATCCAATCTTGTTTTATACAAACGTCTGCGGTAATGTAGCTGATTATTACAATCGTTCTGAACTGGACAGTATGCTCAAGGCAGAGCTTTTGACCGCGCTGCAGCCGGCATTTGCCAGGATTTCGGAGATGGGTATCCGTTACAGCGCACTGCCGGGTCATACGCTTGAGCTTTCTGATGCACTGAATGAAGTGTTATCGAAGAAATGGAAGGAGCTGCGTGGAATCGTGGTGGCCTCCTTTGGTGTGAATTCAGTTTCCGCATCAAAAGAAGACGAGGACATGATCAAGCAGCTGCAGAAGAGTGCAGTGATGCGTGATCCGAATATGGCAGCGGCCGCTTTGGCGGGTGCACAGGCTGATGCGATGCGTGCGGCAGCTTCCAATTCCGCTGGAGCCATGAACGGTTTTATGGGAATGAATATGGCAGGTGCAGCGGGCGGCATGAATCCGCAGAGTCTGTATGAGATGGGACAAAAGAATGTACAGAAAGCTCCGGAGGCGGCATGGACCTGCAGCTGTGGAACTGTGAATACAGGAAAATTCTGTTCGGAGTGTGGAGCAAAGCGCCCGGAAGCAGAGTGGATCTGCAGCTGCGGCACTGTGAATACAGGCAAATTCTGTTCAGAATGCGGCAGGCCGAGAAACTGACAGGATCGAACAGCAGAACTGCAATTTACAGAGCAGGGAACTGACAGCAGAGAAGAATAGGGAGAGAGGTTATGTCAGGTACACAAGGATATAAATGTCCGTGCTGCGGCGGAGCGATCGCGTTTGACAGCAGATCACAGAAATTGAAATGTCCCTACTGTGATACAGAATTTGAACTGGATACACTGCAGCAGTTTGCACAGGAGAATCTGGAAGAAGATCAGGATCCGAGCTGGGAGGAAGATGCGATCCGTCAGTCAGAACAGACGCTGGATCAGGAGGGACTGGTTTCTTATCGGTGTGAATCCTGCGGCGGTGAGATCATCGCAGATTCTTCTATGGCGGCATCGAGCTGCCCATTTTGCGGCAATACGGTGATTGTCTCTAAGCAGCTTAGCGGAGCACTGCGGCCGGATCTTGTGATTCCATTTAAATTGGACCAAAAACAGGCGCAGGATCGGCTGCGAAGTCATGTGAAGGGAAAGATTCTGCTGCCGACTGTATTTAAGACCGAAAACCGGATACAGGAAATAAAGGGGATTTATGTACCGTTTTGGCTGTATGACTGCGATGCAAGGGCAGATATACGATGCCGTGCAACGCGGGTGCGCAGCTGGAGCAGCGGAGATTATCATTATACAGAGACCAGTCATTATCTGGTGAGCAGAAGCGGTGAGATCGGATTTGAAAAGGTTCCGGCCGATGGTTCTGCCAAAATGGATGATGTGCTGATGCAGTCGATCGAACCGTTCGATTATGCTGATGCGGTTGATTTTCAGACAGCGTATCTTGCAGGCTATTTTGCAGACAAATATGACCAGAGTGCATCGGATTGTGCAGCAACGGCGAATACACGGATCCGCAACAGTACAGTACAGGCCTTTATGGATACCATTCATGGATATGCGACCTGTGTACCGGAGCATACCGGTATATCACTGCGTCAGGGTAAGATTACTTATGCATTACTTCCGGTATGGATCCTGAATACCGTGTATCACGGCAAGACCTATACCTTTGCCATGAATGGTCAGACGGGAAAGTTTGTCGGTAATCTTCCGGTTGACAAGCGGAAGGCTGTCGGGATCGCAGCAGGCGTGATGGCAGTGGTGACCATCCTGGTATTTGCTTTGCTGATGCTGTTGTAGGAGGTGTGCAGAATGCAAAAATACAAGACAATGACAGTGCGTATGCTGCTTGTGTGGCTGGCTGTGATACTTATGCTGCTTCTTCCAAACATAGCTGCATATGCAGGGGAGCAGAAGGTTGTGGATATGGCAGACCTTCTGAACGAAACGGAAGAAATAAAATTACAGGAGCGTTTGGCGGAGATTTCGGAACGCTATCAGTGCGATGTGGTCGCTGCGACGACAGACTCTTTTGACGGCAAAGATCGCCAGACGTATACAGATGATTACTATTATGAATCCGGCTATGGCTATGGAGCAGATTTGGACGGTATTATCCTGATGGTCAATCTGAATGCACGTGAATTTCACTATGCGACCAGAGGTGCAGCGATTCGGATTTTCAATGATCGGATTTTGGAACGGATTGACGAGCAGGTGACACCATATCTGTCCTCCGGTGAATATGCCGATGCATTTATGAAATATGCCGATCTTGCAGAAAAATATCTGAAGCTGGCAGCAGAAGGTGAGTCAGAGGAAGGACTTAGTATTGGAATGCAGCTGCTGATCGCAGTTATTGCAGGTGCAGTTGTTGATGCAATCGTTCTGCTGGTACTCTTTGGGCAGCTGAGAACAGTTCGGCCAAAGGGCTGCGCCAAGGAGTATGTCCGTGACGGCAGTTTCCACGTGACAGGAGCAAGAGATCTCTACCTGTACCGCACTGTTTCCAAGCGGCGGATCGAAAAAAATGACGGAGGCGGAAGCACAACACATGCTTCTGCAGGCGGCGGGCGAAGCGGCGGCCGCGGCGGATCCTTCTAAACAGTACAATCGAATATCAGAAATAATAAGAACAGTAATAGATGTGAAATGAGTGAACAATATTATTATAATCATATGAATAAACAAAAGCAGGCAGTTTATCATGCACTGCTCAAGGGCATTCGGGCGATTGATTCAGAGATCATGATCCCGCGCTGTGAGGGAGAAGAACTCTACAATATTTTCTTTCAGCTGCGTCTGGATCATCCGGAGATTTTCTGGGCAACCGGATTTACCTATAAATATTATACCGATTCTCCGAATGTAATCTTTGTGCCGGAATATTTGTTTGAAAAGAGCAAGATACTGGAGCATAAAAAGGCGATGGAAGCCCGTGTCGAGAAACTGGTTCGTCCTGCTATGAAGCTGAGCGAATGGGAAAAAGAAAAATATGTACATGATTTTATCTGTGATCAGGTTCGATACGATAAGCTCAAAAAATCATATTCGCATGAGATCATCGGTCCGCTCGGACAGGGCGTTGGTGTATGTGAGGGGATCGCAAAGGCAGTAAAAGTATTGCTGGACGCATTGAACGTCTGGTGTGTGATCGCTCTGTGCGGCAATAACCCGGACAAGGGGATCAAGTACAGACATACCTGGAATGTCGTTCGCTTGAACGGAGTGTATTATCATCTTGATGTAACGTTTGACAATACATTGACCAGAGGCAGAGCAGATCAGGACAATGAACTTCGGTATGATTATTTTAATCTTCCGGACAAACAGATTTTCCGGGATCATGAGCCGCTGCTGATGCCAGTTCCGGCTTGTACCGATGTGGATCATTTTTATTATCGGGAGAAAAAGCTGTCCTTTACGAAGCTGGAAGATGTCTATAAGCGATCGCTGCAGGCAGCCAAAAAAGGAAAGCTGCTGACCTTTCACTGGCGCGGCGGCTATCTGACTCGAGAACTTCTGCAGGAGATTTTGGAGCAGATCAGAAAAGCAGGTCTTGAAAAAGGCAAGGCACCGCTCGTACAGATCAATTGGCCGCAGGCAGTTGTGCGGATACGATACACCGATGTGAAGGAGCAGGAAGAAATCCAGCTGGATGAGGCCAATATTGCAGAACACGAGGAAGAATGCTGATGATTCCGCAAGACTACCAACGCAGAAGTAACGTTGATTTTATGTTGGTATGGGTGCAATATAATGGGCTTAAACATGGAAGAGAGGACGAGATCAAATGGAAACCAAACATCAAAAAAAGAAAGCACATAGGGTCTGCAGCAGCAATCTGGTCGTGATCGGAATTATTCTTCTGGCATTGGCGCTTACCTCCTTGACTACGATTTATGGACTCAAAAAGAACCGGAATACCCATGCACAGGACGAGATCAAAAGTATTGCAAAGGCGCAGGTGAAGCTGCTCAAGATTCGGATTGAGGATCAGTATGGCCCGTTGAAGACACTGGCGAATTACATTGAGACGCAGGGGATTCAATTCGGGGAAGAAGAGTTAGAATCCATTGCTACCGTGATGACGTCAGTGCATCGGCTCTGTACGATCGCTTATGCAGACAAGGATGGCAATACAGTCGATTATCATGGTGAGGAAATGAGTAATCGTGATGATCGTGATTATTTTACAGAGGTCATAAGCGGAAGGAGCGATACGTACTGCTCTTATCTGGCGACAACGAAATCGCTCAATGAGCCGCGCGTGATGTTTTCAGTGCCGGTATATAAGAAGGGAGAGATCGTCGGCATAATCTTCTGCAGCAAGGAGATCAATATTCTGGAATCATCACTGTTCCTGGATTCCTTCTTCGATGAGACGGCCAGTTCTTTTATCGCAAATACACAGGGTCAGGTCATTGCGTCGAACCAGGGAGCAGATGCAGAGCAGCTGAACCGGCAGCTGCTGCAGAACTGCGGAGCTGATTCAGAAGAAGAGTGCGGTATTCAAAAGATAATACAGAACATTTCGGATACCGGTGCAAGTGAGTGGCATTCTGATGCAGCAAATGGCACATACATCAGTTGTACACCGATTGGATTAAACGATTGGTATTTATTCAATATCGTGGATCAGCAGGCTGTTTCGCTGCAGTATCGTCAGAGTGAGCAGGCACTGGTCAATCTGATCAGAGTCCTGACCGTGGTATTGTTCCTGACAATCACATTTATTGTTGTGGTGCTCTCAATAAGGCAGAAAAAGGCTGAGATTGAAGCACGCAGCTTCCGCAATCAGTATGAATCCTATAAGGCACTGCTCTATGAGATGAACTGCACGATCGTAGAATATGACGCAGTCAATGACCAGATTCGACCGAATCGTATCTTTTCGGGGATGCAGAAGAATCATAAGAAGATCAGTTTTGCAGACTTGATAGAGACATTGAAACAAACACATCCGGAATTTAGTGTGAATGAGCTGGTCACACAGAAGCAGGCAGCGGTCCGGGAGTGCAGAGCCACCGTATTTGAGAGCATCTTCAGCGCAGAAGCAGAAGAAATCCGATGGTATAAGGTCGTACTTCTGCCGATCCAGGATATGTCAGGCAAAGTGACAGAGATTTACGCAGCGGTCTGGGATACGACAGAATATCACAAAGAATTCGAAGATGCGATACGATTTATGGAACGAGTACCTGGCGGTATGCATCGCTGTTACCTGAGTGAGCCGATCCATCTGGAGTATGTCAGCGACGGACTTGGCAAAATGCTTGGATACAAGGATATAGAAGAGTTTAAGGCCGTGGTTGGAACCAAATATTCGATCGCAATTGCAGAAGAGGATCGAATGATATTCCGGAATTTTGTGCATGAGCTGGCAGAAGAGGAAGGAACCAAGACATGTGAGTATCGCATGATCTGTAAGGACGGATCCTTGATTTCGGTATCTGATACGATGGAGTCAAGGCGAAATGTGGATGGTATTATGTATGGTTATTCAGCCGTTACGAATCTGAACGAGTATAAGAAAAAACAAGAAGAGATGGAACAGGAACTGTCAAAGACGAAGGCAGAGCTGATGGAAGCGCGGATCAAAAATGCCAACAGTCAGATGCAACCACATTTTCTGTACAATGCGCTGGCATCGATACGGGAGATTGTCCTGGATGATCCGGAATATGCATCCGATCTGATTTTTGACTTTTCCACGCATCTGCGTGCCTGTATCCGTTCTATGTCCAATGATAACCTCGTCAGTTTTTCACAGGAGCTTGAGAACATCAAGGCGTATATCAATATTGAGCAGATGCGGTTCGGCAATAAGCTCAAAGTTGTATATGATATTCAGGCAGATCAGTTTGAGATCATTCCACTGGGTCTGCAGCCATTGGTAGAGAATGCTGTCCGCCATGGTATCTATGAACGTGGACGAGCAGGCGGAACCGTTTACATCAAAACGTATGCAGATGATGATGGATGGGTAGTTCAGATTGCAGATGACGGAGTCGGATTTGATATAAAAGAAATCTGGAGACAGATTGAGGACGGCAGCCGGGATTCGACCGGACTGCGCAATCTGGTGCTTCGATTTGAAAAGCAGATGAATGCCAAGGTGGATATCCGATCCGAAATTGGCGTAGGTACAAAAGTAACGATCAGCATACCGGGGGGGGTATGCGAAGGAGGAGAATCAAAATATGAAAGCAATCATTGTTGATGACGAGATAATCATGCTGAAAAGTTTTATGCGTTTGAGTGCAGGCATCAATGGTCTGAACGTGGTAGAGCAGTTCTCTTATCCGGAGGATGCGTTGGAATACGTACAGGATCATCGTGTCGATCTGGCCATATTGGATGTACGGATGCCTGGTATGAGCGGAATTGAGCTTGCGAAGAAACTAAGAGAATTAAGACCGGAAATTCTGGTCGTATTTATCTCCGCATATGACGAGTACATACGAGATTCGAATCTGATCGGCGGAGACTACTATATTGTGAAGCCTTACAAGCGTGAGACAATTGAGATGATGGTACAGAAGATGCTGCTGCTTTCGCAGCGTCTTCACAAAGAACTCTATATTCAAATGTTTGGCCGTTTCAATGTTCTGCGAAATGGGAATCCGATTCCGCTGAACGGCAAAGCCAAAGAGATATTGGCGCTGGTCGTTTCACGCCGGGGTAAGGAGATCAGCAATGAAGAAATCTACAGTACCTTGTGGGAGGGCCGAGAATACAGCAATTATCATATGAAGGTCTACTACAACGCACTGAAGAGACTGAAGGATCTGCTGGAGGAAGAACAGCTTTCCAATCTTCTGATCTCGACAGCCAGAGGTCAGATGGTCAATACGGCATTGTTTGACTGTGATTATTATGCATGGCAGGACGGCGAGATGGAAAACAGAGACCGTTTTGAAGGCGAATTTTTGTCAGAGTATTCCTGGGGGGAATACTTGCTGGCGGATATTATGCGGGATTACAAAGATGAATAAAGATAAGCTGAGCCAAAAGACTTCGGGACAAAGCTGTCCTGAAGTCTTTTTTTATGGGTAGATTTCCGTTTGAACGAGAGAGATTGTCCATTTATGATGTGAACTTGTCTATTTATGGTGTGAATTCTAAACGATAAGGTTATTATGTTACAATTATGTGGGTAGAAGGTTTCTTGACAGATGTTATGCTAAAGGAATACAAATTTTTAGATTGCAATGAAGATTCTGTTAAGACGGAGGATAAAGCGATGCAAATTGTAGTTTGTGATGACGAAGAAAAAATCCGGGATTTATTGAAAGAGAAGATACAGCGTTACTGTTTTTTGAAAAATGTTGATTGGAATGTATACACTTGCGTGAGCGGAGAGGCATTATTGGAAACGGACCTTGAGCAGATTGACGTATTGTTTTTGGATGTGGATATGCCCGGCAAAAACGGCATAGAAACAGCGCAGGAGATACGAAAACAAAATCAGAATATGCTGATCGTCTTTTTGACGGCTTACAGTGAATTTGTATTTGAAAGCTTCAAAGTAAATGCGTTTCGTTATCTGGTCAAGCCGCTGCAGGAGCAGGAACTGGAGGAATCATTGGAGTCGATCATGCTGAAATTGTGTGCACCGGAAGACTATTTGAATTTTCGTTTTCAGAATGATACGTACAGTGTTCGTTATGCGGAGATTATTTATATAGAAGGAATGCAGGACAAAATGTGGATTTATTGTCAGGAAAGGACATATCGCTGGAGAGGAAGGATGAAAAGTCTGAATCTACAGCTGAAGGATCGGGGATTCTTTCAGATACACAGAAGCTATATCATCAATATGAGTAAGATCAAAAAATACAATGGGCAGGAGGTTGTGCTGGAGGGAGGACAGAGAGTGCCGATCAGCAAATACCGACTGGATGAATTCAAAGAAGAATATCTGAAGTTTTGGAGTAAGGTGATATGAAAATAGAGATGCTCTGCTTTTTTGTATATTTGATGAATCTGTTTTGGTTTTTATTCGTAATCTATGGGGTGGAGAACTGGAAGGAAGTGTTTGTGCCGCAGAGAAATGCGGTCAGAACGGTACTCTTGTTTAGCATACTTTTATTTTTGCGAAAAACAGCAGCCAATTATATCGAAGACAACTGGAGTTTTTTGTTTGCAGCAGAATTTTTCGTTCTTCTTATTTGGACAAAGCAAAAGCAAAGAAGTGTCTATGTGGCGGCGCTAAAGGGCAGCCTTTGTATGATTGGAATCTTTGCAACAGAATTGACGATCCTTGCGATTTATCATTTGAAGGATAAGGGCTATTTTGAACAAGGGCTGCATATCCATACAGAAGTGCAGATCATATGTGGATTGGGGATTATGGCGACACAGTTTTTGCTGCTGCTTATTCTTGAAATCATAAGAGTGAGAGGAAGTTTCAGGAAAACACTGATGCTCACACTGGGGATCAAAGCATTGGAGAACATGATCTGGCTTTATGTGTGCATATGGGCATCGGTATTTGAAATTCAGTATTATTTGGTTGTCTGTCTGTTTTTGATCGGGATGCTCACCAATTATATGGTGCTTGGGATCGTACGTCTGAAGATTGAAGTGGTATCTGAGCAGCAAAAGCGTGCAGATATGCATATGAATACGTATGAATATTATCTAAATATGGAAGAAGAGCACCTTCAGATCAGAAAGATGTACCATGAGATGAAAAATCAGCTGATGATCATGGGGGAGACAGCAGACAAACAAGTGCAAAGTCCAGGGCCGAAGCTGGCAGCAGATCTGAAAAAGCTTCAGCGATTTTATCATACGGGCAATGCAGGATTAGATATGCTTTTGTTTGATGCAAAGATGCGGGCAGAGGCACGACAGATCGTATTTGAGGCAGTGGTGACAGAGGGCTGTCTGAATTTTATGAAGGATGAAGATATCAATATCATTTTCAGCAATGCACTGATCAATGCGATCGAAGCCTGTGAGAAGATCAAAAGCGGACCCAAAAAGATTACGGTCAAGGCGGGGGAAAATGCCAATGATACAATAATCTATGTCAAAAATACAGTCAACGCAGAACGACAGAGAGGGTCTTTGAAGACCAATAAGAAGAATAAGATTTTGCACGGGATCGGTATGGGCAGTATACAGGAATGTGTAGAAAAATACCAGGGCTATATATCGATCATTGAAGAAGAGGGCAGCTTTCAGCTGGCGATCTTGTTTGGTAAGGAGTGAACAGATGAAAAAATACAGAAAGATTGTATGGATGGCAGCAATCATAGCATTCGCATTTTACATTGGATCAGACAATGTGAGCGCGGATTCAGAAAGAGAAAATTATGGCAGGGATTATCTGACAAAAATATATAATTCGGAGAATGGTCTGGAAGGAACCGCAGCCAACTGTATTTATTCATCAGAGGATGGTTTTATCTGGATTGGCGGTTATACAGGATTGTATCGTTATGATGGAACGGAATTCAAAAATTATCTGATCCATGGACGTGCGCTGCCGGTCAACGAGATTCTGCAGGATCAGAGCGGAGCACTCTGGATCGGTACCAACGGAGAGGGACTGTACCGCTATGATGGAAATGAATTCGAGGAATATCCTCTGAATACAGAAGACAATGGAGGCTATATCATAAACAAGCTGTATTGTGATCAGAATGATGCGATATGGATTGGCACCAAAGCAGGTTTGTTCTGCATAACGGATTCGCAGAACAAAGGTACAGCAGATCAGATTCCGGAATTATCAGGACTTGTGATTCAGGATATCTGTGAGCTGGAGACAGGAGAACAGATCATTATAGAAAAAACAGGACGTCTGTTCAAACAAAACGGCAGTGAGATACAGGAAATGAAGATAAGCGGTTGGAACGGTTCCGGTATTCCGCGATGCTGCAGTGATGGAATGCAAGGATGTTTTTATGTAGGTACAGATGGATCTGACATTCTGAAGCTGACAGAAGCCGGAGAAGCGATTCGTATCATAGACGGAAGTGGGCTTTCTTCCTTTAATGAGATCACAGAATTTCAGGATGGATCCTTCTGGGTGTGCAGTGATTCTGGGATTGGTATTCTTCAAGATGATGAGGTGGAGCGGCTGGGACATCTATTCAACGATTCAGTAGAAGAAGTATGTACAGATTATCAGGGGAATTTCTGGTTTGCATCTTCCAGACAAGGAGTTCAGCAGCTTTACAGCAATTATTTTTCGAATCTGGGGGCTTACTGGAATATGAGACAGACCGTCAATGCGATCCAGTGGTATAAGGACAAGATTTATGTGGGAACGGATGAAGGGCTGTATTGTTATCGGGGCAAGACACAGATACAGGATGAACTGGTGAAAGTCTGTCGCGGAGAGCGGATCCGACAGTTATATCTTGACCAGGAGGAACGACTATGGGTATCTGCTTATCAGAGCGGTATATGGATATTAGAGCAGGATGGTACAATTTCAAATCTGAATACGGATAACAGCGGACTGACAACGAACCAGATCCGCTGTATTTGGCAGAAAAAAAATAAAGAAATGCTGGTAGGAACGGAGAAAGGCGTATTCCTGATTGACAAAAAAGGAGTTGTGCAGCAGCTGGTACAAGATGAGATTTTGAATACCAAGCGGATCCTTGACGTAAAAGAAGACAGCTGCGGTACAATCTATGCGGCGACTGACGGATACGGTGTGTTTGAGATTCGGGATGGACGTGTAGAAAAGACGTATGCCAAACAGCAGGGAATGCTCTCGGGAGTGATTTTGAAGATTGTTCCTTCCGAACGATTGAACGGCAGCTGGCTTGTAACAGGGGAAGAACTATGTTTTCTGAGTTCAGATGGTGTGATTCAACAGATAACGGAGCTTCCTGCAGCGAATAGTCTGGATCTGCTGCTGACCGAGGATGGAGATGCGATTATTTTGGCAGGAAATGGATTATTTCGAATGAAGGAGGCGGAGCTGCGGAAACAGACAGAGCTTGACTATATCCAGCTGAATAAGCAGGATGGACTGCCGATCGATTTTACTGCCAATTCCTGGAATACCATACACGATGGGATCCTTTATATGTGCGGTACAAGCGGTGTGAGCAGCATCTCCCTGGAGTCAGAAGCACCGGAGCGGCCGCTGAGATTATATATCCATAAGATAACTGAGGATGGACAAGAACTGGAAATGCAGGATGGAATCTTTCTGGTATCTTCGGCGGCTCATCGTCTGAATTTTGATATTCGCGTGATCAATTATGTGCATCAGAACATCACACGCAGTTACTTTCTGAAAGGCTTAGATCAGAATGCTGCCGAGCTTTCCGAAAAGAACAAAACCGGTGTGAGCTATACCAATTTGAAAGGTGGAAGTTATACCTACCAGTATGCTGTCTATGACGCTGACTCCAAAGAGTGTCTGGCGGAATTGTCTGTTCAAATAGAGAAAGCTTACACGCTGTGGGAAAAACCGGCAGTACGCATTTTGCTGAGTTTTATTCTGGCAGCAGTTCTGATCCTGCTCTTAGTTTTGATCAGTTGGATGCGGGAACGTCATTTAAAAAAGAAATATCGTCTGAAGTACCTTCGGGAGAAGGAAGAAGAGATTTCCAGAATGGCATTCCGCGACCTGGTGACAGGCGTATACAATCGGAACTGTTTTGAACAGGATCGGGAAAAGATTCAAATGCAAAAGATCTATGCACTCTTTTCGGTCAGTGTGAATCATTTTGACTATCTGAAAAACAAATATGGCATACGATATGCAGAAAAGACACTTCGGCGTGCGGCGCAGATTCTGCAGGAATGCAGCCAGGAGTCCTTGAAAATTTATCGTGTTTCAGAAAATGGCTTTTTCTTTTGGATGGAAGAACCGGTACAGATGGAGGATTATATTTATACGATCAAACGTGTTTTTGAAAAAGAAGGAAAGTCAGAAGAAACACCGCTTACATTTGCAGTAGGTGCGATCTACAACAATCGCGTTGAAAAGAAGACAATGGATGAATTGATCCATCGCTGCTGGAAGATGCGAACATTGGATGAAAAGCATGCCGAGGCCAGATTTATAGAGGGCAAGATGAAATTTTTGTAGCTGGCCGAGGAAATGCGTTGGCGTGGGTAGAACGTTTCTTAGTGTGTGCTATAGTGTCCTTGCAAAAAGAGTTTTGATAAAATGCAGTTATTGGAGGCAGGACAGGATGCGATGGATACATAGAAAGAAGAATCGGAAAAAGAAAGCTGCTTTGGCACTAGGTATGGCAGGTATTTTGATGTGCAGTGCATTGAATCCTGTATTGGCAAGTGACGAATGGATTGACGATCCTGTGATCATGAGTTTCGATGAGACAGGAGACCTGGGCGGCAGTACAGCGGCTGAATTCGTATCTGATCTTGAGATACAGAATGTTGAGGCAGAGGTGATTCCGTTGGAAACGATTGATGATGTGATATCAGAAGCAGAAGAAATTCACCTGGAAAATACGGAAGATATGGCATCAGAAGAGATGGAAATATTGCCGGTTGATATAGGAAGTGACATTACAGAGGACGTACAGCCGGAAGATATTATGGAAGACAGCATTTCAGAAGAAGAAACGGGACAGCCGGAAGAGACAGATGATGCGTTTTTGGAAGAATTAGAGATTGTCGATGAAGCAGCGGTTATGATAGACGATGCGGAGCTTCTGGCAGTTCAGGCAGCGGTGAGTGCGGCAGCGGAATCGGGCAGTGTGACAGCACCGGATCTGCTCGGCAGCATTGGTACGAAGAACCGATGGCAGATCGTTGCAGAAGGATACAGCGGAAGAGAGCAGAGCAACAAAAAAGGATACGACATAGACAGGGATGGTTCCGACGATATCTTCTACCAGAAGAATGTAGTTTCTACAGATATAGAGAATGAATTTCGTGTCTATCTGGGTGTGACGAAGAAGATGACCTGGGATGAGCTTTTGTCAGAATGTGATTTTGCGGTTACAACGTCAAGAAAGTATAAGACAGAAGGGGAACTGGTACCTGAAAAGGAGATTAAGGGAAATAGTAGTACCATTCAGCCTGGAAAGATAACAGGTACGTCTGGAGAAAGAAATTATCAGGCAACGGTGACATTTACAAGAGGCGGCAAAACAGTACATACCTATACAGGCTGGTATCACGGTACTACTCCGAACTGTGCTGAAGCTACCGGATTTATCATGATGCCGATGATAGGAAAAGCGATGACAGCATCGATTGGTGTGAATCTGCAAGATAACGGCAATGGTAGCGGAGGAGAACTGAAGTATGTGATCAATCTGGATACGATGGCGAGCCAAAACATTCATTTCAGTATCGAAGACATTGTTGTGGATTCGGTAAATGATACGATGGGCGACTTTATCACCTATGAAGGTGTTGAGCACAGTGACGGTTCCTATACCTATGACGGCGAAGGACGCACTCTGACCTGGACACCGGAATCAAATGGTGTCACAGGCGTACAGGTCACAGAGAACGGCGGATTGACCGGTTATCACTACAATATTCATCAGCTGGTTTACAAGGCGCAGCTGAATGTGGAGAAGGCAGGTTTTCAAAGCTGTGCACAGAAGATGAACAGTACAGTCAGTGATCCGGAAAGCTATCAGGTCAATCAGCAGGCAATCCTGTTCTGCCATATTGGAACAATCGGCAGCGGACAGACTGCGATGCAGGTGCCCTATGTGAGAGGACTTTTGTATGATCTGGAATTCCAGAAACTGGTAGAGAAAAGCAAGATCACGCTTGAGGGCATCCAGTTTACTGTAACAAGAAAGGCAGGAGGCAGCACCTACGCGGAACAGCTTTCTTATACAGCAGAAGAAGTGACTGGATCAGATGGCTGGATCAAGTTTCATAATCTTCCATGGGGAGAGTATACGATCACAGAAACCGCGTATCAGGAGGGCAATGACTTTCAGAACAGTTATCTGGATCAGACACTGCCCAAAGAAATTGCATCAGTTTTAATCGGGCAGAGTATGAACGGAAGTGCATTGACAGACGAGCATCAGAATGAACACAGCTGTGATCGGTCAGAGGATCGTTTGAATAAATTATTTGTCTATCGTAACAGCGAAGCAGAAAATGCCCCCATAGTAGAAAATGTACCTTATCGTGCAAAGGTGACGATCCAAAAAATCGTAAATGAGTATGACAGCTTATCAGCTGAACTGAAAGCATCGGAATACAAGATGCAGATCAGCAGTGACGATATCTATATAAAACCGGCGGCAGATTCCAAACAGGCAGAACATCTCCAAAAAGAAGCAGCATTGAAGCATCAGGATACGGTGACATATGAGCTGCTCGTACCAAAGGATGGCGGTACACTCAATTTGAGTGAAGTCATTCCGGATAGTCTGAAGAATAAGATTGTGTTTGGAGGCGTACAGGTCACAGCGAGTGCAGACAGTACTGCTTCCGGGACATGTACCGAACAGGATCAGGGGTGTCTGCTTACCGTTTTGCCGGGCAACGATATTACGATCACAGTGACTAATATACCGGTAGGAAAGATATATATCCGAAAAGCAATCAGTAACTTTCGACCAGAACTGGCAAATGATGAGTTCGTCATTCAGGCTGTTTCAGCCAATGGCGGAGCATTGGTCAATACGCAGGTCGTATTGAAACATGGCCAGACAAGTGCGCCGATTCTGATCAAACAGACGGCGACGATTGATCTGACAGAAATCTTACCGAAGGAATATACGCTTTCCGGCATCAGCTTATCAGACGGCGGTATCCTGCAGGGCAGCCAGATTACAGTGCGGCCTGGTGAGGAAGTGACCGTGACGCTGAGCAATACATATGGTGGAAAATCATTTTTCCATGTATCAAAGGCCATGACTAACATTTTTCGATAAACTCCTTCGAACAAGTCAGACAGCATATGGACAGAGCGTTCTGTTTCATATGCTGTTTGGCTTTTTTTGTTGGAAAGATTTTGCTGATCCGGAGATGATTTTATGTAAAAATGCAAAAAAAATTAATTGAAAAAATGCCAATATGTGGGTAGGACGTTTCTAGCTGTATGTTATCTTAATTTTGCAAAAAAGAAATACAGATTTGGAAGGAGGAAAAGCTGAGTATGCGCCGGACGAAAAGATTTGCGTTGCTTTTGATAGGGTGTGCAGCATTGCTTCTGACCGGTTCCAGTTTTGCCTATTGGTCTGGACAGATCGAACATACAAACAGGCTGCAGGCAGATCGAATGCAGGCCGAGATCCAAGAAGAATTTGTCCAGGGATCGAGCCCGTCAGGAACCGTTGTCAAAAAGGTTTCATTTCAAAATGCCAGTTCAAATGCAGCATTTTTGAGAGTCTGTTATGCGGAGACTTGGCAGAAAACAGAAGCAGGAGAAGCAATGCTTCTGAACAACCAGGTGAATGGTACAGAGGTAGCTGAGAAACACTGGTTGGATGGTTTCGCTGGAACAGGCGGGGCGTGGTGGAATGGAAATGACGGCTGGTTTTATTATAGGAAGCTTCTGAAACCAGGGGAGAGCACAGCGAATATTTTGGAGAGTGTAAGCTTTCCATCGTACAGCGGAGCATTAGCCGAATATGCGGATGCATCCTATCAGCTATACTTTCGGATGGAGCTGCTTCAGGCAAGTGACAGCGCATTTACTCTGAACAGTGCAGAAGTGAATGCAAGTGCATCAGATGCTGTATTTGGCAGGACAGCTGTGATCGATGCAGACGGAAACAGCGTGAGCTGGCAGTAAGGAGGAACAACATGAGAAGACACAAAAAAATAAAAACATTGGTTGTTCCTGGCCTGCTCGTATTCTTAGCGATTGGGAGCACATTTGCATACTTTGGGGAATCGAATCCGATTGCAAACAACTTCTATACCACAGAACCGAAGGTATATCTTGAGGAAAAATTCAATCCGTATGATCAATGGGTACCGGGGGAGAAAAAACAGAAAGAGGTCCGATTCGGTAACGAAGGCCAGATGGCAGCAGTGCTGCGGGTGAAGTTTATCCCTTATCTGGAAAGCGGCGAGAACAAAGTCACGCTGAGCAATCAGGAAATCACACTGAACTTTGATGACTCAATGCAGACAGAATGGGTTCGACACGGTGACTGGTATTATTACAGCAAAGTACTTGAACCCAAGGAACGGACGGGAATTACCTTAAATGCAGTTACGATCAGCGCGGCACTCGGCAATGATGAACATGGTATACAACCTGATTATTCAGGTGCCGTGTTCGATGTAGAGATCATAGGTGAGCTGCTTCAGGCATCACTTGCAGAAGAGATAGCCGGCAGTCGGGGATGGGCGATTCCGAGTATCACAAATAGCCAGGTAAGCTGGCAGTACCAATAGAGTAATTAAGATGGAACAAAGGATTCCATTTTAATATATAAAAGAAAAACAAGGATTTACATAACAAGGAGGAAAATAGTATGCGTAACAAGAAAAAAATGGCGGCAGTAGCAGGATTGGCATCAGTTATGGTGATCGGAGGAACCTGGGCATATTTCAGTCAGATAGCAACGATCAAGAACCCATTCTCCACAGGCAAGTACGACAGTATCGTAGTCGAGGATTTCAAACCGAAAGATGGTGTCAACTGGGTACCGGGAGCTACGATCAACAAGGACGTAACGGTGAATAACACCGGTGATTATGATCTTTTTGTACGTGTGAAATTTGATGAAAAATGGTTGGAAAAAAACGATGTAGATAAAATAAGAAAAGAAAATAATGGAATGAATGAATCTACTTATCAGGAGAGTGGAACAGATGGTCTCGTTGCAAATGATAAATCTGTAGTAAAAAAGATAATCAATGATACAAATAAAGATAAGTGGTTTTATAATGCAGACGATGGTTACTGGTATTACAAATCTAATTTGGAAGCGAGCGGAGGTACAACAGGTGTCTTCCTGGATGCAGTCCAGTTGATCGAAGATGCGGATATGGGTCTTTATACAACGACCAATTATTATACAACTGCAGCGACGGCACCGGGCACAGACAGCGGTGATTTTGGAACGGGAGAAGATGATGAAGGTTCAAAGTGGATAGAATATACAGGTAAGGTACCTGACGATGCACTTCACAGCATGGCTCTCACAAGACAGGATGCGACCAAAACTGGATATGGCAATGCGGAATATATACTGACGATCACTGTTGAGACAGTACAGGCAACTAAGGTTGCAATGGAGAGTACATTTGGTCTTGATCCAGAAAAACTTCCGGGAGGAATCGACTGGACCTTCACAGATGCATCCACAAGTACAGGTGCATAAACAAAATATAAAACGAAAAACTTTGGACAAATCAGATGAGGTGAAAAGATGAAGAAATCAAGAAAAATCAAAGTAATGGCTGGTCTGCTGGCATTAACCGTAGTAGCAGGTACCTTTGCATATTTCTCAAAAACAATGGAGATTAAGAACCCGTTCGCAACGAAGAAATACGGCGGTGAGACGATCGAGAAGTTTACACCGGAGCTGAACTGGGAACCGGGCGGAGAGGTCACCAAGGAAGTACAGGCTAAGAATACAGGTGACTATCCATTGTATGTCAGAGTAAAATTCGATGAAGTATGGGAGCGCGGTGAAGGAACGAACAAAACAACGATCCAGAGCCTCAGCTCAGTCAGCGAAGCAGGCGGAACCTCCACGAAGAATGATGCATTTTTCCCGGCTAATATCGATGTAACAGATCTGGAAAATGCAATTACAGTTGGTAAATCTTCTGTATACAAGAATCTGGTCGGAGTCGGAACTGGTTCAGACTCCAAGTGGCTCGATGGAAATGATGGATGGTTTTATTACAAGACAGAGCTTGCAGCAGGTGAGATGACTTCACAGCTGATGAATTTCGTAACATTATGTAAGAATGCCAATATGGGTACCTATACTAAGGATACGCTGTATGCCGTGGTAAATGACGATGTATCAGCAGATCAGGTTCCGGAAGATGCGTATACAACAGTTATGCCAGATAAAG
This sequence comes from uncultured Lachnospiraceae bacterium, assembly GCA_964514125.1. Classification (GTDB taxonomy): domain Bacteria; phylum Bacillota; class Clostridia; order Lachnospirales; family Lachnospiraceae; genus Choladousia. The sequence continues at coordinate 20,194 of CAZEPO010000009.1, forward strand.
TGGATGCTGGCAAGGTGATGTATCAGAAGGCAGTGGTGAAACTGGACGAGCAGAATGCCGGATTGGCAGGAGCGAATTATACACTGACGATCACGACAGAACTGCTGCAGGCAAACGCAGATGCAGCTACAGCAGCAAAATGGAGTTATACACCGAGTGCAGCTGCAGCAGGCAACTAAGCAGTTCTTAGTAGTGCCAGAGTAAGATAGAAAGTGCTGGAAACAAATGATCAGAGCATGAATGATAGAGGAGTAAGTGATGAAAGTATTGAATCAGGTCTTTAAAATGCTCTCTGGGATCGTAATCGCAGCAATCGTCATTTATATGGCGGTTGCTGCACCAATCCTGTTAGGCTATCGGCCGATGGCTGTATTATCAGGAAGTATGGAACCGACATATCCGGTAGGCAGTATTATTTATTATCATGAGAACAGCTTCGAGGAACTGGAAGTGGGGGATCCAGTCACTTTCTATGCAGGCAGCTCTTTGGTGACACACCGGATCATGAGAGTAGATGAAGCGTCTCAAACGGTTGCAACAAAAGGCGATCATAACAAGACAGAGGATCCTGTTCCGGTGAAGGCAGCAGAGATTGCCGGAAAAGCGACGAACTTCGCAATTCCGTACGCCGGTTATTTTGTAACATATGGAAAGAATCCGGCGGTAATCGCAGGTATGGCAGTGATTTTGCTGCTCAGTTATATTTTAGAAGAAATGGTTTCAGAACCGAAAGAAGGGAAAGAAATCGATGATCAGAAAAAGAAGCTTCCATTGGAAGCAAAGGCATAACAAATTATATTGGCTGGCAGGTCTGGCGGTTCTCTGCTGTATCAGTGGTGTTTTTGCATATTGGACACAGGAACTGACCGTACACAACGAATTTAAGACTGCCAGATATGATACCAAATTGGAAGAACGGTTTGTATCGCCGGATAACTGGCTGCCGGGGGAGCAGATCAACAAAGATGTATGGGTTACAAATAAAGGCAGTGTTCCGGTATTTGCCAAATTGGTGATAGGTCAGCAATGGATCAGAAAGCAGAATATAACAGATCTGGAGGGTCATGTAATACCTCCAGCAGCAGGTGAAGCATTTCCTCTTATTTTTGATACGGAAGATTCCAGAGAATATGCGGCACAGATCAACTGGGGAGATCAGGTCGTACTTTGGGCATCTGGAAGAAAAGGTGAAGTTTCTCTGGATCTTCCGGTAGCAGAGAAAATGGAAGATGCGTCAGGCAAGTGGCTTCTGATCAATGAACAGCCGGATCAAAATGGCAACTATATTTTGTATTATATTGGTGTAATTGGTTCAGAAGGAAGTTCTCCGCTGGCAGTAGATGCAGTGACAATGAATGCGGCAATCCGCCCCGCAATCATCGAGAAGCTTACATTCTATGACAAAGAGAGTCAGAACTGGATCACGACTGCTGTCAAAAACAGCTCTTATGATTATGAATGTGCAGAGTATACGATGCTTGTGACAGCTGCGACGGTTCAGGCTACTGCAGATGCAGTCAAGACGGTATTTGGTACAGCAGAGGACAACAGCGAGATCGTGAATTATCTGGCTTCGCAGGCGGTGAAACCGACAGAATTATAGAACAAAGAGCGGGGAGACAGAACTAGATGAAAAAAAGAAACTTGGGCATGATAGCACTGACACTGGGACTTCTTGCGGCAGCCGCAGGACCAGTGTCAGCGCAGGAGACGAAAAAACTCTATTTTGAAGAAACAGATGGCACCATGACCTGGAATCCAGTGCGGGGAAGCGATGGAAACTGGTTTATGGATTTCACGAATATGGTTCCGGGAGGCAGGTATGAAGATGATCTGCAGATTGAAAATGGCTCAGGCAAAACCTGGAAATTATATATGCAGGCAGTCCCGGTAGAACAGGATGAAAACAAAAATCAGCTGTTGGAACAGATTTCCATGAAGGTAGCCTTGGAGGAAGAAGAACTCTACAACGGCACCGCGAGCGGTACAGAATACGAAAATGGCAATCTTCAGGATGTGATCTATCTTGGTACCTATGAGGCTGGGAAGCAGGCGCATATTACAGTTGAACTGGAATTGAACAAAGATCTTGGAATCGAATACAGCGATAAACTGACTAGAAGTGACTGGAAATTTATGGTTACAGAAGTGAAGCAGACATCAGAGAAGACGACTCCGCAGGTTATTCAGCCGCCCAAAACAGGCGATTCGACCAACCTTGCGTTATATCAGGCACTCATGGCTGCTTCACTTTTGTTTATGCTGGGATTGACTATTTATCGTGTGAAAACGTCTATTTAACGTGCGAATAAAAAAAAGCAGAAAAATTGTGCTAAGGTGTTAGTAGATCAAAAATAAAGGAGAGATGCTTATGGGATTTATAAAGGAATTCAAAGAATTTATTTCAAGAGGCAATGTGATCGACCTGGCAGTTGGTGTGATCATCGGAGGTGCATTTACAGGAATCGTTACCTCACTGAATGATGATATTATTTCACCGCTGCTTGGAATGATCGGAGGTACCGATTTTTCACACTTGACCTTGACATTGGGGTCCGCTGAATCAGCTCCGACACTGACCTATGGTAATTTTATCACGGCAGTCATCAACTTCCTGATCACAGCATTTGTGGTATTCTGCCTGGTCAAGGCAGTCAATAGTGCGAGCAGCAAGCTCATCAAAAAACAAGAAAAAGAAGCGACGACAAAGACTTGTCCGTACTGCAAGAGTGAAATTGCATTGGATGCAGTGAAATGTCCGCATTGTACAACCAGTCTGGAATAACCGAAGGAGAATAGCATCTGTATCAGAAGAGGGGGGTTTTGATACGGATGCTATTCCCATATAAGATCAAATCAAAACATAACAAAACAAAAAAAGGAGAGGGACTCCATGTATACATTAAGAAAAAACAAAGAGAGCATAGAGGTCATCAATATTCTGGTCTATGCAGAGGACAAAAAAATCCTTTGGGAATACAGAAATATTCTGGAACAGGTCAATCTGTTGGTAAAAGAACAGGCGAAAACGAAGCTAAAGATCAACCCAATTCTGACGATTTCCTATCATACTGTGCTGGAAATGACAAGTGCACTTCAGGGCGGGATTGATATTTACCTGTCAGACAGCCGAATAGAAGAAAATGCCATTCGCTTTTTGGATAAGAAGATACAGCAGGAGTATCCGAAATGCCATATCATCACAAAGGAGGATGATGTTTATTCACATTCCTATTGTCTGGAAGACTGGAGAAAAGAAGAGTATCTGAAGGCAGATCCTGAAATCTTGAAGGAGGAGCTGCTGGCGATCATTCAGGAAATGCAGGAGGAAGCATAACATGAAATATTACAAGATTGCAAAAGATGATATGCGAAGCGGAACAGGACTCAGGGTAACACTGTTCGTATCAGGGTGCGGTCATGACTGCAGCGGGTGTAAGGATCCTCGCGTACAGGATCCGGGTGAGGGATTTGAATTTACAACGCATGAATTATATCAGATTGAGAAGCAGTTGGAGAAGGATTACATAGCAGGCTGTACCTTCAAAGGGGGAGATCCACTATTTCTGATAAATCGGGCAGAGATTACGATGCTCTGTCAGTTTTTGAAACAGGAATATGCGCAGAAGACAATCTGGCTTTATACCGGGTATAAGTATGAAGAGGTTAAGCATTTGCCAGTGATGCGTTTTATCGATGTCCTCGTGGATGGCAAATACGAAGAGGATCTCGCAGATGCACAAGGGTATTATACGGATTCATCCAATCAGAGATTGATCGATGTTCCGAATTCATTGCATACGAGACACACGATTCTATATGAAATTTAACTCAAAAACAAAAAACAAGAACACAAATTGACTATTTATCGTGTCAAAACGTCTATTTATCGTGTCAAATGATATAAGACCGATTTTTGTGTTATAAAGAAGAAGAGGAGAGTTGGTTGTTGTAAGGGGACGAATGATCAGACGAAATGATGTGAGGAGCACAGAATATGAAAAGAAAAAAATTATCTGCAATGCTGGTGCTGACAATGGTCATGACTGAGTCTTTGATGGGAACCGTCCATGCAGAAGAAAAGACTGTATCATATTCCATGGCGTATGAGAAGCCAGCAGATGAGACACAGGTCAGTTCTTCAGAGCAGGAAACGGCCTCAGCAGACAAAGAAACGGAACAGCCGGAGACCAAACCACCGGAAACAAAACCAACTGAAACAGTGCCTCCGGAGACTGGAGTGACTGAGACAGAGACGGAACAGCCGGAGACTGGAGACACAGAAACAGAGACAGAGCATCCGACGGAAACGACGCCAACAGAGACTGAGACAGAGTATCCGGAGACCGGAGCGACAGAGACAGAGCATCCGGAAACAGGGGAGACGGAACAGCCGGAGACTGGAGACACAGAAACAGAGCATCCGGGAACCGGAGGGGCTGAGAGTGAGACAGAGTATCCGGAAACTGCAGCAACGGAGACGGAGACATCGGTAGCGGAATCTGACGGAACACAGACCGATCAGGAAGCGTCTGAGACGGAAGCGACTGCAACAGAACAGCCGGAGACCGAGAAGAAAGAGACTGAGAAGAAAGAGACCGAGAAGAAAGAAACTGAGAAAACAGAAACATCGGCGCAGGAGCCTGATCTGTCATTGTTCATCAATGTCAATGCGTATCCGGAGGTCGATACATCGGAAGCAGTTCAGGAAATCTATCAGTATCTTCGCGAAAAAAGTGGATTGAATCATGCTGCTGCGTGTGGGGTATTGGCGAATATCCATTTGGAATCCAATTTTGATCCCACTGCAGTCGGTGACGGCGGAACCAGTCTTGGCTTATGCCAATGGCATTTGGAACGCTGCAGCAGCCTGATGAGCTATTGCGCAGCGAATGAGCTGGATTACTGTACGATCGAAGGACAGATGGAATATTTGCAGCATGAACTGGAATCTTTTTATCCACATGTGCTGAACTATCTGCTGGAAGTAGAAGATACAGCAGAGGGCGCTTATGATGCAGCACAGTTCTGGTGTCTCAAATTTGAAATGCCGAGCAGTGCAGCACTGCGGGCGATACAGCGGGGCAATCTGGCTAAGACAGAATATTACCCGGAATCGTTTGAATGGACGAAAGAGGCAGAAACACGACAGGATATGCCGGTGGTGTTCAAACAGAGCTGGGGAACAACAATTGAGCAGACAGGAGAATGAAAATGACAAGAACAGAATTGATTCAGAACGTAGCAGAAAAGACAAGTGTAACAAAGGAAGAAGCGGGCAGAGTGATACGAGCTGTATTTGAGGAGCTGGCAGATTGTATGGTAAGAAGAGATTCGATACAGATTCACGGCTTCGGTACGTTCGGGACAACCTACCGAAAAGAACGCATCGGGAAAAATCCACAGACCAAGGAGCCGATGGTCATTTCATCATGTTATACACCTTCCTTCAAGGCAAGCAC